>CAMDFY010000132.1 GCA_945897705.1 Bifidobacterium breve | reverse complement strand
CGAACCCGGAGTCGTCCGCTGCTGCCGGCGAGGGTGCCGCGCGGCGTCGGCGTCGTCGCCGTCCGCGCAACGCGGCCGGGGCCAGCGCGACCCCGAACTGACAACCCTTGCTCGCACCGGAGCGCCGCACCAAAGGTGATCTCATCGCCGCCGCGGCGATCGTCGCAGCCATCGCGGTGTTCATTGCGATCATCTGGTGGCATAGCTCAGCGCGGGCGACGATCAGCCGGCCTGCCGCCGATGCCACCTCGACTGCCGCCGAGGCTGATGCGGTACCGGCGGCACTGACCCAGCGCTGGACGGCCACCAGCGCCCGCACACTGGCGCCCGTGGTGGTGAGCGGCACGGTGGTGACCGGCAACGGCCGCACCGTCACCGGCCTCGATCCGCAGACCGGCCAGCAGCGCTGGGTCTACGCCCGCGACACCGACCTGTGCGCGCTGTCATTCATCTACGACCTCGCCGTCGCGGTCTACCCGGACTCGCGCGGTTGCGGCCAGGTCAGCGGGATCAAGGCCAGCACCGGCCAGCGCGGCCCGACCCGCACCAGCTATGCCGACAATCAGGTGGTGGTGACCTCCAACGGGAGCGCGGTGCTCTCGGCCGGGCCGACCCGCCTGGAACTGTGGCGCTCGGATCTGGTGCGGATGCTGTCCTACGGCGAGATCGACGCCCGGATCAAGCCCGTCAACCAGGGGGTCGGAACCGGGTGCGCACTGATGTCGGCGGCGGCCAGTGACACCGCCGCCGCCGTGCTCGAGGTCTGCCGCGACGACAGCACACTGCGACTGACCCTGCTCAAGCCGGCCAAGGAGGAAGACGAACCCGACACCAAAAATGTCGACTTGCCCGGCCTGGCCATCGATTCCGAAGCCCGGGTGCTGGCGGTGGCCGGCACCACGACGGCGGTGTTCGTGCCGACTCCGCGACCCCAGGTGAACGTCTACGACGAGACCGGCACCGTGGTGTCCCAGACACCGCTGGACTCGCCGCCGACGCTTACCGGGCGCGCCCCGGCGCTGACCCGGGCCGGTGAGTTCATCACCTGGTGGACCGGGACCGCAGTGCTGGTGTTCGACGACGAACTGAATTACCGCTACACCTTTCGCGACGCCACCGCGCTGGGCCCGGCCACGATGATGGCTGACCGGTTGCTGGTTCCGGTCGCCGACGGACTCGCCGTCGTCAACCCCGCCGACGGCGCCGTGCAGAGGGTGATCCCGGTCGACCACCCCGCCGGTGACGGCCCGGTGATCCCGGCCGTCAGCGGGACGATGGTGATCGAACAGCGCGGGGCCGCGATCGCCGGGCTCGGGCCGGGCTAGACGTCGGGGCTGAAGGTCGGCAGCTTCTTGCCGGACTTCCAATACTTGATCAGCGCGGCGGCGAATTCCCGATACGCCTTGGCGCCCTTGTTCTTCCGGCCCGTCAGCACCGAGGAACCCGATGCGCTGGCTTCGGCGAAACGCACCGTCCGGGGAATCGGAGGACCGAGCACCGGCAGATCGTATCGGTCGGCGACATCGAAGAGAACGTCGCGACTGTGGGTGGTGCGCGCGTCGTAGAGGGTGGGCAGCGCACCGAGCAGTTGAAGACCCGGGTTGGTGATCTGCTGCACGTCGACCACCGTGCGCAGGAACTGCCCGACACCGCGGTGTGCCAACGTCTCGCACTGCAGGGGCACGATCACGTCGTCGGCGGCGGTCAATCCGTTGAGGGTCAGCACGCCCAACGACGGCGGGCAGTCGATGATCACCACGTCGAAGTCGTGATCGGCCAGTTTGGCCAGAGCCCGACGCAGGGCGTACTCACGCCCGGCCCGCATCAGCAGCATGGCCTCGGCGCCGGCGAGGTCGATGTTGGCGGGCAGCAGTGTCATGCCCTCCGGCGTCTGGACCAGAGCGGCGTCCGGTTCGACGTCGCCGAGCAACACATCGTGGATCGACACCGGCAGCTTGTCCGGATCGGTACCCAGCGAGAAGCTCAGACAGCCCTGGGGGTCGAGGTCGACCAGCAGCACCCGCTGGCCGGCCTCGGCGAACGCCGCACCCAGGGAGGCGACCGTGGTCGTCTTGGCCACCCCGCCCTTCTGGTTGGCCACCGCCAATACTCGGGTCACCTGACTCAGTGTTCCAGGTTCGGGCACAATCGGTGAACGTGAGCGTCGGCAATCACCGGTTGGTCCTGTTCCGCCATGGCGAGACCGAGTGGTCGCGGGACCGCAAGCACACCGGCCGCACCGATATCGACCTCCTCGACGACGGCCGCGAGCAGGCCCGGCGGGCCGCGAACACCCTCGCCCATCTCGGCCTGAACGACCCGATCGTGTTCAGCAGTCCGCGCCGGCGGGCGCTGCTGACCGCGGAATTGGCCGGCTTGGCCATCGACGAGGTGTCCCCGTTGCTCGCCGAGTGGGACTACGGCGACTACGAGGGCCTGACCACCGACGAGATCCGCACCACCGCCCCGGGCTGGCTGGTGTGGACCCACGGGTGTCCGGGTGGGGAGAGCGTCGATGAGGTCAGCGCGCGCGCCGACCGTGCGGTCGACCTCGCGCTGGAGCACATGGGCGAGCGCGACGTGGTGTTCGTCAGCCACGGCCACTTCTCCCGCTCGGTGATCACCCGCTGGGTGGAACAGCCGCTGAGCGAGGGCGTCCGGTACGGCTTCGGCACCGCCTCAGTGGCGGTGTGCGGCTTTGAGTACGGAGTCCGCCAGTTGTCGAGCCTGGGTCTGACCACCTACCGCACGCCGGACATCGGGACGTGACACAACGGGCGTCCTTCATTGTGACCGGACCTGCTGAAACCGTTGTGGCACAAGGAATCAGGACCGGATACGACGACGTCAACACCGCGGCAGCCGCCCTGCGTGACGGCCGCGCTGACCTGATCGTTGGTGCGCTGCCGTTCGACATCCGCCGCGCCGCAGCCCTGATCGAACCCCTCAGCGTGAGCGCCACGCTGCCGGCGCCGCCGGCCGCCGCGATGCCCGCGGTACGCATCGTCGAGACCATGCCCACACCCGAGGTCCACCGCAGCCGGATCAGCGCCGCACTGCAGCAACTGCGCGACGGCGACAACCCCTTGGCGAAAGTGGTGCTGGCCCGGGCCCTGCGGCTGCGCGCCGAGGATCCGTTGGACCCTCTGACGATCCTGTACCGGTTGATCGAGGCCGACGCGGGCGCGACCGCGTACCTGACCGACCTGTCGGCGGCGGGGGCGCCCTTCGCCGGGATGACACTGCTGGGAGCCAGCCCCGAACTGCTGGTCGCCCGCGTCGGAGACCGGGTCCACTGTCGCCCCCTCGCCGGGTCGGCGCCGCGCAGCGCTGATCCCGACGACGATGCCGCCAATGGCGCCGCGCTGGCCGCCTCCGCCAAGAATCGCCACGAGCACGATCTCGTCGTCGACACCATGCGGGCCGCACTGGAACCGCTGTGCAGCAACCTCGATGTCGCACCCGAACCCCAGCTGAGCCACACCCCCGCGCTGTGGCACCTGTGCACCCCGATCAGCGGGACGCTCCGCGATACATCAACCACCGCAATCGATCTCGCGCTGGCGCTACATCCGACTCCCGCCGTCGGGGGGGTCCCGACCGCAGCCGCAGTGGACCTGATCGCACAACTGGAGGGCGATCGCGGCTTTTATGCCGGCGCGGTCGGTTGGTGCGATTCCCGGGGCGATGGCCGCTGGGTGGTGGCGATCCGAGGCGCCCAACTGTCCGCAGACAACCGCAGCGTGATCGCACAGGCCGGCGGCGGAATCGTCGCCGAGTCCGACGATGGTGAGGAAGTCGCGGAGACCACCACGAAATTTCGGACGATTCTGTCCGCCCTAGGAGTGCCACAGTGAGCCCACTGATCCGCTTGGCGCGGCCCGGCGATGAACCGGAGATCGTCGCAATGATCTACGAACTCGCGGTCTTCGAACGGGCTTCTGAGCAGTGCACCGTTACCGAAAGTCAGATCACCGCAGCACTTTTCGGTCCTCAACCGCATGTGTTCTGCCACATCGCCGAAGTTGCCGGTGCACCGGCCGCGATCGCCCTCTGGTTTCGTAACTTCTCAACCTGGGACGGAGTGTCAGGTGTCTATCTCGAGGACCTCTTCGTCAGGGAGAGATTTCGGCGCAACGGCCTGGCCCGCGCGCTGCTGGCCACGCTGGCACGCGAATGTGTGGCACGCGGATACAGCCGACTGAATTGGTCTGTGCTGGATTGGAACTCACCCGCAATTGCACTGTACGACACCATCGGCGGGCGGCAGATGTCGGAGTGGATCACCTACCGGCTGGACGGTCCGGAGTTGTCGGCGTTGGCCGGGGAATAGGACATCCAGCGCAGCGCGGCCGGGCTGAATAGCAGCAACAGCGCCCCGAGTGCCACCGCGGCGACCGGGATCCCGTAGAACCACCGGTGCGAACCGACAGCCACGTACCAGGTCACCGGCAGGATCAGCAGTTGGGTGAACACCGCGATCCCCCGGCCCCACCGTCGACCGGTCCACAGCGCCCACGCCGCGGCGAGCACGCCGGAGCCGAGGATCCCGAACCAGGCGGCATTGCCGAACCCGTTGACGATGTGCCGGTCGGATCCGGCGAATCCGCGCACGATGAAGACCAGCGCGGCAGCGACCGCGGCGGCACCCTCCAGGCCCACCAGCGCCGCAGCGACCCGGACCGCCCGCGGTGCGCCGGCACCTGTTTCAACGACCACGACCCTGAGCCTAAACGTGCCGTTAGGCTCAGTCCCCGTGCGCGCCGTGCTGATCGTGAATCCGAACGCCACCTCGACGACGCCGGCGGGCCGCGACCTCCTGGCGCATGCGCTCGAGAGCCGGGTGGGGCTCGTCGTCCGCCACACCGACCACCGTGGCCACGCGATCGAGATCGCCGAGGCGGCCAAGCGCGACGGCACCGACGTGATCATCGTGCACGGCGGCGACGGCACGGTGAACGAAGTGGTCAACGGTCTGCTGGGCGCACCCGGACCTAGTCGGCCAGACCCCGCCACCCTGCCCGCGGTCGCGGTGGTCCCCGGGGGATCGGCCAACGTCTTCGCCCGCGCCCTGGGCATCAGCCCCGACCCCATCGAGGCCACCAATCAACTGATCGACCTCCTCGGCGCGCACCGCCGCGGCCAGCCGTGGCGGCGCATCGGCTTGATGGACTGCGTGGAACGCTGGGCGGTCTTCACCGCCGGAATGGGCGTCGACGGCGATGTGGTGGCCGCCGTCGAGGCCCAGCGCGCCAAGGGCCGCAAGGTCACCGCCGGCCGCTACATCCGCATCGCGGTGCGCGAGATGCTCGGCAGCGTTCGTGACGCCCCCCTGCTGACGGTGAGCCTGCCCGATCGTGAACCCGTTCCGGGCGTGCATTTCGCGTTCGTCTCCAACGCCAGCCCCTGGACCTACGCCAACAGCAGGCCGGTGTGGACCAACCCGGACACGACCTTCGAGACCGGCCTGGGCGTCTTCGCCGTCACCAGCATGAACGTCGTGGCGAACCTGCTCGTCGTGCGCCGGATGCTGGCCAGAAAAGCCGCCATCAAGGGCCCGAACCTGATCCGGGCGGACGACCTGCCCTGGGTCCGGGTGACCGCCGCCGAACCCATCGCCTGCCAGGTCGACGGGGACTTCCTCGGCATGCGCGACGAGATGGTTTTCACCGCCGTCCCGGCCGCCCTCGCGGTGGTCGCGCCGCCCCGCGATAACCAAGTTGAGCTGCGTAAATAGGCGTACACCTAGCACGATCGCGGGCAGTGTAGTACAACAGGAGAGGCCACGGGCAACCACCCCTTTGAGTGAGATTGCCCACGGTTGACCAAAGTTCTCTTGACAACCGTCCAGCCTGTGAAACCATCAAAGGTAACAGTGCGACAACATTTGTGTGTGCACGCGTTAACACCCGGGAGCAACCGGCTTCACCGCTCCCCTGCTGCACCCACTGAAAACGGTAAGGAGTAATCGAAAATGGATTGGCGTCATAGGGCGGTCTGTCGGGACGAGGATCCGGAACTGTTCTTCCCAGTTGGGAACAGCGGTCCGGCCCTCGCTCAGATCGCCGATGCGAAACTCGTCTGCAACCGCTGCCCGGTGACCACCGAGTGCCTGACCTGGGCCTTGGAGTCCGGGCAGGACGCCGGCGTGTGGGGCGCGATGAGCGAGGACGAGCGCCGCGCTCTTAAGCGCCGCAACGCCCGGACCAGGGCCCGCACCGGCGTCTGACACCGTCAAAAAGGCGGCCCCGGCACTGCGCCGGGGCCGCCTTTTTCGCTGGAGGCGACTTTTTCGCTGGACTAGGGCGCCGAGGTGTTCGGATTGGGTGTCTGCCTGACCACCGGGATCCGGGCGGAGGACCGGTTGCTGCCCCGCGGCACCTGCAGCACCACTTCGGTGCCACCACCGCGGGCCGGGCGCATCTGCAGGGTGCCGTCCAGTTCGGCCGTCACCAGGGTTCGCACGATCTGCAGGCCCAGCCGGTCGGAGGTCTCCAGATCGAACCCCTCGGGTAGCCCGCCGCCGTTGTCGGTGACAGAGATCTCCAGAGATCGGGCCGAACGCTCAGCCCGGATACA
>CAMDFY010000131.1 GCA_945897705.1 Bifidobacterium breve | reverse complement strand
CCACACTTGCGCGAGACGACATCGCCCGCGTAGCAGAATTCGGCGCCGAAGTTGGTGTTGCCGGCCGCGATGACGCCGCGGATGAGCGAACGGTTGTCTTTGTTATTCAGAAAGGCGATGACCTGCTTGGGCACATAACCCCCGGCGTCGGGGTCAGGGCCATTGGCCTTGCCGCCGCCGTAGGTGGGCAGAATCAGTACATAGGGTTCCCGGACCTCGATTGCGCCCTTGAGCGGAATCCGGACGGCCGGCAGACCGAGCTTCTGGACGAACTTGTGGGTGTTCTCCGAGACGCTGGAGAAGTACACCACCCTCACCGGGCCGCCCTCGTCCAAGCCGCCGTCCGGAAACATCGGTCAAATCCCTTAGCTGCTAGGCGCTGATCGATGTCGCCGACAAATCGGCTCCGGCGATCGATGTCGCCGACAAATCGGCTCCGGCGATCGATGTCGCCGACAGATCGGCCCCGGCGATCGATGTCGCCGACAGATCGGCTCCCCCCGCGATGGCCCGGATCCGGTCGGGCCGGAAGCCCGACCAGTGCTCTCCGCCGGCAACCACGACGGGCGCCTGCAGGTAGCCCAGCGCCATCACGTAATCCCGGGCCTCGGCCACCTCGGTGATGTCCACGATCTCGTAGGCCAGGCCCTGCTTGTCCAGGGCCTTGTAGGTGGCGTTGCACTGAACGCAGGCCGGCTTGGTGTAGACGGTGATGGGCATCTCGGTGAAGCTCCTCGGAAAAGGCGGTCAAACGACCAGGCGGGCAGGTGTTTCGGTGTCTCCTGAACGACCAGCCGGAGCGGATCTTTCAGCGTTGTGAACACTACACCTAGTGGGTGACAAAGCGTAGAGGTACAACATGTTCCGAATAACAATCGTGAAACTCCCAGGTCGTAAGCAACGTCGGCAGGCCGGCCGCGGCGTGTCGCACGTCACAACACGCCGGGGTCCCCCACTGCGCTCACTCCGGCGGCAGCGACCGTGCGCCCCGGGGTCTTAGCGCCCGGGTGAACACCACGTTGACCCGGGTCATGGCGAAGGAGTACGGCAGCCAGGCGAGCCGTTTGAAGGCATACAGCGCCCGAATATCGGCTGAGGTGTAGATCAGAAAGCGGTTTCGGACGATCCCGTCCAGCATCCTGTCGACCACTTTCTCAGCTGACACCGCATGGCCGCTGAACAGTCCCACCAACCGTTTCACCTGGGGATGGTCGCGATCGACGCCGGCCAGATGCACGGAGTCGACCAGCGGGGTGTTCACCGCCCCGGGCACCACCAGCGAGACGCCGATGCGATGGCGGGCCAGGTCGAAACGCAGTACCTCCGACAGGCCCCGCAAGCCGTATTTGCTGGCGCTGTAGGCGGCATGCCAGGGCAGCGCCACCAACCCTGCTGCCGAGGACACGTTCACCAGTTGTCCACCGCGGCCGGCGGCCACCATCGGCGGCAGAAAGGTTTCGATGACGTGGATCGGGCCCATCAGGTTCACGTCGATCATCGACCGCCAATGCCGATGGGTGAGATGTTCGACGGTTCCCCACGCGGAGATGCCGGCGATGTTCATGACGATGTCCATCGCCCGATGGCGGGTGTGGATGTCGGCGGCGAAGCGTGCCACCTCGTCGTGGTCGGAGATATCGAGGGCGCGATGTTCGCCGACCTCAGCACCCGCCGCGCGGGCGTCGGCCACCGTCTGGGCGAGTCCTTCGGCATTGATGTCGGTGAGGTAGAGCACCGCGCCCTCCCGGGCAAGTTTCAACGCGGTGGCCCGGCCGATCCCGCTGGCCGCACCGGTGATGAAAACCCGCTTGCCCGCGAAGCTGTATGTCATGGTTAGCCGCTGGCCTGCCCGCCCCAAAGAGCATGCAGCCAAAGGTTTTCCAGCACCTGCACGGCGTCGTCGAGATTTCGCCTGGGCCCGAGGAACAGCGACTCCCCCGACAGCGTCAGCGCGGTGGCTGCGGACAACATTCGCACCAGACCGCGCACATCAGCGGTGATCGGATCGGCGGTGCCACCGGCGATCTCGGCGTTCACGATGGGCACGATCTGATCGATGACGGCTTCGTTGTAGCGATCCAGGATCTCGCGGATCTCTGCATCGGTACTGCGGGCACTGTTGCAGGCCGACATCACCGGGTCGTTGTGCGCGTACACCGCCGCAGCGCTGCCCACCATCCTCCTGGCGAACTCCGCCGGGGTCTCCCCGGCGCCGCGGGGCGCGAAGTCTCCGGTGAGTTCCTCGAGTTCCTTGGCGACTTCGCCGAGTATTTGCGCGAGGACCGCGTACTTGGAGTCGAAGTAGAAATAGAAGCCCGAGCGTGCTACCCCGGCCCGCTCACTGATGGTGCTGACCGACAGTTCAGCGAAGGGCTTCTCCTGGAGCAACTCACGGACCGCGGCCACGATCGCGTGGCGTTGCTTATCGCCACGGCGCCGGGGGGAACCCGCGGACTCCACAGCAGACCCCTGCGCTGCACTCACCTGTTCACCTTGCACCACGCCGACGCCGGAGAAAACTTGACAGCCGTCAATTCGGCTAGCAGAGTTTTTCCACAGCGCCCCATCGTCCTTCAAGGAGCAGCGATGACCACCGTCAATACCCCGCGGTACCTACTCGATCAGGCGCGGCGCCGGCTCACCCCGACGCTCAACACTATCCCCGGGATGGGACTGCTCGACGAACGGTTGCGTGAAACGCAGTGGCCGGAATTCGTCTTCGCCGAACCGCCGCCGGGCAGTGGGCTCAAACCGGTGATGGGCAATAACGGCATGCCGATGTTGGGCCACCTCATCGAGGTCTTCCGCGGCGGACCCGACTACGTGCTGGAGACCTACCGGAAGTTCGGTCCGGTGCACTACAGCAAAACCCCCGCGCTCAACGCGGTCGCCGCCCTCGGCCCGGACGCCACCCAGGAAGTGTTCTCCAACCGGAACAAGGACTTCTCGACCGTTGCCTGGCAGACGGTCATCGGGCCGTTCTTCAACCGCGGCCTAATGCTGATGGACTTCGACGAGCACATGTACCACCGCCGGATCATGCAGGAGGCGTTCACCCGCACCCGGCTGTCCGGCTACATCAAACACATGGACGCGGTGGCCACCGCGGTGGTGGCGCAGGACTGGCCGGTCAACGACGGGCGATTCCTGTTCATGCCGGCGGTCAAGGAACTCACCCTCGACATCGCCTCGGTGGTGTTCATGGGCCATGAGCCCGGTAGCGACCACGAACTGGTGACAAAGATCAAGACGGCCTATGAGACCACCACCCGGGCCGGTGGCGCGATCATCCGCACCCCGGTCCCGCCGTTCAAATGGTGGCGCGGACTGCAGGCCCGCAAGGTGCTCGAGGAGTATTTCATCGAGCGGGTCCGCCAACGCCGCGATGCCGAGGGCACCGACATGCTGACGGTGCTGTGCCACACCGCAGATGACGACGGAAACTCCTTCAGCGACAACGACATCGTCAACCACATGATTTTTCTGATGATGGCCGCGCACGATACGTCCACATCGACACTCACCACCATGGCCTACCACTTGGCCGCCAACCCGAACTGGCAGCAGCGCTGCCGCGAGGAGGGTGATCGGATCGGTGACGGCCCGCTCGATATCGACGCGCTGGACAAGCTGGAGACCCTCGACCTGGTGATCAACGAGTGCCTGCGGCTGGTCACTCCGCTGCCGTTCAGCGTCCGCCGGGCCGTCCGGGATACCGAGATTCTGGGCCACTACATTCCGGCCGGGACCAACGTGACGATGTGGCCGGGCATGAATCACCGGCTAGCGGAGTTGTGGGATGACCCGGAGCGCTTCGATCCAGCCCGGTTCGCCGAGCCGCGCTCCGAGCACAAGCGGCACCGGTACGCCTTCGCTCCGTTCGGCGGCGGCGCCCACAAGTGCATCGGCATGGTGTTCGGGCAACTCGAGATCAAGACGGTCATGCACCGGTTGCTGCGCAATTACCGCCTCGAGTTGACCCACCCCGGTTACCGGCCGCACTACGACAACGCCGGTATGCCGGTTCCGATCGACGGCATGCCGATTGTGCTGCGCCCGTTGAAGTGACCTCAGGCCAACGACAGAAACAGCTTCTCCAGTTCGGCCTCGGTGAGCACGGCCTTGCCTTTTTTCCCGGCGTCGGCCGAGGCGCCCAGCACGCATTCCCTTAGCCCGGTGGCCACGATTTTGAAGCCGGCCCGATCCAGTGCCTTGGACACCGCGGCCAGCTGGGTGACCACGTCTTTGCAGTCGCGGCCCGCCTCGATCATTGAGATCACTCCCGCGAGCTGGCCCTGCGCCCGGCGCAACCGGTTCAACACTTCGGCAATGGCGTCGTCGTCACCAATCACTGTCTGCCTCCCTGCGGCTCACTGACGGCCAGCTTAACCGCCGCGTCATCTGCCGAATGTCGGCGACCGCGCAGGGTGTAGACCGCCGCGGCGATGACAGTCAGCGCTCCCGCCCCGATGCCGACGGCGGGATGAATCTCCTCGGCCAGGATGATCGACGACATCAGCAGCACGAACCAGCCGAAGGCCTTACGCAGCGAATCGGGGTCGACCAGCGCGGTCAACCGGGCGCCGATGAGTGCGCCGACGACTGCGGCAGCCGTCACCATCGCAGCCAATCGCCAGTCGATGGTAACGCTGGAGAGGTAGCCGGCCAGTCCCGCGAATGACTTCATCGCGATGACCACCAGTGAGGTGCCGACCGCGACCGGCATCGGGAGCCCGCCGAGCAACGCCAAGGCCGGCACCACCAGGAATCCGCCACCGGCTCCGACCAGACCCGTTACCAGGCCCACGACCAGACCCTCGGCCACGATCTTGACCACCGGGGTGCGGTGACCATTCGCGCTCGCCACGATGTTCTTTCGACCACGCAACATCGCAATGGCGGTGGCGATCATCATCAACGCGAACCCGATCAGCAACACACTGCCGGGGATGTACCGGGAGAGCAGTCCGCCGGCGAAGGCGCCGGCCATCCCTGCCACGCCGAAAACAAGTCCCGTGCGCCATTGCACCCGCCCGGCGCGGGCGTGCGAGATCGCCCCGACCGCACTGGTCACGCCGACGACAAGCAGTGATGTCGCAATGGCCTGCTTGGCGTCCATTCCTGCGACATAGGCCAGCAGCGGAACCGTCAGAATCGACCCGCCACCGCCGAGCAAGCCGAGGGCGATGCCGACGAGCACCGCAAGGCTGACAGTGAGCGCGACCATGGTTAGCCTCCGATCCGGTCAGGCGCGGAGACAACGAGTTGCCCGACGATGGTCTGCGCATCACAGGTGACGCCGCGGTTGTAGGGGAGCCTGGCCAGCGCCATGCCCATGAGGCAGGTGTTGGTCAACGCCGTGATGGCAAGTCCCGCACCCATGGCGAACGCGAGCCACTTCAGACCAGGTACGGCGATGCTCACCAAGATGCTCAATGCCACGATGGATCCGGCGACCAGGCGGACCTGACGTTCCAGATCCCAGCGCTGGGCACCTCGGTTAACCGCACCACCGTGAGCCTCCCAGGCGTTCATGCCGCCGTCGAGGATATGCACGTTGGACAGACCGGCCTGGTTCAGCGCCTGCTCGGCCTGCGTGGCGCGCTGACCGGAACGACAGACGAGAACCACCTGATCGTCGAGATGGGAACGGATCTCGTCGCGGTGTTCCCGGAGGAAATCCAACGGCACGTTGTACGCGCCAGGGATGTGGACGACCTCGAACTCACCCGCGGTGCGGACATCGAGAATGCGCGGCGGGGACGCAGATGCCAAGAGGTCCCGTAGTTCCGCGGTATCCAGGGTCGCTGGAGATCCCATTTTGTAATCCCTTCTCGCTGCATACCCGGTGGGGTATATTGAGCATCATAATCATACCCGGGGGGGTACTGGCAAGATCTGGAATAAGAATACCCCCTAGGGTACTTATTGAGAGTGTCCGTAACACCGACCCTGAAGGGAATTTCTATGGCTACCGTCGAACTCACCGCGACCGACTTCGAGTCCACGGTCACCGGTAACCCCATCGTGCTCGTCGACTTCTGGGCGTCCTGGTGCGGTCCGTGCCGCGCCTTCGCGCCGGTATTCGACAGCTCGGCCGCCAAGCACCCCGACGTGGTGCATGCCAAGGTCAACACCGAAGTCGAACAGGAACTGGCCGGGGCGCTGCAGATCCGCTCGATCCCGACCATCATGGCGTTCCGCGACGGCGTTCTGGTCTTCTCTCAACCGGGTGCGCTGCCCGCACCCGCACTCGAGGAGATCATCACCAAGATCACCGAACTCGACATGGACGAGGTTCGTGCGTCCATCGCCGCGAGTTCCGACACCACGTCCGCTTAAAGTAGCGATCCGAGGAGGAAACCCATGTGCTATCCCGTGCAGTGCCCACGCTGTCAAAAGACCACCTGGAGCGGTTGCGGCGAACACGTCGCCGAGGTGATGCGCAACGTACCGCCCGCCCAGCAGTGCGCCTGCGCTGCCGGCAACTCCCCCCAGCGCTGAACTTTTTAGTCAAACGGGTTGTCGCCGGCGGCGACGGCGGTGCCGAGGCTCATCAGCAGCACGGCTCCGTCATGCAGTCG
>CAMDFY010000130.1 GCA_945897705.1 Bifidobacterium breve | reverse complement strand
CGGCTACTGGCGAGTTACCCCGGCTACATCGGTGGAAAAACCGGCTATACCAATCTGGCCCAGGAGACCTACGTCGCGATCGCGCAGCGCGACGGACGCCGGCTGATCGCCGTGCTGCTGTACGGCACCGATGAACTCTGGGACCAGGGGCAGGCGCTGCTGGACTGGGGGTTCACGCAATAACTGGGGGTTCAACCAGATAACTGGGGGTTCAACCAGATAACCGGGGGTTCAACCAGTGACCGGGGGTTCAACCAGTAACTGGGGGTTCAGCCGGTCCAGCTAGTAGACCCGGCCGCGCAGCACTACCCGGTCAGGCCGGGACAGCACTGCCGCGCCGGACCGCGGATCGTCGGTGAAGCACAGCAGGTCGGCCGGGGCGCCGTCGACGAGTGCCGGTCTCCCCAGCCACCGGCGGGCATCCCAGCAGGCCGCGCCCAACGCCTCGGTCGGGGTCATCCCGATGCCCGTGAGAGCCGCCACCTCCTTGGCGATCAGGCCGTGGGCCATCGTGCCGCCGGCATCGCTGCCGGCATAGATCGGCACACCGGCTTCGTGGGCGGCTCCAATCCGCTGCCGGCATCGGGCGTAGAGATCCCGCATATGCGACGCATAGACCGGGTATCGCGCTGCAGCGTCGGCGAAATCGGGAAAATTCTCGATATTGATCAGCGTGGGCACCAGCGCAGTGCCATGCACAGCCATCATCGCGACGGTGTCCTCGGTCAGACCGGTGCCGTGTTCGATGCAGTCGATGCCGGATTTGATCAGCCCGGGCAGTGCGTCCTCGCCGAAGACATGCGCGGTCACCCGCACACCCTCGGCATGGGCGGCGGCGACGGCGGCGGTCACTACGTCGTCAGACCACAGCGGCGCCAGGTCGCCGACGGACCGGTCGATCCAGTCGCCGACGAGTTTCACCCATCCATCACTGCGGCGGGCCTGCTCGGCCAACGCTTCCGGGAGTTGCCATTCGTCGTCGAGTTCGATGGCGTAGCCCTGTAGGTACCGCTTGGGTCGAGCCAAATGCCTTCCGGCCCTGATGATCCGGGGAAGATCATGGCGATCGTCAAGACTGCGGGTGTCGGTGGGCGAACCACAGTCGCGCAGCAACAGTGCGCCGGCGTCACGTTCGGTCTGAGCCTGGGTGATCGCCTCGTCGAGTTCGACCCCACCGTGTGGGCCGAGACCGACGTGGCAATGCGCATCGACCAGGCCCGGCAGGATCCAGCCACCGTCGAAGATTGTCTCGGCACCGCTCACGGGCTCACTGCGCAGGATGCCGTCGGCGATCCACCACTGGACGTACTGTTCATCGGGCAACCCGCGACCACGGACGTGGAGCACCGGGGCGGCCACCGGCGTTAGTTCTTGCCGGGGAATTTCAGCTTGGACAGGTCGAAGCCGGCCAGTCCGGGCGGAAGCTGGTTGAGGCCCTCGGGCAGTTGCGATAGATCCGGGAAGTCAGCCGGCATCTGCGAGTCCATCAACGGATTGCGCGCCTTGGCGGGCGTCGGGCCGCGGCCCTTCTTCCCCTTCTTGTTCTTCGCGTTCTTCTTCGACGATCGGCGGGCGAATCCCATCCCCATCGATCCGGCCATCTGCGACATCATCTTCCGGGCGTCGAAGAATCGGTCGACGAGTTGGTTGACCTCCGAGACCGCGACACCGGAGCCGTTCGCGATGCGAAGCCGGCGCGAGGCATTGATGATCTTCGGGTCGGCGCGTTCCTCGGGTGTCATGCCGCGGATGATCGCCTGGACCCGGTCGAGGTGGCTGTCGTCGACGGCGGCCAGAGCCTCTTTCATCTGGCCGGCGCCGGGCAGCATGCCCAGCAGGTTTCCGATCGGGCCCATCTTGCGAATGGCCAGCATCTGCTCCAGGAAGTCCTCCAGCGTCAGTTCCCCGGAGCCGATCTTGGCCGCCGCCTCCTCGGCCTTCTGCGCGTCGAAGACCTGCTCGGCCTGTTCGATCAGCGACAGCACGTCGCCCATCCCGAGGATCCGGCTCGCCATCCGGTCGGGGTGGAAGACGTCGAAATCCTCGAGTTTCTCGCCGGTGGAGGCGAACAGGATCGGAACCCCGGTGACCTCGCGCACCGACAGCGCTGCGCCGCCGCGCGCGTCGCCATCCAATTTCGTCAGCACGACGCCGGTGTAGCCGACACCGGCACCGAAGGCCTCGGCGGTGGTCACCGCGTCCTGCCCGATCATCGCGTCGAGGACGAAAAGGGTCTCATCAGGCGCCACCGCGTCGCGGATCGCGGCCGCCTGGGCCATCAGGACGTCGTCGATACCGAGGCGGCCCGCCGTGTCGACGATGACCACATCGAACAATTTCGCTCGGGCCTCGGCCAGCCCCGCGGCGGCCACGGCGACCGGATCGCCCGGCCCGGCGCCTAAGGTCTCCGAGGATTCCGCCGAGGTGCCCGGATGCGGGGCGAAGACGCTGACCCCGGCGCGCTGGCCGACGATCTGCAACTGGGTGACCGCGCCCGGCCGCTGCAGGTCGCAGGCCACCAGCAGCGGCGTGTGCCCCTGGCCGCGCAACCAGTAGGCCAGCTTGCCGGCCAGCGTGGTTTTGCCGGCGCCCTGCAGACCGGCGAGCATGATGACCGTCGGCGGGGTCTTGGCGAACACAAGCCGGCGGGTCTCGCCGCCGAGGATCCCGACGAGTTCCTCGTTGACGATCTTGACAACCTGTTGGGCTGGGTTCAGAGCGCCCGACACCTCCGCGCCACGGGCGCGTTGCTTGATGCGGCCGACGAATTCGCGGACCACCGGCAGCGAGACGTCAGCCTCCAGCAGCGCCAGCCGAATTTCGCGAGCGGTCGCGTCGATATCGGCGTCGGTCAGCCGGCCTTTGCTGCGCAGGCCGGCCAGCGCCCCGGTTAACCGATCAGAGAGGGATTCAAACACCCGGTCAGCCTAGCCGGGCTGACGCTCGGTTAGCAGCCACCCGCTGGGCCTGGGAGTCAGCCCGGTTCCGGTGCGGGCGGTGGAGCCGGCAGCGCCGCGTACAGATTGCGCTCCAACGTTTCTCGGGCGGCTGCCGTGTCGGGCGCCGAGATGGCGAAGACGTCGATCACCGAGGAGCCCAGCGTGGTGATCTTTGCCCAGGCGATATCCACTCCGGCGCGCTCGAAAACTGCGGTCAGCACCGCCAGCAATCCGGTTCGGTCCGACGCCCGAACCTCCACCAATTGGTACCCGGACTGATCGCCGTCATGCCAGAGGATTTTCGGTGGCGCCGCGACGGCGGCGGGCACCGCGGGCGCCGGTGCGACTCCCGCATCGCCGCGGCGTTGGGCGCTCTCATGGTCGCGCCTCTGCACCGCGTCAACGACGTCGGATTCCCCATCGAGAGCCATGATGAACTGCTGTCGCAGAACCTCGGCTGCCGGCGGAGAACCGAAAAGCGGCGACACCACGAACGTGTTGATCGCCGAACCCTCGGCACTGTTCACCGTCGCCGAATGCACGCTCAGGGAATTCAGTGCCAGCACTGCGGCCGCCTTGGACAGCAGACCCCGCCGGTCCGGGGCGATCACGGTCACGCAATAGTTCAGCGGCGACGGGGCCGGCGCCATCTCGACGTGCACCGCGCCGTCGCGGGCGAGTGCGAGATGTTCGGCCGCAATGGGTTCGGGTTGCGGTTGATCATCGCCGGCCAGCAGCACGCGACACCGGCGGACCAGGTCGCCGATCAGGCTGGCCTTCCAGTCGCCCCACACCCCCGGCCCGGTGGCCAACGAGTCGGCTTCGGACAGGGCGGCGAGCAATTCCAGCAGCACCGGGTCGCCCTCGATCACCTCCACGACGCCGGCGGCGGTCGCCGGATCCGCAAGATCCCGGTGGGTGGCCGTCGACGGCAGCAGAAGGTGATGCCGCACCATCGCCGCGAGGGTTCTGACATCAGAGGGCCACAGTCCCAGTCTGATTCCCACCCGGGTGGCCAGTTCGGCGCCGACCACGCTGTGATCCTCACCACGACCCTTCCCGATGTCGTGCAGCAGGGCACCGAGCACCAGCAAATCGGGTCGCGAGACCCGGGTCGTGAAAGCACCGGCACGGGAGATGGTTTCGATCAGGTGGCGGTCCACCGTCCAAATGTGAATCGGATCGCGCGGCGGCAGATCCCGAACCGCACCCCATTCCGGGAAGAGTCGTCCCCACAGACCCGTGCGATCCAGTGCCTCGATCACCGTCACCGTTGGCGGGCCGGCCGTCAGCAGCACCAGCAGATCCTCGAGTGCATCCCGCGGCCAGGGCGCGCGCAACTCCGGCGCGGTCTCGGCCAGTCGCGCCAAGGTGGACGCCGCGATCGGGATGCCGGTCGTTGCCGAGGCGGCGGCGACCCGAAGGGTCAGGCCGGGATCGCGCTGCGGCCTGGCGTCACGGGCCAGGATCACTTCACCCGAGAACTCGACGACTCCTTCATCCAGGGGCCGCCGGATCGGCCGGCGCAGCGCCCACAGGCCTCGACGCGGAAGTGCATTCGCGGCCGTCCGCAGGCCGGCGTCGACGTAATAGCTGACGGTTCGGGCGGCATCGGAGAGAACCCGGGCCAGGTCGAATCGGTCTCCGACCCGCAGGGCGGCGCCCGTTTCGTCGGCGTACTGCGCCAGTAGTTGATCCCGGCCGCGCCCCGACACCCGGTGCAACTCGGTACGCACGTTGAGCAGCGCCAGATGAGCGGACGCCGGCGAACCGGCCGGCGAGTCCGGCGCCGAACTCGGATAGACATCGGCCAGTTGTGCGACCGCCAGAGCGTTGAGCAACTGCACGTCGCGAAGTCCGCCCTTGCCGCTCTTGAGATCGGGCTCGGCACGGTGGGCGATCTGGCCGCTGCGCTGCCAACGGACCCTGGCCTGGTCGGCGAGTTCCTCGAAACGCCCGGCGATACCGGCACGCCACTGCCGTCGGGCGCCGCCGATCAGCGACGACGACAACGCCACGTTGCCGCAGATGTGACGTGCCTCCAGCATCGCCAGCCCGGCCGACAGATCCGAGCCGGCGACCGCCAGCGCCTCGGCTACCGTACGCACGCTGTGATCAAGCCGAATGTTGGCGTCCCACAGCGGGTACCACAGCTGTTCGGCAACCGGTGCCACTACGTCGTCGGGCAGATTGTCGTGCAGCAGCATGAGATCAAGATCGGAGTACGGCACGAACTCGCGACGGCCCAGACCACCGGTGGCGACGATGGCGAAACCACTCGTGGCCGTGATACCGATCTCGGCCGCCTTGGTGCTCAGCCACAACTCGTGAAGGTCCAGGAGAGCCTCCCGCAGCGCAGCGGCGTCGAGGTGCCGCGGTCCGCCGTCGACCAGCTTCCGGCTCGCCGCCGCCAGATCCGTGGCGGGGCGTCTAGAGTGCGTCGGATCCCCGTTCGCCGGTGCGGACCCGAATGATCGCCTCCACCGGGCTGACCCACACCTTGCCGTCTCCGATCTTCCCGGTGCGGGCAGCGGCGACGATGACGTCCACCACTCGGTCCACCGCGGAGTCATCAACCACGACTTCCACCCGTACCTTGGGCACGAAGTCGACGGCGTACTCGGCGCCGCGGTAGACCTCCGTATGGCCCTTCTGCCGGCCGTAGCCCTGGACCTCACTGACGGTCATGCCGTGGACGCCCAACTCCTCCAGTCCCGTTTTGACGTCTTCGAGCGTGAATGGTTTGACGATCGCAGTAATCAGCTTCATATCCCTTATACCTCCGCGCCGTGACGAGAAAAGCCCGAGCCGCCACCGGTCGCCGCGAAGTCGTACGCGGTCTCCGCGTGTTCGGCTTCGTCGACACCGGCCGCCTCGGCCTCGCGGTCAAGCCGCAATCCGATGGTGTGTTTCAAGAGCAAGGCCAAGATAGCGGTGACGACCGCCGAGTACCCCAGAACCGCGAAGGCACCGACGGCTTGCCGCCACAACTGGTCGGTGCCACCGCCGTAGAACAGGCCGGCAACCGCCGCGGGTGCCTCCGGTGCCGCGACCAGACCGACCATCAGGGTGCCGACGAGTCCGCCCACCAGGTGGACACCGACAACGTCGAGAGAATCGTCGAAGCCGAACTTGAACTTCAGCCCGACTGCCAGAGCGCAGAGCACACCCGCGGTGGCCCCGATCGCCAGCGCACCGACCACGTTCACCGAAGAGCAGGCCGGCGTGATGGCGACCAGGCCAGCCACCACTCCGGACGCCCCGCCCAGTGAGGTGGCGTGTCCATCCCGGATGCGTTCGGTCAGCAGCCAGCACAGCATCGCTGCGGCCGTGGCGATGGTCGTGGTGATGAAAGTAGTGCCCGCCAGGCCGCCGGAGGAGACCGCCGAACCGGCGTTGAACCCGTACCAGCCGAACCACAGCAGACCCGCTCCCAGCATCACGAATGGCAGATTGTGGGGTCGCATCGGGGTACCCGGCCAGCCGGCGCGCTTGCCGAGGATGACCGCGAGCACCAGACCGGCGATACCGGCGTTGATGTGCACGGCCGTTCCACCCGCGAAGTCGATCGCTTTGAGCTTGTTGGCGATCCAGCCCCCGGTTTCCCCGGTGACACCGTCGAACGCGAACACCCAGTGCGCCACCGGGAAGTACACGAACGTGGCCCACAGCCCCGC
>CAMDFY010000129.1 GCA_945897705.1 Bifidobacterium breve | reverse complement strand
GCGATCGAGGAGTACTCCGCCCAGGGCCGAGGTGGCAAAGGCATCCTGACCATCCAGTACGACACCCGCCGTGGCAGTCTTGTTGGCGCTGTCGTGGTTGACGAAGACAGCGAGTTGTACGCGATCACCTCCGGTGGCGGGGTGATCCGGACCGCGGCACGACAGGTTCGCAAGGCCGGGCGCCAGACCAAGGGCGTTCGCTTGATGAACCTGGGTGAGGGCACCACGCTGTTAGCCATTGCCCGCAACGCCGAGGAACAGGACGACACCGACGACGACGGCACGGTCCCGGAGTCCGAGGCGTAGGCGCCGCGCCACCGCCGCCGTGCGAACGAAGGAGCAGTGGTGAGTTCACCGAACGAGCCCGGGTCGACCGGTCGCCCGTCAGGAGGAGACGGCCGCGGGGATATCCCGCCCTGGCAGAACCCGGGCCGCGCCCGCGACGATGCCGCACCCCCGCGGGTCGCCACGAGTCCGACCGGGCACGGGGCCGACCCGAGGGCGAGTCGCTACGTCACCGGTGTCGCGGCGCCGGATCTATCCGCGATGAGTCCACTGGCGCAGCGGCCCGACCCGGAACCGGTCCGCACCGAGTTGCGGACCGAACGACACACCGCCCCTCCGGAAGCGCTCCCCAGCGAGCTACCCGACCTGTCGGTCCCGGCACCCAAACCGCCGCCGCCGCGCAATCCCGCCACCGCGGCGCCGCCGCGTTTCACGGTGGGTGGGCGCTCCCGCGGACCTGTTCGTGCCACGATGCAGATCCGGCGCATCGATCCGTGGAGCGCGCTAAAAGTGTCGCTGCTGCTCAACATGGCACTGTTCTTCGTGTGGATGATCGCGGTGGCGTTCCTCTATCTCGTACTTGGCGCCATGGGCGTCTGGAGCAAGCTCAACAGCAACGTCGGTGATCTGTTGACCACCGGCAGTGGCGGCGGCGGTGATCTGGTGTCGGCGGGCACGATCTTCGGCGGTGCTGCTCTGATCGGCCTGGTCAACATCGTGCTGTTGACCGCAATGGCCACCGTCGGCGCCTACATCTACAACCTGAGCACCGACATCGTCGGTGGCGTCGAGGTCACCCTGGCCGACTTGGACTGAGACCGATCGTGGCCCGCTACTACCGGCGCGGACTGCGCGGTTGGGCGAGATGGGTGCAGGTGCGGTAATCTCGGCGATCGTCCGTGCGTAATTCCGGGCCTATAGCTCAGGTGGTTAGAGCGCTTCGCTGATAACGAAGAGGTCGGAGGTTCGAGTCCTCCTAGGCCCACGATGTCCCTGCTCGGCGACAACTGTGTCGCCGCCGGCCACGCCGGCGCCAGGGGGCCTTAGCTCAGTTGGTAGAGCGCTGCCTTTGCAAGGCAGATGTCAGGAGTTCGAATCTCCTAGGCTCCACTCGTTTCGCGCGGCCGCACACTTCGTGGCCACCCTGCTAACGGGGACCCGCGCACCGGGTGGCAGACTACGTCCCCGTGAGCAACGTCCCCGTGAGCCCTATCCAAACCGCGACCGCGACCCTGCATACCAATCGCGGCGACATTAAGATCGCCCTCTTCGGCAACCACGCCCCCAAGACGGTCGCCAACTTCGTCGGCCTGGCCCAAGGCACCAAGGACTACTCGACCGCAAACGCTTCCGGCGGCAGTTCAGGTCCGTTCTACGACGGGGCGGTATTCCACCGCGTCATCGACGGGTTCATGATCCAGGGCGGTGACCCGACCGGCACCGGACGTGGCGACGCGGGCTACAAGTTCGCCGACGAGTTTCACCCCGAGTTGCAGTTCGACCGGCCGTACCTGCTCGCGATGGCCAACGCCGGCCCGGGAACCAACGGCTGCCAGTTCTTCATCACTGTCGGTCCGACACCGCACCTCACCCGTAAGCACACCATTTTTGGTGAAGTCGTCGACCCGGAGTCGCAGAAAGTCGTCGACGCCATCTCTGGCACCGCGGTGGACCGCAATGACCGCCCGACCGATGCCGTCGTGATTGAGTCGGTCACTATCTCTTAGCGGAGCCCGCATATCCGGCGTCGGTCAGTGCGTCGAGCACCTGCAGTGGCTCGCCGCCGAGATCCCACCGGCTGAGCACGATCAGCTTGGATTCGATGGTATCGATCTCGAGCAACCGCACTTTGCGCCCCAACCGGCGGAACTCGGTGATGCGGATCAACTCGATATCCTCCCGGCGCAATGTCACGGTGCGCAACCACCCGCGGTAGATCAGGCCGTCGCCGGTGATCGCGAGCCGCGGACGTGCTCGCCACGACCCCGCGGCGAAGAGGAGCAGGCCCAGGGCCGCCACCGCGCTCAGGATGCGCCCGGGCGGATCGGCGGCGATCAACACGCAGGCCAGCGCCATCAACAGGCCGGCCAGCCCCACCGCCGCCACCGAAGGCGACGAAGGCCCCCATTCGCGACTATCCACGGAGGGGTTATCCACAGGGGTTATCCACAATGGGGATGAATCACATGCATGTGATTGCCGTCATCGCCAGCGCATCGTCAGCAGCAAGCCCGCGATCATGAAGCCGAACGCGATCGCGTAGTTCCATGGCCCGAGATCGGACATCCACTGCAGCGGCTCCGGCGTGTTGCGACCCGATGCCGCCAGCTGGAAGACCAGCAGCCATAGCAGGCCGATCAGCATCAGGCCGATGAAGAACACGACGAACCAGACGCTGGACGGGCCCGCTTTCACTTTGACCGGGGTGCGGCTGACCGAATTGATGGTGAAGTCGTTCTTCTTGCGGACCTTGGACTTGGGCATGGCGACCTTCGCGGAGGGTTGGTTAGTGTGAGAACGGGCCGGGTCAGCCTGCAAATGAGGCTAACCAGTACTACGAGATTAACCCAGCGGCGCCGCGAGCAGGTAGTTCCCACCCGGTAGCCTGACAGGCGTGCGCGTCCTCGTTGTCGACAATTATGACAGTTTCGTCTTCAACCTGGTCCAGTACCTGGGCCAACTCGGTGTCGACGCCGAGGTCTGGCGCAACGACGACGTTCGACTGGCCGGAACCGGCGAGATCGCTGCTGCAGCCGAGGAATTCGACGGTGTCCTCCTGAGCCCCGGGCCCGGCACGCCCGAACGCGCCGGCGCCTCCATTGGCGCGGTGCGGGCCTGCGTGGCGACGCATACGCCACTGTTGGGCGTGTGCCTGGGCCACCAGGCCATCGGAGTGGCTTTCGGCGCGACCGTGGACCGCGCCCCGGAACTGCTTCACGGCAAGACGAGCGCGGTCTTTCACGGCGACGCGGGAGTGTTGCAGGGTCTCCCCGACCCGTTCACCGCCACCCGGTATCACTCGTTGACCATTCTGCCCGAGTCGGTCCCGCCGGAATTGGAGGTCACCGCGCGTACCCGGGGCGGCGTGATCATGGCGGTGCGGCACACCGAGCTACCGATCCACGGTGTGCAGTTCCACCCGGAGTCGATCCTGACGGAGGGCGGCCATCGGCTGCTGGCGAACTGGCTGGGTTACTGCGGAACCCGTCCCGCAGAGTCGTTGGTGCGCCGACTGGAGCAGGAGGTCGCCGACACGGTGCACCAAGCGACCGCGTCGGATCCGAGTCGGGTGGCTATGACGCGAAGCTCAACGTGATGGCACCGTCGCGATTCACGCCGGCGCCCGGTGACGGACTCTGGGTGACCACCGCGTTGGTTCGCTGACCGCTGTTCGGTACGTCCGCGCCCTTGACCAGAGCGCCCGTCCAGCCGAGTGCGCGGAGGTTTGGTTCGGCATCCACCCAGAATTGGCCCAGCACGTTCGGCATCACGAATTGGTTGCCCTTGGACACCCTCAGTGTGATCGGGCTGTCCAGGGCGGCCGCGGTACCCGCTGCGGGTTCGGTGGAGAGCACCTGCCCTGCTGGTTCGGTGCTGTCGACCGGTGCCGTCAGAACGGCCGGGAAACCAAGGGTGTTGAGGTTTTTAGTGGCCAGGTCGGTGGTTTGTCCTGCGACGTCGGGGATATCGCGGGTCCGGGGTCCGGTGCCGACGACGATCGTGATCTCGTTGGTAATCGCCGACGTCTGATTGGCGGGGGGGACCGTGTTGAGTACCTGATCACGCTGCTCGACCGTCGATGCCGCTTCAGCTTTTTTGAACTTCCCGAAACCGGCAGCGGTCAGTTTTTTGACCGCATCGGCATAGCTCAGCGCCGACACGTCGGGCACCTCGCGTTGCTCGGGACCGGTGGACACACTGATCAGAATCTCATCGCCCGCGTTGACGGAGGTGTTGCCCGCGGGGTCGGTCTTGATGACGTGGTCGGGCGGCACGGCGTTGTCGGGCTTCTGCTGGGTTCGAATCTTGAAGCCCTGGGTCTGCAGTTCGGCCACCGCGTCGGCTGAGGGCCGGCCGGCGACGTCGGGTACCTGTACCGCGCGCGGCTTACCGCCGCCCATGTTGATCGCCAGCGTCACCACGACGGTCAGGATCGCCAGAATCGCTGCGGCGCCCAGCCATCGGCCGAACGAACCGCCGCGATCTGCGGCAGGGTCCCGGTAAGCCGCCGCGCGCGCGGCTTCTGCGCGCATGTTCGATCGGGATGGCGCCAACATCATCGTGCGTTCGGCGTGGGTCAGGACCTTAGGTGCATCGGGCTTCTCCCCGCTGTGTACCCGCACCAGATCCGCCCGCATTTCCGCCGCGGTCTGGTAGCGGTTGTCGGGGTTTTTTGCCAGCGCTTTGAGTACGACGGCATCTAACTCCGGGGAGATACCCGCCCGCTTCTGGGACGGCGCGATCGGATCTTCGCGGACATGTTGATAAGCCACGGCGACCGGAGAGTCACCGACGAAGGGCGGGTCTCCGGTGATCATTTCGTAGAGCACGCATCCCAGGGAGTACACGTCGGAACGCGCATCGACCGACTCGCCGCGGGCCTGTTCCGGAGACAGATACTGCGCGGTGCCGATCACCGCCGCGGTCTGGGTGACCCGGTTGTTGCCGTCAGCTAGCGCACGCGCGATTCCGAAGTCCATCACTTTGACCGCACCGGTATTGGAGATCATGATGTTGGCGGGCTTCACGTCGCGGTGGATGATTCCGTGTTGGTGACTGAAGTTCAGGGCCTGGCAGGCATCGGCGATGACCTCTAAGGCACGCCTCGGGGGCATCGGGCCGTCGTTGTGGACGATGTCGCGCAAAGTGACTCCGTCGACGTACTCCATCACGATGTAGGGCTGCGGACCGGCGGCCGTCGCGGCCTCCCCGGTGTCGTACACGGCCACGATCGCGGGATGGTTCAGCGCCGCGGCGTTCTGAGCCTCGCGCCGGAAACGCAAATAGAAACTCGGATCGCGGGCCAGATCCGCGCGCAGAACCTTGACCGCGACATCGCGGTGCAGCCGCAGATCCCGAGCCAGATGGACCTCCGACATTCCGCCGAAGCCGAGGATCTCCCCCAACTCGTAACGGTCGGAGAGGTGCTGGCCGGTCACGGGGGTGGCCCGCCGTCGGGCGCATCCGGTTCTACGGTGTCGGTGACGGTCTGCTGGACCGGGGTCCGGGTGCGCTCGTTCCGGTCGGCCACGACGAGCAGGATCGCGCTGATGATCGCCAGTGCGCCCAGCACCCCCGCCGCCCAGAGCAGGGCTCGCTGACCCGCGGAGAATGCCCGCCGGGCAGGCGGTGGTGTTCGGTGACCGGTGGTGGGCCGGGGCCGCGGAGCCGGTGCGGGCCGCACGTCGGTTCGGGAGGCGCCCGGGATCGCAGCAGGGTTGGCCTTGATGACGGGTGCGGAGTTCGGCCGCGGCGCGCGTCGTCCGGAACGCACCGCGGCCACCGCATCGGCGAACTGCCCGCCGTTGCGGTAGCGCAGGCCGGGATTTTTCACCAGGGTGATCTCGATGAGCTCACGGACGTTGGGTGGCAGATCGGCCGGAAGCGGAGCCGGAGTCTCCTTGATGTGTTTCATTGCGACGGTCAACGCACCGTCGCCAACGAAGGGTCGCTTGCCCGAAACCGCTTCGTAGCCAACGACTCCCAGCGAGTAGACGTCGCTGGCCGCAGTAGCGTCTTCGCCGAGGGCCTGCTCGGGTGCGATGTACTGGGCCGTTCCCATCACCATCCCGGTCTGGGTCACCGGCACCGCGTCGACGGCTTTGGCGATGCCGAAGTCGGTGAGTTTCACCTGGCCGTTCGGCGTGATGAGGATGTTTCCGGGTTTGACGTCACGGTGGACCAGGCCGGCGGTGTGGGCGACTTGAAGTGCTCGCCCGGTCTGCTCAAGCATGTCCAGGGCGTGGCGCAGCGACAATCGCCCGGTTCGCTTGAGCACCGAGTTCAGTGGTTCGCCGTTGACCAGTTCCATGACCAGATAGGCGGTGCGACCCTCGCCGTCCATGTCGGTCTCGCCGTAGTCGTGCACGGCCGCGATGCCCGGGTGATTGAGCATCGCGACGATGCGCGCCTCGGCGCGGAACCGCTCCAGGAACTCCGGGTCGGTAGAGAACTCCTGTTTGAGGACCTTGACCGCGACTCGGCGCCCCAGCCGGCTGTCGACGGCCTCCCAGACCTGGCCCATGCCGCCGGTGGCGATCAGTCGCTGGAGCCGATAGCGGCCGGATAGCGTCACTCCGACGCGGGGACTCATTGCTGGCCCTGCAGCACTGCGGCGATGGTGGCTCGACCGATCGGTGCCGCGAGCGCTCCACCGGTGGCAGAAAGACGTTCGCCGCCATTCTCCACGAGCACCGCGACCGCGACTCTCGGGCTTTGTGCTGGGGCGAAGGCGATGTACCAGGCGTGCGGCGGGGTCACACGAGGGTC
>CAMDFY010000128.1 GCA_945897705.1 Bifidobacterium breve | reverse complement strand
TCGGCGAAGCAGGGCATCAACATTTCCACACCGTTGGTGGTGCCTTCGGTGCGGCGAACGTGCGGCGCGTGGGCGAACCCGACGACGGCGACTTCTCTCATACTCTGCCTTTACAGGTGATGCTTGTAGGTGTCGTACTCGGCGTCCGGTTCGCCGGTGGGCCGGAAGTAATCGATGGTGTCGATGCCGAAGTCTCTCTCCTCGAGGGGCTTCCACACCGCCTGCACTCGCATACCCATCCGGACATCGGCGGCGTCGATCTCGGTGACCAGATGCAGGAAGGGGATATCGGCGCCGTCGAGCAGGATGTACGCCGCCACATACGGTGGCTTGATCTTCTGGCCGGCGAACGGGATGTTGATAATGGCGAACGTCGTGACGGTGCCCGTGTCGGGCAGCTCTACGAACTGGTCGAGTTCTTTGCCGGTAGCAGGATCTGCTTCGCGCGGCGGGAAATAGACCTTGCCGTTGTCACCGGAGCGGGCACCGAGCAGGGTCCCCTCCTTCAGCGCACGAAGGAAGATGCTCTCCGGTCGCGATGCCGTGTGCTCAACGGCGAGGCTGCTCGGTGAGATCAGCATCGTGACCGGGTCACGGTCATCGGCGGTCTCAGAAACCGGCTCCGAGTCCTCCCCGGGAAGGAAGTATGCGATATCGGTGATAGCGCCGACCGGCTCGGCGACCCAGTGGGCGTGCACCCGGTCACCGGTCTTGACCTCGCCATTGACCGCATGCAGTAGAGCGGTGTCGGCGCCGTCAAGTTTGATCAGCGCCCATGCGAACGGCCGGTCCAGCGGCTGACCGTCGAGTGGCGCAGGCTGCCACGTCCAGGACAGCACCGTCCCCACGCTGGACACCGGCACGATCTCGGTCAGCGGCTCATAGCTGACCGGGTCGTACTCGATGACTGGCACGTGGACGCGTCCGTCGGAGCCCCGCACCCCGGTGATCCGGCGGCCCCGCAGCGCGGTGAAGAACGCGCCCAGCGTCGGCCCGACAGAACGGGTGTAGTCGAATGACAGGGTCAGCGGTGCCGACAATGGCGGCTCGTGCGAATCTGTCAAGGCCATCAAGGTCGGGTTGCTTTGGCTGACGCTCACGGCATCGAGTAGAACAGGTTCTAGTTATCGTGGCAAGGACGACCGGAGGGTGGCAATAGATGAAGCTGGGTCTGCAACTTGGGTACTGGAGCGCGCAGCCGCCCGAGAACCACGCCGAATTGGTGGCCGCCGCCGAGGCCGCAAACTTCGACACGGTGTTCACCGCGGAGGCGTGGGGTTCGGATGCGTTCACTCCGCTGGCCTGGTGGGGACGCGAGACCACCCGGATGCGGCTCGGCACCTCGGTGGTGCAACTCTCCGCCCGCACACCCACGGCGTGCGCGATGGCGTCGCTGACGCTCGATCATCTCTCGGGCGGGCGGCACATTCTGGGTCTGGGCGTGTCCGGACCGCAGGTGGTCGAGGGCTGGTACGGACAGCGCTTCCCCAAGCCGCTGGCCCGCACCCGGGAGTACATCGACATCGTCCGCCAGGTGTGGTCCCGCGAGGCCCCGGTGACCAGCGCCGGCCCGCACTACCCGCTGCCACTGACCGGCGAGGGAACCACCGGCCTGGGTAAGGCGCTCAAGCCGATCGTGCATCCACTGCGCGCCGATATCCCCATTATGCTCGGCGCGGAGGGGCCCAAGAACGTCGCACTGGCTGCTGAGATCTGCGATGGCTGGCTGCCGATCTTCTACTCCCCGCGGATCGCCGACATGTACAACGAATGGCTCGACGAGGGCTTCGCCCGGCCCGGTGCGCGTCGCAGCCGCGAGGACTTCGAGATCTGCGCCACCGCGCAGGTGGTCATCACCGACGACCGTGCCACGACCCTGGAGATGATGAAGCCGTACGTCGCGCTCTACATGGGTGGGATGGGTTCTGAGGACACCAACTTCCACGCCGAGGTGTACCGCCGGATGGGGTACGGCCAGGTCGTCGACGACGTCACCACGTTGTTCCGGTCGGGCCGCAAGGACGAAGCCGCCGCGGTGATACCCGACGAACTCGTTGACGATGCCGCGATCGTGGGCGATATCGACCACGTGCGTAAGCAGATCGCCCTCTGGGAGGCCGCCGGGGTCACCATGATGGTTGTCGGCGCGCGCAGCCCCGAGCAGATCAACGAACTCGCCGCACTGCTGTGAGGGATTGCTTGCGAGTCAGCTAGAACACGTTCTAGATTGGCCGGGTGGAGACCCGGTGTTCAGCCCAGGATGTTGGGCTCGCCGAACGTCATATCCACGTTGCCGACCGACCCGGACACCATTGGTCGCTTTGGCAGGCCAAGGGAGGCGAGTTCCTTCGCGTAGGGATGATCGCCGAGTCGAAGGGTGGCGCCGCCGGGCCGGAAACGCACTCCGGAATTGACCATCTCCCAGGGCACCTCGCGGGTGGTGCCGTCGGCGTAGGTGTAGGTCTTGAGCACCTGGGGGCGCGACCGCAACGACGGGATCGGGAGACCGCGATGGAACTCCATACCGGCGATCAGCGACCCGCCTTCAGAGACCTCGAATCCGAAGGTGCCCGCATCCCGAACGGTGAAGTCCGCCATGATCTTCGGGAAACCCCAGATTGTCCGGCCCGCTTCCAGCGTGAACGACTGATCCACTGGCAGGTGGTGGATGAACGCCGCGGCGTCGGCCAGCGCTTTGAGGCCGCTGGCTTTCGAGCCGGGCGGGTTGACCATGACGCAGGTGCCGAACTCGTTGTAGCGCCCCAGGTCGCCGTCGATGTAGCGGGCGAGCATCAGCGTCACCACGGCTCGGCCGGGGCGGAACTGGCAGACATCCAGCCCGCTGTAGTCGATCAGTCGCTGAGCGGACTCGGCCGGAACCGAGAACATCGCCGTGTGCACGTCGGCCTTACGGACTCGTACTGGCATCGTGAGGAGAGTTCCGGCAATGGTGTGTTGGGCAGCGGGCATGGAACCACTGTAATGCGCGCCGATCCGGGGCAAGTGAAGATCGTGGAAGGTAATCGATGACTGCAATCCATCCCAGCAAGCCGGACGTGGATCTGACGGACGGCAATTTCTTCGCCGACGGTGGCGCCCGCGAGGCGTACCGCTGGATGCGGGCGAACGAGCCGGTGTTCCGGGATCGGAACGGTCTTGCCGCCGCGGCGACGTATCAGGCGGTACTTGACGCCGAACGCAACCCGGAGTTGTTCTCCTCCGCCGGCGGCATTCGCCCGGACAACCCGGCCATGCCGTACATGATCGATATGGACGATCCCGCACACCTGTTGCGGCGCAAGCTCGTCAACGCCGGGTTCACCCGCAAGCGGGTGACGGACAAGGCGCCCGGAATCGACGCCCTGTGCGACACGCTTATCGATGCGGTGTGCGAGCGAGGGGAGTGCGATTTCGTCCGCGATCTTGCGGCGCCGTTGCCGATGGCCGTCATTGGCGACATGCTCGGGGTGCTGCCGGAGGACCGGGCGACGCTGCTGAAGTGGTCCGACGATTTGGTGTGCGGGCTGAGCGCAACCGCTGACGAGGCGACGCTTCAGGCGGTGATGGAGGCTTTCGCCGGCTACACCGCGTTCACCATGGAGACGATCGTCAAGCGTCGCGCCGAGCCGACCGATGACCTGTTCTCCATCCTGGTCAATGCCGAGGTCGACGGCGAACAACTCTCCGATGACGAGATCCTCTACGAAACGCTGTTGATCCTGATCGGCGGCGACGAGACCACCCGGCACACGCTGTCGGGGGGCACCGAACAGCTTCTTCGCCATCGGGATCAGTGGGAGCAGTTGGTAGCTGACGCTGCGCTGATACCAGGGGCGATGGAGGAAATGCTGCGTTGGACCTCACCGGTGAAGAACATGTGTCGGATGGCCACCGCCGACACCGAGTTCCACGGTACCGAGCTGCGTGAGGGCGACAAGATGATGCTGCTGTTCGAGTCAGCGAACTTCGACGAGTCCGTGTTCGGCGATCCGGAGAATTTCCGCATCGATCGGAACCCGAACAGCCATGTGGCGTTCGGATTCGGGACGCATTTTTGTTTGGGTAATCAGCTGGCTCGGCTGGAACTCAGCACCATGACCCGCAAGATTCTTGAGCGCCTGCCCGACCTGCGACTGGCTGACGACGCGAGGCTGCCGCTGCGGCCGGCGAACTTCGTCAGCGGCCTGGAGAAGATGCCGGTGATGTTCACCCCGACCAAACCGGTGCTGGCTTAGCTGTCCCACCGAGCGACGAGCGTGGGCCTCGGGTACAGAACCCGGGCGTTGTGTGTGCACAACACCCACACTCGGAGGCGATTTAGCGCATCTTGAACTGCGGGGCTCGCTTCTCCTTGAAGGCCAACGGGCCCTCCTTGGCGTCCTCGGAGAGGAAAACCTCGATGCCGATCTTGGTGTCGATCTTGAAGGCGTCGTTTTCGTGCATGCCCTCGGTCTCGCGGATCGATCGCAGGATTGCCTGCACTGCCAGTGGGCCGTTATTCGAGATCACCTCGGCGATCTCCAGCGCCTTGTCCAGAGCTTGGCCGTCGGGGACGACGTGGCCGATGAGTCCCATTTCAAGGGCCTCCGTGGCGGTGATGTGTCGGCCGGTCAGCAACAGTTCGCAGGCGATCGTGTACGGAATCTGGCGCACTAGGCGCACCGCCGAACCGCCCATCGGATACAGGCTCCACTTGGCCTCGGAGATGCCGAACTTCGCGCTTTCCCCGGCCACCCGGATGTCCGTGCCCTGCAGGATCTCGGTGCCGCCCGCGATGGCCGGACCCTCGACGGCGGCGATCAACGGCTTGGTCAGCCGGCGGCCCTTGAGCAGGCCGTCGATACGGGTCGGGTCGTAGCCGCCGCTCTTGAAGGAGTCGCCCGGGGGCGCCTTGGTGGCCGCCTTGAGGTCCATGCCCGCGCAGAAGTAGCCGCCGGCGCCGGTGAGAATGCAGACGCGGATATCGGGATCACTGTCGACGCGGTCCCAGGCCTCGACCATGATCGAGAGCATCTCCCCAGATAGGGCATTGCGGGATTCCGGACGATTCATCGTCACGATGAGGGTGTGTCCGCGCTGCTCGATCAGGGCGTCGCTCACCGATGACCACCTTCCTGGCCGATGCACTTGTGAAGAACTGTAACAGGTTCTAGTTTGAGTCCGTGGCCTTGAACATTGCCGATCTTGCCGAGCACGCCATCGACGCCGTGCCTGACCGTGTCGCCCTGATCTGCGGGGACGAACAGATCACCTATGCCGGGCTGGAGGAAAAGGCGAACCGCCTCGCGCACTACCTCATCTCCCACGGCGTGAAGAAGGACGACAAGGTCGGACTTTACTGCCGCAACAGGATCGAGATCGTGATCGCGATGCTGGGCATTGTGAAGGCCGGCGCGATCCTGGTGAACGTCAACTACCGCTACGTCGAAGCGGAGTTGCGCTACCTGTTCGACAACTCCGACATGGTCGCACTGGTGCACGAACGCCAGTACTCCGAACGGGTCGCCAACGTCTTGCCCGACGTCCCGAATCTCAAGACGGTGCTGGTGATCGACGACGGCAGCGACGTCCCGACACAGACCTATGAAAACTACGGGGGCGTCGAGTTCTACGAGGCGGTGGCCCAGGGATCGCCCGAGCGCGACTTCGGGACGCGCAGCGCCGACGATATCTACCTGCTCTACACCGGCGGTACGACCGGTTTCCCGAAGGGCGTGATGTGGCGCCATGAGGACATCTACCGAGTGCTGCTCGGTGGAACCGACTTCGCCACAGGCGAATTCGTCGCGGACGAGTATGACCATGCCAAGCAGGCAGCCGCTGGGCCGCCGATGATCCGCTACCCGATTCCGCCGATGATCCATGGTGCGACCCAGTCCGCGACCTGGATGGCCCTGTTCACTGGTGGAACGGTCGTGCTGTCGCCGGAGTTCGATGCCGATGCAGTCTGGCGCGTCATCGAGCAGCACAAGGTGAACCTGCTGTTCTTCACCGGCGATGCCATGGCCCGACCGTTGCTCGACGCGCTGGAAGGCTCCGAGCGTGACCTGTCGTCACTGTTCCTGCTGTCAAGTACCGCAGCGCTGTTCTCGCCCAGCCTCAAGGAAAGCTTCCTTGAGCTGCTGCCAAATCGGGTGATCACCGATTCCATCGGCTCATCGGAGACGGGCTTCGGCGGTACCAGTGTGGTGGCCAAGGGACAAAGTGGCGGCGGCGGTCCGCGGGTCACCATCGACAAGAGAACGGTAGTTCTCGACGACGACGGCAACGAGGTTGTGCCGGGCTCTGGAGTACGCGGGATTTTGGCCAAGCGCGGCAACATCCCGGTCGGTTACTTCAAGGACGAGAAGAAGACCGCCGAAACCTTCCGCACCATCAACGGTGTGCGCTACGCGATCCCCGGTGATTACGCGCAGGTCGAGTCCGACGGCACGGTGACGCTTCTCGGCCGAGGCTCGGTGTCGATCAACAGCGGCGGGGAGAAGATCTATCCCGAAGAGGTGGAGGGAGCGCTCAAGGGCCACCCCGACGTGTTCGACGCTCTCGTTGTCGGCGTCCCGGATCCACGCTTCGGCCAGCATGTGGCGGCGGTCGTCGCGCCGCGCAAGGGCACCGCGCCCACGTTGGCGGAGTTGGATGCATTCGTGCGCAAGGAGATTGCCGGCTACAAGGTGCCCCGCAGCCTGTGGATCGTTGATGAGGTGAAGCGGTCACCGGCCGGAAAGCCCGACTACAAGTGGGCAAAGGAACAGACCGAAATCCGCCCGGCCGACGAAGTTCATTCCAAGCACGG
>CAMDFY010000127.1 GCA_945897705.1 Bifidobacterium breve | reverse complement strand
ACGCTGTCGACGTAGTGGCTGTTCCAGATGGGTTCGTAAAGCTCATTGGCGAAGCGCAGGGCGAGGATGTTCTGCACCGTCTCCTTGCCCAGGTAGTGGTCGATCCGGAAGACCGACTCCTCCGGGAACACGCTGTTGACCACCTGGTTCAGTTCGATCGCACTGTGCAGGTCGCTGCCGAACGGCTTTTCGATCACCACCCGGCTCCAGCGGCCTTCCTTCGGGTCGGCCAGACCCGACTTCTTGAGTTGCTCGCAGACCACCGGGAAGGCCTTGGGCGGGACCGACAGATAGAAGGCGTGATTGCCTCCGGTGCCACGCTGGGAATCGAGTTTCGACAGGGTGTCAGCCAGCGCAACGAACGAAGCGTCGTCGTCGAAACTGCCCTGTACGAAACGGAATCCCTCCGCCAGTCGATCCCATACCTCCTGGCGAAACGGTGTGCGGGCGTGTTGTTTGACCGCGTCGTAGACAATCTTGCCGAAGTCCTGGTCTGCCCAGTCCCGGCGGGCGAATCCCACGAGTGAGAACGACGGTGGAAGAAGACCGCGGTTGGCGAGGTCATAGATCGCCGGCATGAGCTTTTTCCGGGCCAGGTCGCCGGTGACGCCGAAGATGACGACACTGCACGGACCGGCGATCCTTGGCATCCGCTTGTCGCGTTTGTCCCGCAACGGGTTACGCCAACCGGCGGGTCCGGTCACCGGGATCGACATGGTCGTGGACGTCATCGTGTCGCGGCGTCCAACTGGCCCTGGGTCGCGTCGAGCAATTCCTGCCAGGACTTCTCGAACTTGTCGACGCCGTCGTCCTCAAGATGGCGGAACACATCGCCCAGGTCGATGCCGACCGCCTCAAGATCGTCGAACACCACCTGCGACTGCGGACCGGTTCCGGAGAGTGTGTCACCGGTGACCACGCCATGATCCGCAACCGCGTCGAGAGTCTTCTCCGGCATGGTGTTGACCGTATTCGGACCGACCAGTTCAGTGACATAGAGCGTGTCGGAGTAGTCCGGATTCTTAACCCCGGTCGACGCCCACAGTGGGCGTTGAACCCAGCCGCCGGCCTCGGCAAGCGCCGTCCAGCGCCCACCCGAGCAGAACACCTCTTCGTAGGCGGCGTAGGCGAGCCGGGCATTGGCCACGCCGGCCAGTCCGCGCAGTGCGAGCGCCTCGTCGGTGCCGATCGCCTCCAGTCTCTTGTCGATTTCGGTGTCGACCCGGGAGACGAAGAACGACGCAACGGAATGGATGGTGTTCAGGTCGTGGCCGGCCTGCTGTGCGGCTTCCAGGCCGGAGAGGTAGGCGTCCATCACCGCGCGGTGTCGCTCGACGGAGAAGATCAGTGTCACGTTCACCGAAATGCCCTCGGCCAGAACGGCGGTGATGGCCGGCAGACCGGCCAGTGTCGCGGGAATCTTGATCAGCGTGTTGGGCCGGTCAACGATCTTCCACAGTTCGATCGCCTGCAGGATCGTCTTGTCGGTGTCGTGGGCCAACCGCGGATCGACCTCGATGGAGACCCGACCGTCGACCCCGTTGGAGGTCCGGTACTGCGGCCGCAGCACATCGCAGGCCTCCCGCACGTCGTCGGTGGTCGCGGTTCGGATGGTGGCGTCGACATCGGCACCGCGGGAAGCCAGTTCGCTGACCTGTGCGGCGTATGCGGTGCCCGTGGACAGCGCAGCCTGAAAGATCGAGGGGTTGGTGGTGACGCCCACCACGCTCTTGGTGTTGATGAGTTCGGCAAGGTTTCCCGACCGCAGTCGGTCGCGGGACAGGTCGTCGAGCCAGACGGAAACGCCCGCCTCGGACAGCTCCGCCAGGTTTCGGTTCTGTGTCATGTGAAATCTCCCTCGGTGTTGTGGATCGGCTGCGAGTTGTGGGTTAGCTGTTGATTGCGCGTTCCGCGGCGGCGGCGACCGCCTCGGGTGTGAATCCGAATTCGCGGAACAGGGTCTTATCGTCGGCCGAGGCGCCGTAGTGCTCCAGCGACACGATCTCACCGCCGGGGACGAATTTGTACCAGCTCTGTGCGATCCCGGCTTCCACCGCCACCCTCGCCGACGTCGTGGGTGGCAGCACACTGTCACGGTACTTCTGCGGTTGGGCCTCAAACCATTCAACGCAGGGCATCGACACCACTGCGGCCCGGATGTTCCTCTCGGCCAGCAACTTCCGGGACTCGACGGCGAGCTGCAGTTCCGACCCGGTCGCAATGATGATGACATCGGCGTCGGTGGCGTCACCGCCACCGAGGACGTAGCCGCCGCGGGCCACGCCGTCGCTGCTGGTGCCCTCCAGTACGGGCACTCCCTGACGAGTGAGGATGAATCCGACGGGCCCGCTGCCCGTGTCGCGCGCGATGATCGCGCGCCAGGCGAAGGCGGTCTCGTTCGGGTCACCCGGACGAACCACCGACAGATTCGGGATGGCTCGCAGGGCTGCCAGGTGCTCGACGGGTTGATGCGTCGGACCGTCCTCGCCGAGTCCGATCGAGTCGTGGGTCCAGATGTAGATCGGATCGATGTCCATCAACGCGGCCAGCCGCACTGCCGGACGCATGTAGTCGGAGAACTGCATGAAGGTGCCGCCGAAGGCGCGGGTAGGGCCGTGCAGCACGATGCCGGACAGGATCGAACCCATCGCGTGTTCGCGGATGCCGAAGTGCAATACCCGGCCGTACCAGTCGGCGGTGTAGTCCTCCGTTGATATCGACGGCGGACCGAACGACTTCACGTTGTTGATGGTGGTGTTGTTGCTGCCGGCGAGATCCGCCGAGCCGCCCCACAGTTCCGGCAACTTAGGTGCCACGTCGTTGAGCACCTGACCGAACGCGGCGCGGGTGGCGACCGCTTTGGACCCCGGCTCCCAGTGCGTCAGATCGGCGTCCCAGCCGGCCGGCAACTCCCGGGCCAGCAGGCGGTCGAGGAGTTTCTTGCGCTCCGGTTCGCGGGTGGCCCAGGCGTCGAATCCGCTCTGCCAGATCTCGTGGGCCGCCCGACCGCGATCGGCCAACGCCCGGGTGTGGGCGATGACGTCGTCGGCGACCTCGAAGCTGCGATCCGGGTCGAAACCGAGAATCCTCTTGGTGGCCGCAACCTCCTCGGCGCCGAGAGCCGAGCCGTGAACCCCGCCGGTGTTCATCTTGGTCGGGGCCGGGTAGCCGATGATGGTGCGCACCGCGATGAATGAGGGCTTATCGGTGACCTTCTTCGCCGCTTCGACCGCTTTCTCGATGCCGACGACGTTTTCGCCGCCCTCAACGACCTGGACATGCCAGCCGTACGCCTCATAGCGCGCCGGAGTGTCTTCGGTGAACGCGATATTAGTGTCGTGTTCGATGGAGATCTCGTTGTCGTCCCAGAAGACGATCAGGTTTCCCAGTTGCTGAGTCCCGGCCAGCGAGCACGCCTCGCTGGTGACGCCCTCCTCCATGTCGCCGTCGGAGGCGATCACATAGATGTAGTGATCGAAGGGGCTGGTGCCGGGCGCGGCGTCGGGATCGAACAGGCCGCGCTCGAAGCGAGCGGCCATTGCCATGCCGACCGCCGAGGCCAGCCCCTGGCCGAGCGGGCCGGTGGTGATCTCCACGCCCCTGGTGTGTCCGAACTCCGGATGCCCGGGGGTTTTGGAGTTCCAGGTGCGCAGCGCTTCGATGTCGGACAGTTCCAAGCCGAATCCGCCCAGGTACAGCTGTATGTAGAGGGTGAGGCTGCTGTGGCCGCAGGACAGGACGAAACGGTCGCGGCCCAGCCACCCGGTGTCGCCGGGGTCATGCCGCATCACTCGCTGGAACAGGGTGTAGGCCATCGGCGCCAAGCTCATCGCGGTGCCGGGGTGGCCGTTGCCGACCTTCTGAACGGCATCGGCCGCCAGCACCCGCGCGGTGTCGACGGCGCGCGAGTCCAGGGAGCTCCAATCGCCGGGGTGGTGGGGTTTGGTGAGCGCAGAAATCTCGTCGAGCGTTGTCACGGAGTCACTCCTGGGGAAGTCGTATGAGCTGGCAACCCGGTCTCCAGCACACCCTAATCCCGGCATTGCACCCGGCAGTACCGAATCGGCAGGCTGGCGGTCTACCATCGTCGGTAGTAGATCCGGGGCGGTTGACAGCAACCCGTCCGTGAGGAGTTGATTGCGTGAACATTCGCGAAGGCCACCGCGCCAGCCCAGCGGGCGTTGCGCGGTCGGGTCGAGTTCGCTCCACGCTTTTTGGCTACATCGCCCTAACAAAACCCCGGGTCATCGAGCTGCTGTTGGTGACCACGATCCCGGCGATGCTGCTCGCCAACCGGGGTTCGGTTGATCTGGTGCTGATCTTGAACACCCTCTTCGGGGGCATGCTGGCCGCCGGCGGGGCCAACGCCCTGAACTGCGTCGCCGACGCCGACATCGACAAGGTCATGAAGCGCACCGCGGGTCGACCACTGGCCCTGGCGACGGTGCCGCGTAGCCACGCGCTGATCTTCGGGCTCGCGCTGTCGGTGGCCTCGTTCTTCTGGTTGTGGTGGACCACCAATCTGTTGTCGGCCCACCTGGCGGCGGCGACCATCGCCTTTTACGTGTTGATCTACACGCTGCTGCTCAAGCGCCGTACGTCGCAGAACGTGGTGTGGGGTGGCGCTGCGGGCTGCATGCCGGTGATGATCGGCTGGTCGGCGGCCACCGGCACCATCGGATGGCAGGCGCTGGTGATGTTCGCCATCATCTTCTTCTGGACCCCGCCGCACACCTGGGCGCTGGCGATGCGCTACAAGGAGGACTACGCGGCCGCCGGGGTTCCGATGCTGCCCGTGGTCGCCACCGAACGCCAGGTGACCACCCAGATCGTGGTTTACACCTGGCTGACGGTGGCCGCCACCCTGGCTCTCGTTCCGGCCGCGGGGTGGTTGTACGCATCGGTGGCGGTACTGGCCGGCGCATGGTTCCTGACCCTGGCGCACCGTCTGCACGCCGGGGTGCGCCGCGGTGAGGCAGTCAAGCCGCTGAAGCTGTTCCTGCAGTCCAATAATTACTTGTCGGCGGTGTTCTGCGCGCTGGCCGCTGATTCAGTGCTGGCGTTACCAACGCTGTTCGGCTGAGCTACTTCAGGGCAGCAGCACGACGGATCCCGTGGTTCTGCGGGCCTCGAGGTCGCTGTGGGCACGGTCGGACTCGGCCAGCGGGTAGCGCCCGCCAACGGTGATGGAGATCGATCCTTCGGCTATCGCATCCAGTACTTCGCCCGCGCGCCAAGCAAATTCGTCCGGTGTGCGGACGAAATGCACCAGGCTTGGCCGAGTCAACGAAACTGATCCGGCGGCGCTGAGCCGCTGCGGGTCGACTGGTGGCACCGGTCCACTGGCCGCACCGAATAGGGCCAGGGTGCCGCGCACCGCAAGGCTCGCCAGGCTGGCATCGAAGGTCGAGGCACCCACCCCGTCGTACACCGCGGCCACACCGTGGGAGTTGGTCAGCTCACGCACCCGGGCGCCGAACTCGTTCGGATCGTCGGGGTAGTCGAGCACCTCCACGGCGCCGGCCTGCCGGGATGTCTCGGCCTTCTCCGGAGTCGACGCGGTGGTGATGACCCTGGCCCCCAGGGTGGTCGCCCACTGGGTGAGGATCAGGCCGACCCCGCCGGCACCGGCGTGCACCAAAATGAGATCGCGCGGCTGTACCTGGTAGACCGACTTGATCAGGTAGTGCGCCGTCATGCCCTTCAGTAGAGCTGAAGCGACAACGTCGGACTGTACGGATTCTGGCACGTAGGCGACGAAATCAGCTGGTGCGATGCAGTATTCGGCATACGCGCCCACGGCGTTAGCGGTGACTACGCGGTCGCCGACACTGATCGCCGGCACGTCGTCGCCGAGCGCCGCTACGGTGCCGCACACCTCGGTGCCCACCACATAGGGCAATGCCCGCGGGTAGATCCCGGAACGGAAATAGGTGTCGATGTAATTGACCCCGATGGCATCGGACTTGATCAGCACTTCGCCGGGGCCGGGGGAGGGCACAGGTCTCTCGACGTAGCGCAGGACTTCAGGACCGCCCGTCTCGGCGACTTCGACAGCATGCATGTCACTATCATCGCTGTTGTGAGGTCGCAATGAAGCTGTCACGGCCGGATGTCTTCCATCCCCGTATCGTTGTGGCGTCGTGTCGACGATCGGTTGACGGCGATTTCGATGACGCCGGTCTCGATGACGCCGGTCTCATCGGCGCCCTCCGCCGGCGCGGGTTGTTCGCAAGGTTTGCGCCCTGGGATGACCCGCAGACCGAGAAGGCCGACCTGGTGATCCTGCGCGCCGTGTCCGACCTCGCCGAGCGCCGCGAGGAATTCCTGGCCTGGACCACCAGGGTCCCCAACCTGCTCAACGCCCCCGCGGTGGTGGCGTGGAACAGTGGCCAGGACTACCTGGGTGATCTTGCCGCCGCCGGGGTACCGGTGTGCCCTCGGGCAGACACGCCTCCCGGAAAACGAGACCCACGTCCCGGGAACAGAATCGCGCTGGTTTTCCTGGCCGGTGAACAATCGCACGCCTTTGCCGAGTCACCTGCGGGTAGTTCCGCTGCCGGAACGTCCATCGCCGGCGGACCGAGCCAGGTCGAACCTGACGTCGACGTATGGGATCTGGGCTACCGCGCACTTGATGCCGCATGCGCGCGACTGGGCATCCCCGGCACCGACCTGCTCTACGCCCGCGTCGACCTGATCGGCCGCGCCGCCGCTCACGACGTCCGCGGACTCGACCTCATCGCACCCGATCTGGGTTGGCGCCATCTCGACGAGCGCACCCGCACGTCGCAGCAGCGCCGATTCG
>CAMDFY010000126.1 GCA_945897705.1 Bifidobacterium breve | reverse complement strand
AGGCCTGCACAGCGCTCAGCCCTCTAGTCCTGTTGGCGGCCTCCTAGGAGGTGAGCACGACCAGGTACTGCCCGCCGCCGGCTTGGATCCGCGATGCGACGTGAAGGCTCCAAGCCAACCGACTCAAGCGGTCCACCACCCACTCGGCTGCCGCGGTTACATCGGCTTCGGTCGGGCATCGGCCCATTGCTTCGCTGCCACGCCTGCGGGCCAACCGCTCGGCACTGGTCACGATCGCGGCGGGGTCGGCGACAAACAGCTCCTTGGGCCACTCAACGACTGGGGCAACGGCACCCTTTTTGGTGTTGCATCCGTGGCGGCGCCCATCGGGGACTCGACGCTCGTCGCACGCCTGCGCCGGGGCGCCGGACGCAACGGGTCGATCAGCCTCGAGGTCAACGGACAGCCCGCCGGAACCGTTGAGATACGGTTGGTGTTGATGATGATCTCAAGATTCAACTCGTCGACGACGACGGGCCCGCCGCGCAGCAGGCGCGGGCGGCGGCCGAAATGAGCTGGCAGTGACCGCCGGGCGCGACGTCTTCCGGCTTCCGGCCACGGTGTTGTTCGGCCTTGGCATCGTGGACCTGTTCCGCGGAATCATGCACACGTTCCTGCTGCGCTGGGCCGGCGTAAACATTGCCGGGTTCGACCCTGTCACCACGCCGTCAGATCAGTTCTTCCTGCTGGGCGCCTTCGGGATCTCGAACTTCCTGACCGGCTTTCTGTACTTGCTGATCAGCCGCAAGGCCCGGGAACTGTCCCCGTACGTGCTGGCCATCATCCCGACGACCTACCTGCTCGGCATGATCGGCATCGGGGTGGCGGGCGTGCAGGCGCAGGCGGCCTTCCCCGGCAAGTACTTCATGATGGTCTACTTCACGGTGTGCCTGGTGACGGTCGCCGTGTTCCTGGTGCAACGAGGTGCGCAGCGCAAAAACCCTTGAACATTGCGAGATTTCGATCGAAGTGTCCAGAGGGGACCTGACAGAGCCGACGGACAGCACGTCCATACTGAAAACAACCGTCAACGCCGCCTTGACAACACCCTGACGTCAATCCAATATTGACGTTGTGGAGTTCGCCGGGTCCGCGCGCAAGCACTATGCGGAACACGGAATCTCCGACGCGGATGCGCTGCATGTCATCCGCAACCCGTTCCGACTCATCGAGCAGGAAGGCGACTACGACGGTCATCAGCTGATCATCGGCGTCGACCTAGGCGCGCGATTACTGGAAGTCGTCGTCATTCCGGCCGACGACCCCAGACGAATAATCCACGTCAACCTGCTGCAGCCAAAGAACTATGACTATCTGTGAGGTGATGACAATGACAACCAAGGCCAACAAGTCCACCGCTGCTGAACAATGGCTCGACCAACTCGATCCCGCCGATCCCGCTGTCAAGGTGCGTGACGGCCGCTACCTCCGACACGTTCGCGAGGCCGCCGATGCCACCGACATCGCGGCCGACGACTTGCGCCGCGCGGTGGCCGAAGCCCGTACCAACGGCGAAAGTTGGGGCACGATCGGGATGGTTCTGGGTGTCACACGCCAAGCGGCGCAGCAGCGCTTCCGCGACGTCGAGGCATGACGCAAAGCAGGCCAGACCTTTCGGCCTGGCCTGCTTCTGGGGTGGAGCTGCCGGGAATCGAACCCGCTCTAAAAATCGCTCTGAACTTGGGAAATGCCGAACGGCACGACGCCAGAGTGCGCCAGAAGACGCGAAAAAACCTGGGGAGACGTCGCGGGTGTTGACGGCATCAACACATGCCGCGTGGCCGCCGTTCGCAACCACCGACCTCAGGCAGGGACGGCTTCAATGCGGGCTGGCACATGCTTGTGCCACGGAGTACCGGCGTAGGCGTCCCGCCAGTCGCTGGACGTCAATGCATTCGGTGCGACCCCGGTGACCCGGCGTTCGCCATCGGCGTCGGTGAAGTCAAGTCCGTATCCGTTGGGCAGCGCGGCGTGTCCTGCGCGCATCGCCGCGCTCACCTCAACGACGGCCTCGGCGCTGCCTGCAGCTGTGGTGATCCGGGCACGGCCTCCGTCGATGAGCCCGAGCGACTCGGCGTCGGCCGCACTGACCCGCAGCGCACCGTCGACGTCCTTTTTGCGCCAGGACGGATCACGGAAGATGTCGTTGGCAGTGAAGGCCCGGCGCTCCCCGGCCGACAGCACAATCGGGAACTCCGCAGTGGTCAGACCCGGTTGCGCATCCTGCAGTGCACGGATGTCGGCGAGCAACTCCGGTATCTGTAAGGCGATCTTGCCGTCGCGGTGGCCGATCAAGGCAAAGTCGTCGCCGTACTCGTGCGCGGTAAAGGTGATGCCGGACGGGCTCGTCAGGATTGCGTCGAACAGAGCGTTACCGTCGGCGTACCCGGCCCGCTGTACCGCCTCCGGATACGTGACCGCAGTCTTCTGTGCCAGCCCCCACAACGCAGCCGCACCGGCCAAACCCTCAGGCAGGGTCGGACCGAGCGTCTCGTAGAGCACGTACGGCAGTGCTTTCACTAGCGCCGGGTTGCCGGCCAACTCCTCGAAGAAAACTTGGGTGTAGGCGTCACGGCCCCGGCTCGCGGCCTCCCTGAGCGGACGAAGATCCTCATCGCTGACGAACCCGATCTCACGCACAAGCCGGGCCCAGATCTCGAACTCGGGCAGGGTTCCGGGCAACGGGTCGAACAGTGGGTGACGAAGCTGAAAGTCGTTGTGCGGGAACTCAAGATTGAAGAATGTACATTCCGGCTTCTCAAACTGACTTGCCGCCGGCAGTACGTAATGGGCCAGCCGGGCGGTCTCAGTCATCGCGACATCAATGACGACCAGGAGCTCCAGCGATTCGAACGCCGCACGGCACGCGCCGGAATCGGCGATCGAATGGGCCGGGTTGCTGCTCTCGACGATCATGGCACGGAACCGGTCCGGGTGGTCGGTCAAGATTTCCTGCGGTACTGAATTGCAGGGAATCAGCCCAGAGATCACCGGTGCGCCTGTCACCGGGGTGCGCCCGACACCGCCGGCTTTAAACAGCGGCGCGAACGAAGAATGCAGATGCTGGCCGCCTCGTTTGCCGAAGTTGCCGGTGAGGATCCACAGCATCTTGTTCAGATAGGAGACCAACGTGCTGTTAGGTGCCTGTTGAACGCCGAGATCCTCGAACACCGCGACACTCGCCGCGCACGCGATACGGCGCGCCGCCGCCCGCAACACATCCTCACCAATGCCACTGCGTTGCGCGTAGTCACCGATCGGGACTGTCCGCAACACGTCGCGCACCTCCTCGACACCGTGGGCGTGCTCAGCGAGGAAGGTTTCGTCACAGAGGTTTTCCTGGACCAGCACGGCCGCCATCGCCGCCAGGCACCAGGCGTCGGCGCCGGGTTTGACCTGCAGGTGAAAATCGGCCATTTTTGCGGTGTCAGTGGCCACTGGGTCGATGACGATCATCGACCGCGCAGGGTCCTTGGCGATTTCGTTGAGCACTGTGCGGGTGCGCGGGAAGCTTTGCGACATCCACGGGTTCTTCCCGACGAACACCGACACCTCGGCATGCTCGAACTCGCCGCGGGTGTGTCCGCCGTAGAGCATGGAGTCCACCCAGAATTCGCCGGTCTTCTCCTGCGCGAGCGCACTGGAGCGGTAGCGCGATCCGATCGGTTTAAGGAAGGCGCCGCTGTAGGCACCGCCGAGATGATTGCCCTGACCGCCGCCGCCATAGTAGAAAATCTTATCGCCGCCCTGAGTGTCGGCGATGCGCTTGAACCCCATGGCCACCTCGGAAATGGCTGTGTCCCAGTCGATCTCCTCGTAGCTGCCGTCGGCCCGACGGCGCATCGGCGAGGTCAGCCGGTTGGGATTGCTCTGGTAGTGATCCAAGCGCAGAGCCTTGTTGCAGGTGTAACCCTGGGAGCCGGGATGCTCCTTATCCCCGCGGATCTTGGCCAGCGTCCGGCCTTCTGTCTGCACGACGATGCCGCAGTTGCACTCACAGAGGATGCAGGCGGTGGGTTTCCAATCATCCGACATGTCAACGCTTCCCTTTGGTTTTTTCGCCCACGAGCAGGCTGTGCAGTTGTCGGTGGACCCGATCGAGTGGCGTTACGTCGCGCGCGGCGCGGGCCAGCACCAGTGCACCCTCGAGCGATGCGATCACGAGTGTGGCGAGTTCGGTGGCCTTCTTGCGGGGTACGCCGTCGCTGACCAGGCGTTGGGTGAGCAGGTCACCCCAACGGTCGAAGGCGACGGCGGCGCGTTCGACCGCCGCCGCGGTGCGATTGTCGTGGTCACCGGCTTCCACGGCCACCGCCATCACCGGGCAGCCGGCCCGGTAGTCACTGTGGAGCAGGGCTTCGCGGTAGTGCCGGACCGCCGCGTCAAGAACACCGGTCCCGGTGGTTTCCTGACCGAGTACGTCCGCGACATAGTCCGCCGCATAATCGACTGCCTCGCAGAGCAACTGACTACGTCCACCGGGGAAATAGTGATAGGCCGAACCCTTGGGTGCGCCACTGTGCTCGAGAACATCAGCGATGGCGGTGGGCCGCGCACCCTTCTCCCGCATCAGCAGCGCCGCAGAGATGACCATCCGTTCGCGTGGGCCGATCATCTATATATAGAACCATATATAATTTATCCCCGCCAATACACGCCTTTAGCGGTGTTAACAAGACGAAAAAACAGGCCAGGCCTTTCGGCCTGGCCTGCTTCAGTGGTGGAGCTGCCGGGAATCGAACCCGGGTCCTACGGCATTCCCTCAAGACTTCTCCGTGCGCAGTTCGCTATGCCTCTACTTGGATCTCCTGCTCACGCGAACAAGTCAGGATGACGATCCCAGTCACTGTTTGATGTCCCGCTAGATCCCGTGACCGGACTTAACGGTTTGTCCCTCTTGCTGATGCCAGGGTCCGGGCCGAGGGCGCTCCCGGTCTGACAGACACACCGTCGCTTAGGCAGCGAGGGCGTAGTCGCGCTGATTTGAGTCGGCGCTTAATTGGTTGCACTGACGCTTACGGTGGTCTCTTGCCTGCACCGGCACGCTTCCCTTGATTCGATGCGCGAAGTCGAAACCGTTCAGCCCCTCGCACCCTGGCCGAAATTCGACCAGAATTCAGAGTCTACGCCAGCCGCCCGACAGAACCGAGGCCCCAAGACATGAAGCAAGACCTGCGTGGCGAGAAATCGCTGGAAGCCTGGGGGTTCGTCCGCAAAGTCCTCGATGACCTGACCCAGCAGATCACCGCCGACGCCCGTGACGAGCGTGAACTGCTCGAAGGCCTGCGCCTGCTCAACCGGGTCAGCGCACTGTGCACCGAGCTGACGGTCGACACCGATCCCGACCACCCCCATTTCGTCGCGATGTGCACCCCGTTCCGGTTCGTCGGCGGCCCCAACCCGCACGGGGCCTACTGGCTGGCCATGATCGCCGGGGACCGCGCCTACCGGCTCACCGGCACCCGCGGCAGCTCGACCTACCTCGGCCTGCAGGTGTTGGCCGGCACCGGGTTGAACCCGCGGCGGATGAGCAATTATCTCGGCGACCGTGATCTGGTGCTCGACGCCAACGGCGGCTTCGATGTCATGTTCGCTGCCACTCGGCCCGACGACGCCGACCTGGCCGGCGCGCAGTGGGTCCAGATCCCCGACGACGCCTCCTCGATCGTGATCCGTGATTACGTCGCCGACCCGGACACGCAAGTCCCGGCCACCTTGCATATCGCCCGCCTGGGCGCGCCGACGCGACCGCCGGTGCTGACTGACGAGTTACTGGCCGATCAACTGACCGCGATGGGTTGGACGATGGTCAAACTCACCACGCTGCACCGCACCGTGCGACCCGATCTGCTCGAGACACCGAACATCCTGATTACCTCGGGCTCGGAAAGCCTGGGTGGGGAGAACACCACACCCGACAATCTCTACATGCTTGGCCTGTTCGACCTGCAACCCGACCAGACGTTGCAACTACACTTCCGGCCACCCGAAACCCGTTACTGGTCAGTCACTCTGGAGAACATTTGGCACGAGTGCCTGGAGCCGCTGGTGCGCCACAGTTCGGTGACCAACCGGGGCATCGAACCCGAGGCCGACGGCACGGTGCGCCTGGCGATCGGCGCTCACGACAGTGGGCACGGACACTGGCTCGATACCGGCGGGCGCACGCGGGGTTTCGTCACCGTGCGTTGGCTGGACAATCCACAAGCACCTGAGGTCGACGTTCAGGTGCTGGACGGGAAGGCGATCTTATGAGCAATGCCACCGCTGAACGGCTCGACCCGGACCGGTTAATCGAGCAGGCTTGCGAGCTAGCCGGCAGCGATGACTTCGGTGAGGCCGACGGCTGGCGGGAGAACCTGTCCCGGCTCGTCGACGACCTGGTCACAGAAGCTGATCTGTCCCCCATCGGCGTGGAGGTCGCCGCCGCCGATGTGATCATGCCGCTACGCAACCGCCTCCAGATCACCAGGTGGCGCAAGGCAAATCCCGATGTTGCCGATCAGCGCATCGAGCGCCCCATCATCATCATCGGCCAGCCCCGCACGGGCACCACGATCCTCTACGACCTGCTGGCTCAGGATCCCGAATTGCGTGCGCCGCTGACCTGGGAGGTCGACCACCCCTACCCCGTTCCGCAGCCCGACACCTATACGACCGATCCGCGCATCGCCGAGACCCAGGCCCAATTGGAGATGAGCGAGCAACTCATCCCCGGTTTCATGAAGTTCCACCCGATGGACGCACTCGTCGGCCAGGAGTGTGTGCGGATCTTCGCCGGCACCTTCTGCAGCATGATCTTCACCGTGCAGTACCGGCTGCCCAACTACCAGCGGTG
>CAMDFY010000125.1 GCA_945897705.1 Bifidobacterium breve | reverse complement strand
TGCTCCAGCAACAACGGCCCCAGGTGAAGATCTGGTACACCCTTCCGGTGTTGCCGCAGGGCTTGACCACTGATGGCATCAACGTTGTGCAGGCGGCTCTGACGGCCGGGGTGAAACTGGACGGCGTCAACGTGATGGCGATGGACTATGGCGAGGGGCCCGCTCCCACCAGCGGTCCGAATGCTCAGACGATGGGCACCTATGCGATCAGATCGGCCGAGTCGACCTACGGCCAACTGTCGGCGCTCTACACCAAGAACGGCCAGACCTTCACCTGGAAGCAGATCGGCGTCACCCCGATGATCGGGGTCAACGACATCACCACCGAGGTGTTCACCGTTGCCGACGCGCAGGCACTGCAGGCCTTCGCCACCTCCAAGGGCCTCGGCATGCTCTCGTTCTGGTCACTCGACCGCGACAACCCAGGCCCGCTCGGACAACTCAGCAACTACGCCTCCGGAACCTCTAGCCCGGCCGGCAGCTTCAGCGGCACCTTCAACAAGTACGGCACGATCAACGTCGTCAACTACACCGGTGGCACAATCCCCCCCACGATCACACCCGGGTTGAGCATCTCCGACGCCTCGGCCACCGAGCCGGGATCGGGCGGTATGGCGCCGGGCTTCCTGCGCACCGCGGGCAATCAGATCCTCGACTCGCAGGGCAAGACGGTCCAGATCTCCGGAGTCAACTGGTTCGGTATGGAGTCCACCACGCAGGCCCCGCACGGCCTGTGGACACGCAGTTACAAGGAAATGATCAACGAAATGGCCGGATTGGGATTCAACACCATCCGGCTGCCGTACTCCAGCGAGTTGCTGCACACCACCGCAGCACCCAATGGCATTGACTTCTCCAAAAACGCTGATCTGCAAGGCCTTTCGGGTGTGCAGGTGATGGATGCGATCATTGCCTACGCCGGACAACAGGGTATGCGGGTCATCCTCGACCATCACCGCAGCGGCGCCGGCGCGGGAACATCCGACAATGGCCTCTGGTACGACAGCACCTACACCGAGGATGCCTGGGTGGCCGATTGGGTAACCCTGGCCAACCGTTACAAGACCAACTCAACGGTGATCGGCTTCGACCTGCACAACGAACCCCACAGCGGCACCTGGGGCGGTGGCGGGGCCACCGACTGGGCCCGCGCAGCCGAACGGGCCGGTAACGCCGCGCTGGCGGTCAACCCCAACCTGCTGATGTTCGTCGAGGGCGTCGGGAGCTACCAGGGCCAGAACTACTGGTGGGGCGGCAACCTGATGGGCGTCAAGGACCGTCCAATCGTGTTCAACGTCGCTAACCGGCTCGTCTACTCACCGCATGACTACCCCAATTCGGTCTTCCCCCAGACCTGGTTCCAGACCGCCGACTTCGGCGCCGGCCTGCCGGCTGTTTTCCGCAAGGCGTGGGGCTTCATCTACGAGGAGAACATCGCCCCCATTTACATCGGCGAGTTCGGCACTAAACTCGTCGACCCCAAGGACGCCATCTGGTTGGAGGCGATCACCTCCTACATCTCCGGGGACCTGGACAACAACGGCACCAACGACATTCCCGCCGGCAACCAGGACATCAGCTGGACCTACTGGTCGTGGAATCCGAACTCCGGAGACACCGGCGGTATCTTGGCCGACGACTGGAAGACGGTCAACCAAAACAAGATGGCGTACCTGAAACCGGTCCAGTTCACCGCGGCAGGCGGAAGCTCACTGGCCGCCTTCACAGTGTCGCTGAGCTCGGCATCGACGAGCGCGGTGACGGTTGGCTACACCACCTCCAACGGCACGGCGACCGCCGGCAGCGACTACATCGCCACCTCGGGCACGCTGACCTTCGCCCCGGGCGAGACCAGTAGGACCGTCGCGATCATCGTCAACAGCGACGCCACCGCCGAGGCCAAGGAGACCTTCACCGTCACCCTGTCCAACCCGTTGGGAGCGACGCTGACCGACGCCTCAGGCACCGGATCCATCACCGACCCGGCGACCATCCCGACACCCCCGGTCACGCCGGTAACGCCGGTCACGCCGGTGGCCCTGCCGAAGGTGTCTATCGCCGATCTTGCGGTGACGGAGGGCAACGGCACGCACGCCCATTTCATGTTCACCGCGACTCTGGATAAGGCCTCAGCTACTGCAGTCAGTGTGGGCTATGCGACCGCCAACGGCACCGCGACCGCGGGTGTGGACTACACCGCCGCCAACGGAACCATCTCCTTCGCCCCCGGGGTGACCACCCAGCAGATCCATGTCGACATCCTCGGTGATACCACCGTCGAACCCGACGAAACCTTCTCTGTGACGCTGTCGAACCCCTCGGGGGTCAGCATCGCCCGCGCCACCGCGATCGGGAGCATCCTCAACGACGACCTCGCCGGAGGAACGCCACCGACCACCGGGACTAATTACATCGATCTGATGACGTACGGCATGTTCAACGGCAACGACCATCACGGCATGGACGCCCTGGTCGGTGGGCGGACCGCGATCACCACCGAAGCCGTGGTCGCCTACAACGATCTTCGGCGATTCGCCGGCCTGGCGCCGACGACGATCGAGGACGTCGGCCGGTGGGCCTTCGCCAACGGCCTGACGAACAACGCCCAGCCCGGCGGCAACGACGTGAAGGGCGTCGGATTGTTCTACGCGATGCAGGGCGCCAAGGTCGGCTGGATTGCCGACGCCAAATACGACCCACAGATCGTGGCGGATATTGAACGCACGGCCCGTCTGGGATCAGCCGATCAGGTCATGGCGATGGTCGCCTCATATGGTCATGCCGGCTACGCCGAATACCTGCTCGCCAACGGCTACCAGACTGCCTTCATCAACACGTTGAAGATGGAGACACACTGGGCCGGCTGGATGCATGACCGCGCCCACGGCACCCTGCTGATCGAAGGGGGCGCCGCGGCCCACGACGTGAACCACCTGACCGTGCTCAGCCACGACCAGATGCGGCCGTTCATGAACGACACCTGGGACTACCCGCAGTGGCCGGCGCTGAATGTCTCGAACAAGCGGGTGATCGAGTACTTCCAAAGCATGGTGACCCTCGGTAATCCCCTGGGAGATCACTCGATCAGCGCTAGTCGCAGCAGCGGTACCGTTTCGCTCTGACCTCAGTCGAGGGCTCTGTTGAGGTGCCTGGCGAGGGTGGCCAGGTACTGTTCGCTGGTCTCCCAGGGCTGATCCGGGCTGATCAAGATGGCCAGGTCCTTGGTCATGTGACCGCCCTCGACGGCGGCGATGACCACCTCTTCGAGTTTGTGGGCGAACGCGATCACCTCGGGAGTGTTGTCGAGTTTGCCGCGATGCTCCAGCCCGCGGGTCCAGGCGAAGATCGACGCGATCGGATTGGTCGAGGTGGGCTTGCCCTGCTGATGCTGCCGGTAGTGCCGGGTGACGGTGCCGTGCGCGGCCTCCGCCTCGACGGTCTTGCCGTCCGGGGTCATCAGCACCGAGGTCATCAGGCCGAGTGATCCGTAACCCTGGGCCACGATGTCGGACTCGACATCGCCGTCGTAGTTCTTGCATGCCCAGACGTAGCCGCCCTCCCACTTCAGGCAGGAGGCCACCATGTCGTCGATGAGACGGTGCTCGTAGGTCAGTCCGCGGGAGTCGAACTCGGCCTTGTAGTCCTCTTCGAAGATGCGCTGGAACTCGTCCTTGAACATGCCGTCGTAGGCCTTCAGGATGGTGTTCTTTGTCGACAGGTACACCGGATAGTTCTGCTCGAGGGCGTAGCTGAACGTCGAGTGGGCGAAGTCCTGGATGGACTTCTTGAAGTTGTACATCCCCATCACGACACCGCCGTCCTCCGGGATGCGCACCACCTCGTGCACCATCGGCTCGCTGCCGTCCTCCGGCGTGAAGGTCAACGTCACCGTGCCGGGCCGGTCGACTTTGAAGTTCGTGGCCCGGTACTGGTCGCCGAAGGCGTGCCGGCCGATGATGATCGGTTTGGTCCAGCCCGGGACCAGACGTGGCACGTTCGAGATGACGATCGGCGCACGGAAGATCGTCCCGCCCAAAATGTTGCGGATAGTTCCGTTCGGCGACAGCCACATCTTCTTGAGCTTGAACTCCTCGACGCGAGCCTCATCGGGGGTGATGGTGGCGCACTTGACGCCGACACCGTGTTTGAGGATGGCTTCCGCCGAGTCGATAGTGACCTGATCATCGGTGGCGTCCCGGTGCTCCATGCCGAGGTCGTAATAATCCAGGTCGACGTCGAGGTGCGGCAGGATCAGGGTGTCCTTGATCAGCTTCCAGATGATCCGGGTCATCTCGTCGCCATCGAGCTCGACGACGGTGCCCTTGACCTTGATCTTCCCGCCGGTCTTGCGTCCGCTCGGCATGTGAGTCGCCCATCCTCCTCGGCCCCGGCGAGCACGCGCTCGCTTCAGGGAACATTACAAGGGCTGGGCGGAACCCCGCGCCCCGACCGACTGGCCAGCCCCGACCGACGTGCGATACGATTCGGGCCGGTCATGAGTGCCAGCGTCAAGCCCCGGCTTGCTGGCCGGCAACCCTCCAACCGCGGTGGGGTGCCCTGGGTGATGACCAGGTTGGACAGCCACACAGGCTGCACAGCAAGCGCGGGCCCGCCATGACGGGCCCCACGGTAGATAGGGATAGCTACGTCATGAGCAATCTGAAGGCGTCATGAGCACATCAGAAACAGAGTGGTCGTTCGAGACCAAACAGATCCATGCCGGACAGACGGCGGACGCCGGAACGCATGCCCGCGCCCTTCCGATCTACCAGACGACGTCCTACACCTTCGACAGCACCGACCACGCCGCGGCATTGTTCGGGCTGGCCGAGCCGGGCAACATCTACACCCGGCTGATGAACCCCACCACCGATGTCGTCGAGCAGCGGATCGCCGCACTCGAGGGCGGAGTGGCGGGTTTGTTCCTGGCGTCGGGTCAGGCCGCAGAGACCTTCGCGATCCTCAATATCGCCGGCACCGGTGACCACATCGTGTCCAGTCCCCGGCTCTACGGCGGCACCTACAACCTCTTCCACTACACGCTGCCCAAGTTGGGCATCGAGACCACATTTGTCGACGACCCCGATGACCTGGACTGCTGGCAGGCTGCGGTGCGGCCGAACACCAAGGCCTTCTACGGCGAAACCATCTCCAACCCGAAGATCGACATCCTCGACACACCTGGTGTGTCGAAGGTCGCCCACGCCAATGGGGTGCCGCTGATCGTCGATAACACCATCGCCACTCCGTACCTGATCCAGCCGATCTCCCAGGGCGCGGACATCGTGGTGCATTCGGCCACCAAGTACCTCGGCGGCCACGGCACCGCGATCGCCGGAGTGATTGTCGACAGCGGCAACTTCGACTGGACCAACGGGCGGTTCCCAGGGTTTACCGAACCCGACCCCAGCTATCATGGCGTGGTCTTCGCCGACCTGGGTGCACCGGCTTTCGCACTCAAAGCCCGGGTACAACTGTTGCGCGATCTGGGATCGGCCGCGGCGCCGTTCAACGCCTTTCTGATCGCCCAGGGCCTGGAGACGCTAAGCCTGCGCATGGAACGCCATGTGGCCAACGCCAGGCGGGTCGCCGAGTTCCTCGACGGCCGCGACGACGTCACCGCGGTCAACTACGCCGGATTGCCCGGCTCACCATGGCACGAACGAGCAACGAAACTGGCACCCCGGGGAACCGGCGCGGTACTGAGCTTCGAGTTAGCCGGTGGGGTGAGCGCCGGAAAGGCGTTCGTTGACGCGCTGCGACTGCACAGCCACGTCGCCAATATCGGTGACGTGCGATCGCTCGTCATCCATCCGGCCTCAACCACCCATCAGCAACTCTCCGCCGCTGAACAACTCGCCAGTGGGGTCACGCCCGGCCTGGTGCGACTGGCCGTCGGCCTGGAAGGTATCGACGACATCATTGCCGACCTCGAGTGCGGCTTCACGGCTGCGGCGGGCCGTTGAGGGACCCTGACGTGACCCTCTCCGATGAGCGTCTGCACTCCGCGGAACTACCGGCCGACGGTGAAATCGGCATCGTCGATATCGGTGCGTTCACCTGCGAGGACGGCACGGTGATCGACGACGTCTCGATCGCGGTGCAGCGCTGGGGCGAGTTGTCCCCCAACCGCGACAACGTCGTCGTGGTGCTGCACGCTCTGACTGGAGACTCCAACGTGCCGGGCTGGTGGAACGGTGTCACCGGGCCGGGCGCACCGATCGATACCGACCGCTGGTGTGCCATCGCGACCAACGTCCTGGGTGGCTGCCGCGGCTCCACCGGACCCAGCACGGTGGCACCGGACGGAAAGCCCTGGGGCTCAAGGTTTCCGGCCGTCACCGTGCGCGATCAGGTCGATACCGACATCGCGGCACTGGCCGCCCTCGGCATCACCGAGGTGGCCGCAGTCGTCGGCGGCTCGATGGGCGGAGCACGCGCACTGGAGTGGATGATCGGCCACCCCCAGCGGGTGCGGTCCGCACTGGTCCTGGCCGTCGGTGCGCGGGCGACCGCCGATCAGATCGGCACCCAGAGTTCGCAGATCGCGGCGATCACCTCGGACCCGAACTGGCAGGGCGGCGACTATTACGGCACGGGCCGGTCCCCGGACAGCGGAATGGCGCTGGCACGACGCTTCGCCCATCTGACCTACCGCGGCGAACTGGATCTGGATACCCGGTTCGGCAACGACGCCCAGGACGACGAAGTTCCGCTGTCCGGCGGCCGCTACGCGGTGCAGAGCTACCTGGAGTACCAGGGCGCCAAGCTCGTCGACCGTTTCGACGCCGGCAGTTACGTGACCCTGACCGAGACGCTGTCCAGTCACGACGTGGGCCGCGGTCGCGGCGGCATCGACACCGCGCT
>CAMDFY010000124.1 GCA_945897705.1 Bifidobacterium breve | reverse complement strand
CCCAGACCCGGATCGGTGAATCTGCCGGCGCCGCTGGCCGGGACGGTCTTGGCCAGGGTCAGGCCCGCCGGGTTGACGATGGTTCCGAGGACTACGCCGTTACCGCCTACGTCACCGGGCGTGCTCATCGCGGGTTCAGGCCGAGTCTGCTCATGGGGTGATGCTAATTGCATCCAATGAACCGGATGGCCGGAAGAACAGCGGCAGATAATTCCCCTGTGATGCCCGGGACGCTCAGACCGAGATTGAGTCGATGTAGAAGGAGTCCATACCGAAGCACGAGAAGCTCCCGTTGGTGGAGGTGATGACGACCTTGTCTACCGCGTCGAATGCCGTCCCGGTGAAGACGGAACTGGCGGGGAAGCCCCAATCCTCGGGTTGGAGCAGGACCTGCGGTCCGGTGGCGGTTCCGTTCAGGAAGCCCTGGATGAATACCTGCTCGGTCCCTACCGCCGGCCCACCGGGAGCCAGGGTGTTCGATGTCAACACGAAATAATTAAAGTTGAAGGATCCGCCGCCGTCCTTGCGGATTTCGATGGATGTCATGTCCCTGGTACCCCAGTGGCCGTGGATGACGTCGTTACCGGTGCCGTAGTAGTTTCCGACGTCACCTCCCGAACCGCCCACGTAATCGAAGATGAAACCATTCTCGACGTAGTAGTCCACCGGGCCGAAGAGATCGGTTCCATTAGTGGTGCCCGGACCACCGGCAGAGTAAGCCGTCCCGCCGGTGAACGTGACGGTGGCATCTTGGCAGTTGGTCGGGCATCCGGCGGGTGGCGTTCCGGGCGATGAACTGTTGCCGGCCGTGATGGTGACCGTCACCGGGACTGCGACAACTCCGCCGTGGCCGTCGTCGATGGTGATTGTGAAACTGTCGGTTGTTCCGCTGCCGGCCGAAGCAAGGGCATCGGCAGTGGGTGTGTAGGTGAATGAGCCGTCGGGATTGATGACGAAGGCACCGCTCTCCGATGTCCCCGACCCGCGATAGATCAAGGCGTCGCCATCGGCATCCGTACCAGCGAGTCTGCCGGTGATGGTTCCCGTGGCATCGGGATCACCGAGGACCGGTGTGCCGCCCGTCGGGTCGGTATTGGCAGGATCAATGGTCACGCTGATGGGAACGGCGATGGTGCCGCCGTGTCCATCGGTGACACCGAGAGTAAAGGTGTCGGTCAGGTCGGCTGCACTGGCGTCCTCAGCAGCTGCGGCGTGCCGAGCCGAGGGATCCGGGGTGTAGGTGAATGCTCCGGTGGCCGGGTCCACAGTCAGGGTGCCGCGGGTGGGTGCGGTGACAGCGGCGACCGCAGTGGTGTCACCGTCGGCGTCGCTGACGGCCAGTGCCCCGGCGACTGCACCCGTCGATCCGTCCGCGGTACCGGTGCTCGCGACCGCGGTTGGTGCGACGTTGGCCGGGAGGATCGGCACCGAGATCCGGCTGGTGGTGATTCCGCCGTGCCCGTCGTTGACAGCCACGGTGAAGGAGTCTCCGGGCGCAGTTGCCGCGAAAGTACCTCCGCGGTTGGAGTAGAAGCTCTGCGGTAGTCCGAGAGGTGCTCCGGCACTGAAGGTCGTGACCACCAGGGTGATGACCTGACCGGCGGTGAGGTTGGCCGTGACTTGCGGGCAGAGGCCCGCAGAACCCGCGCAGCCGGTGACGGTGGCTCCGGCGTCGACGTGCTCGGAAAGTCCGGTGTCATCGTTGACCGCCAGACGCCCGACGCCGGGGGCGCTCGGGTTGAATGTGCCGCTATAGATCTCCATCACGGTGTCGACCGGGGCACTGGTCTGGCCGAAGATGTAGGTTCCGGTTTCCGCTGCGGTGAAATAGGTAGCGACGTAGTTGTAGGTGCCGACGCCGCTAGTCCACCCGCCGTAGGTTCCCATGGTCACTGCGGCGGGATTACTGAGGGTGATCGTCTGCAGTCCGGTGCCGGTGCTGCCCGAATCCCGGGCCGCATCGTGGCGGGCATCGGCGGTCGGGGTGTAGACGAAGACGCCGGTGGCCGGATCGATGGTGACGGTGCCGTTTAGGGGTCCGTCGACGATGCTGTAGGTGGGGGTGTCGCCTTCAGCGTCGGTGACAACCATCGTGCCGGTGACGGCACCGGTGGATACGTTCGGGTCGCCGACGGTGGGGGTGCCGAAGGCCGGGGCGGTATTGGCCGGGAGGATGTCCACTGTCACTGGAACCAGCGTCGTGCCGCCGTGGCCGTCGGTCACGGCGAGGGTGAAGGTGTCGGCGATGTCGGTACCGGTGGCGCCGTCGGCGGCGGCGGCGTGCCGTGCCGAAGCGTCCGGGGTGTAGCTGAACGCTCCGGTGGACTGATTGAGCGACAGGGTGCCGCGCGAGGGGGCCGTGATGGCGACGAAGGCCGTGGCATCGCCGTCGGCGTCGGTTGCGGCGAGTGCTCCTGCGATGGCACCGGTTGCGGCATCGGCCGTTTCGATCGTGGGTGTGCCGGCGACCGGATTGGTGTTGGAGGGGGCGACTGCAACGGTGACGACCGCGGCGGTAGTGCCGCCGTGCCCGTCGGAGACCGTGACGGTGAAGGTGTCGGTGCGCTCGGCTGCGGTGGCGTCGACGGCCGCGGCGGTGTGGCGAGCGTTGGCGTTGGGGGTATAGACGAAGGTGCCGTTGGCGGCGATGACTGCAGTGCCTTTGGCGGTGCTGACGGCGGCCGGATAGGTGGCTGCGTCGCCGTCGGCGTCGGTGATGGACAGTGCCCCAGCGACGGCCCCGGTGGTTACGTTCGGGTTGCCGATGGTCGGGGCAGCGGCGACGGGATTGGCGTTGGCCGGCGCGATGGCGACGGTGACCGGAACCAGGGTGGTGCCGCCATAGCCGTCGGCAATCTCAAGGGTGAAGGTGTCGATGAGTGCGTCGGCTGCGGCACCCTGCGCGGAGGCCGCGTGCCGCGCAACCGGGTTGGGTGTATAGGTGAAGGCACCGGTTGCGGAGTTGAGTTGGACAGCGCCGCGCAGTGGCGCGGTCTTCGTGGTGAACGTGACGGTGTCTCCGTCAGCGTCACTGGTCGCGACAGTCCCCAGCACCGCACCGGTTGACGGACTGGCCGCACCCACTGAGGCTGCCTCGACTATCGGGGCGGCGTTGACAAAACCTACCGGAACGGTGACTCTGACGATTTTGGTATCGGGGTTCATCACGCCTGCCCACGCCAGCTGCCGCACTAGGTGGTGGACGACTCCCGCAAGTCCGTACCTGTGCCACGGATTCGCGGTGTCGGACACCGAGGCGACGAAACTGTCCGTTCCACCGGTGTGGGCGAACTCGGCATCCGGGGTGTAGGTGTAGGTGCCGTCTTCGGCGATCTCGACAGTTCCCTTGGATGGGTTGCTGACGGCGTAGGTCAACACATCGCCGTCGACGTCAGCGCCGCCGAGGTTGCCGGTCACGACGACCTTTAACGGATCCGCGGTGGCGGTGGTCAGACTCAGCGTCGGATGCGAATTGTGGAACGTGTAGTGGATTCGACGGATGCCGACCCAGACACCGGCGATGAAGTCGTTGACCGGCATCGCCGGGCCGGGCACCCGCGGGTTGAGCGCGCCGAGTCCAATCCAGCTGAGCATGTCGGTGATGATCGACCGAGTAGTCACGGGCGCGGTGATCTGCGCCGGGTAGGGCAGTCCCAACCGCGTGACCAACGGGTTGACGCCCCAGGCTGCGGTGGTTGTCGGCCCGATGGCGGCAATGGTGGCCGGGGTGACCGGCTGCATCGGATGGGCGATAGCTGCGCTGATGGCCGCGGACGCTAGATCGCCGCCCAGATCTGTGACGACCGGCGAGTAACGCGGAGCCTCGGAGTCAATGATCGCAGGCTGGACTGAGGAGTTCGCGGCCGAGCGAGTCGTGACTGACCGGTTGACACGCGGCGTGGAACCAAGCCGGCCGTTGACCGAACGGCGGGCACCGGCGGTGTCTTCAGAGATGTCGGCCGGGCTCGTCGACGCCGTAGAGCGAGTGCGGGGCTTGGTCGCCGTAGCGTCGGGCCTCGGCACGGCCCGTGGGCTGGTCCGGGGGTTGTTAGCGGACGACGAGCCGGCGTCAGCGGTGGTGGAACCCGTGGCCGTGGCCTCCGCACTCTCCGCAGCGGCGACGCCCGGCGATGCCGTCAACGCAACACTGACGCCTGCCGTAATCGCACCAACCTGAAGCCAGCGCAGCACCGGGAAGTTGGCCGACTGACGCTTCGAGCGGTGAGATCCATTGTGAGCAGGCATGTTTGAGCTTTCGCGAGAGGTAGCATCCAGAGCGTGGAACGGACGGCTCTATTGGACAAGGAACCTGCTCGCGTGGCCATAGAGACCATCAATATGTAGCGGAACGTTTCACCAAACGACGCCCGGGAGCGAAGTGGAATTCACCTATCGCGACCGGGCCACAGAAACGCCGGTTGCATTCGAGTGTTCAGCCGCGGCTGGGCAGCGTGAGTTGGCACGCCTGGCCGACGTCCAGCGTGCGCAGCATCCGGCCCATCCCGAGCCACATGGCGCACGACATGGTCAGGTCGGCAATCAGTTCATCGGAGAAGTGCTCGCGACACCGGCTCCAGAACTCGTCATCGGCGCGCAGTCCGGTGTGATCGGAGGCGAATCGGTGCGCAAACTCCGCAGCCAGACGTTCTTGCTCGGAGTATCCCGGCCAGGTGCGCCACTGGAGGGCGTGGGCGTAGAGATCCTCGTCCACACCCGCCGCCGGGCCGTCGGCATCGCGGGTGTTTTGGCACACCACGCACTCGTTGTCGTAGGCCATCACGATGCGGGCGATCTCGCGGACCCGCATCGGCAGTCGGTTGCGGTTGTAGACGGCACCACTGAACGCCGCCATCGCCTTCCCGAGTTCCGGTGACAGGGCGATCCAACCCGACACATCGTCGTCTGCGAAGTCTCCGATTCGGCTCATGCTCCGATGGTAGTTCCGCACCGACGCGCCGAACCAGCACGGGTGCCCTAGACTTCTGCGCGCCCGGTAGGTCTAGTCAGGAGGCGCGACCCATGGATTACAACTGGCTCAGTCCCAAGGCCGAGGCTCGGCCCGCCGGCGGCAAGGGCTGGGGCTCATTCGCCCTGGAAACCATCCCGGCCGGTGAGACCGTCGCCGCGTTCGGTGGATGGATTGTGACGGGGGCGTACCTGGCGGAACTCAGTGACGACCGGCAAAGCCGGTCGATTCAGGTGGATTCCGACCTCTACCTACTCTCCGGCGACACTCCGGAACCCGGCGACATGCTCAATCACTCCTGCGAGCCGAACTGCGGTCTGGTCGGGCAGACGCTGTTGGTGGCGATGCGCGATATCGCACCGGGCGAGGAAATGTGCTTCGACTACGCGATGTGTGACGCCAGCGATTATGACGAGTTCCGATGCCTGTGCGAAGCACCGACCTGCCGCGAAGTCGTCACCGGATCCGACTGGCGCGATCCGGATCTGCGGACCAAGTACGACGGCTGGTTCTCGCCGTACATCGCCCGGCGGATCGCAGCACTGCCCGCGCAGGGGTGATCGGAAGCTAGCCGCGGTCGGTGAACTCAGCGAGCGCCGCGGCGTTGGCCGGGGCTCCCATCATCTCGGCGAAATAGGCGTCCTCTCGGGCTCTCGCAGCTGAGATCAGTGTGCGGGTTGGCTCCACCATGGCTTCCTTGACCGCAACCAGACTGGAAATCGGTTTGGCGGCGAGAACCTCGGCATGCCGATGGGCGTCGGTCAGTAGCGCGTCGGGTTCGCACACTTTCCAGACCAGGCCCATCCGCAGCGCCTCCGCGGCGTCGACCCACTCCGAGGACATCAGCAGCCAGGCCGCGTTCTGCCGGCCGATCAATGCGGGAAGCAGATACGACGATGCCGCCTCGGGTGCCACGCCGAGGCTGGTGAAGGGGCACTTCAGGCGGGCAGTGGTCGACATGAAAACCAGATCGGCGAACCCCAGAATGGTGGTGCCCAGACCCAGGCCGAGGCCGTTGACCGCGCAGACCAGTGGCTTGGGGAATCGCGCCAACGCATCGATCAGGCCGGGGAATCCGTGCGTACCCGGGGTGAAGCCGGGATCGCTGATCCGGGCGGCCATCTCGTTGAGGTCCTGTCCAGCACTAAATGCCCGTCCGGTGCCGGTGATCACCACGACCGCCACCTCGGGATCCTCAGCGGCCGCGTTAAGTGCCTCGGCGGTCGCGTCGTACAACGCTTCGTTGAATGCGTTGAGGGCGTCCGGTCGGTTGAGGGTGAGGGTGCGCACCCGGTTTTCGTCGTTGATGAGCAGAGTCACGCCGGTCAGCCTAGGTCAGTTCCGCAAACGGGTTCGCGAACACGTACCTACCGGTGGGCACCGTGTCGATGTCGACGTTGGCGCCGAAGGCCGAAGTGCTCGCCACCATCTTGCCAAGTCGGTCGGCCAGATCCGCATCGTCGGCGGCGCCGAAGAACGCGTGCAGGCTCGTCACTGATTCGATCGGGAACAACTCCTCGACGATCGCCGAAATCCTTGGCGCATCCGGTGTCAGCGCACGCACGACATAGTTCTGCAGATAGCCGAAGGTCGACTGGGTGGCGATGGCCACCGGGGTGTGATCGCGATGCCAGCGGGTCAGCCAGGTCGCCTCGTCCATGTCGGCCGGCCGACGCAGCAGGGCGATGTTGGCCAGGCCCGGCGCGCGTGCGCCCGGCGGCGACGACGGCGGCGGCATCGGCGCGGACTCAGTGACCAGGTAGGCGGCCACCTGATCGGCCTCCGATCCGAGAATCTCCAGGGCCCGGCTGACCTGCTCGCCGTAGTGCTGCTGCACCCAGAGACTCACCAACGCCTGCACCGGCGGGTCCAGTGTGGTGAGCGTCATCATCGACTCGCGCACCGGAGCATCGCG
>CAMDFY010000123.1 GCA_945897705.1 Bifidobacterium breve | reverse complement strand
CCTGGCGCGGCCAGCGCCGCCAGCGCGGCCACCGATGGGGCGAGCTCGCCGACATCGTGGAGGTCGATGTCGAAACCACCGTAGCTGGATGCACCCCGGATCTGTAGCTCTGAATCCGATTGGTGCACAGTCGTTCCCAACAACCGGAGGATCCCGATGATGGTGTCATCCGGCTGCACACTGACCGTGGGCCAATCGGTGATCTGCACGACACCACCGGTGACCACCGCCGCCGACAAGAACGGCACCGCATTAGACAGGTCGGGTTCGACCGCCCAACTTCTGGCGGCGATCGGCCCGGGCGCCACCGCCCAACGATTGGCTGTTGAGTCATCGACGGCGACCCCGGCCTGGCGCAGCATCGTCACCGTCATGTCGATATGCGGCGCCGACGGCACCGAGGCTCCCGTGTGCAGCACTTCAAGACCGGAGTCGAACGCCGCACCGCACAGCAGTAGACCGGACACGAACTGCGATGAAGCCGACGCGTCGATCCGCACCGACCCGCCGCGCACCATGCCGCGGCCGCGCACGGCGAACGGCAGACCGTCCCCGTCGATTGCCACACCGAGTGCGCGCAGCGCATCCAACAGTGGCGCGATGGGTCGCGCGCGGGCCTGCTCGTCACCGTCGAAGAGCACCCCGGCATTGCTCAGGGCTGCCAATGGTGGAACGAACCGCAACACGGTGCCCGCCAGACCGCAATCGATCCGGGTATCCGCACCAGGGTTCAGCGACCCGCTGACGGTGAGCTCAGGCCCATCGCCGGTGATGTCGATACCCAGTTCGCGTAGCGCCCCGATCATCAGGTCGGTGTCCCGGCTGCGCAGTGCCCCGCTGATCGCCGACGGGCCCTGACCCCCGGTGGCAGCGAGTGCGGCCAGTATCAGGGTTCGGTTGGTCTGTGATTTCGACCCCGGCACCGTCACCGTGGCATGCACCGGCGCCGTGGCATGGGGAGCCGGCCAGGGGTTCACATCTCCATCCTGCCCTGCCGGGGCCCCGGGGGATCATGGAGTCATGTGCGGACGATTCGTGGCCACAACCGATCCCGCGCGCCTGGCTGCGCGACTCCACGCCGTCGACGAGACCGGGCAGCGTCTGGCCGGACCGAATTACAACGTCGCCCCGACGACAACCATCGCGGCCGTCGTCGCCCCGGCGACGACCATGGCTAGCGTGCTCACTCGCCACGAGGACGACGGGACCGAGCGGCGGATCCTTCCGGTGCGCTGGGGCCTGCTGCCGCCCTGGGTCAAAGCCGGCGCAGGTGGCAAGCCCTTGGCCAAGTCATTGCTGATCAATGCTCGTGCCGAGACCCTGACTACTGCGCCGGCGTTCCGTGCGGCGGCCCGAAGCCAGCGCTGCCTGGTGCCGATGGACGGATATTACGAGTGGATGCCCAGCGGAGAACCCGGCGCGAAGACGCCGTTCTACATGTATCGGCGCGACGGCTCCCCGATTCTGGTGGCGGGCCTGTGGTCGTCCTGGCGACCCGACGAGGCGAGCGCGCCGACGTTGACGTGCTCGATCGTGACCACCGACGCGGTGGGTGACCTCGCCGAGATACACAATCGGATGCCGCTGATGCTCGACGAGAACGACTGGGACCGTTGGCTTAACCCCGACGAGCCCGCGCCCGAAGATCTGCTCGCCTCACCGCCCGATATCAGCGAGATCGCGATCCGGGAGGTCTCCCGGTTGGTCAACCGGGTGGCCAACAATTCTGCTGAGCTTCTCGAACCGGTCGACTTGGGAGACCAACCGGTGGGGCTCTTCTGAGTGGCTGCGGTGGCGATAAGATCGCGGCAGTTCAGTTTGCGTGCGAGAGGAATCCGACATGACCGCTGTGGAGCAGAAGATCGACACCATCACGGTGCACAACCCCGCGGACGGCCGGGTCGCCGGCTCCGTGCCGATCGACGGCCCCGAGACCGTCGCCGCCAAGGCCCGCCGGCTGCGCGCCGCCCAGACCGAGTGGGAGGCCATCGGCCCCCGCGGCCGCAAGAAGTGGCTGATGCTCTGGCAGGACTGGGTCCTCGACAACGCCGACCTCCTCACCGAGGTGCTGATGAACGAGACCGGCAAGTCCCGCGGCGATGCCAGCATCGAGGCGGTGCTGATCGCCGACGCCATCAAATACTGGGCCGGCAATGCCGAGGAGTTCCTCGCCGATCGCCACCCGGGCGCGCACAGCCCGCTGTTCAAGGTCAAGAAACTCACCAGCGTCTACCGGCCCTACCCGCTCGTCGGGATGATCGAGCCATGGAACTTTCCGCTTGCCATGCTGGCGCTGGACCTGGTGCCCGCACTGGCCGCCGGCGCGGCGGTGCTGCTCAAACCCTCTGAGGTGACACCGCTGTCGGCGGTCGAATTGGCCCGTGGCTGGAAAGAGACTGGCGCACCGGCCGTGTTCGAATTGGCCACCGGGTACGGCGCCACCGGAGTCTCGGTGATCGAGAACTCCGACTACGTCCACTTCACCGGGTCGACGGGCACCGGCCGCAAGGTTGCGGTGGCCTGCGCCGAGCGGCTCATCCCGTGCAGCCTGGAGTTGGGCGGCAAGGACCCGGCCATCGTGCTCGCCGACGCCGACGTCGACCGTGCCGCCAACGGCATCGCCTGGGGCGGGATGTTCAACTCCGGTCAGGTGTGCATCTCGGTGGAGCGGGTGTTCGTCGAGGCTCCGATCTATGACGAGTTCGTCGCCAAGCTCGCCGCGCAGGTCGCCAAGGTGCAGCAGGGACAGGAGTCCGGCCCCGGCTTCAACTTCAACACCGGCGCGATGGCTACCCCGGCCCAGCGTGACATCGTCGACCGGCACGTCAGCGAGGCCGTCTCCGGCGGCGCCAAGGTCCTCACCGGTGGCAAGTCGACAGGCGTGGGCACGTTCTTTCAGCCCACCGTCCTCGCCGACGTCACGCCGGAGATGAGCTGCATGGCCGAGGAGACTTTCGGCCCCACCCTGCCGGTAGTGAAGGTGGCCAACGAGGAAGAGGCCATCCGGCTGGCTAACGATTCGGTCTACGGGTTGTCGGCCACGGTATGGACCGGCGACACCGCCCGCGGTGAACGGATCGCCCGTCGGCTCGAGTCCGGCGCGGTGAACATCAACGACGCCATGACCAACGTCTTCTGCTTCTCGCTGCCGATGGGCGGCTGGAAGGAGTCCGGTATCGGCTACCGCGGTGGCGGCGCCGCCGGCCTGATCAAGTTCTGCCGCCAGCAGGCGATCACTGCCCCGCGCATCCCGACCCAGAAGTCGGAGATGCTCTGGTACTCCTCGACGCAGAAGCAGTCGAGCTTCGCCCGCGCCGCCATCCGGGCCTTCTCCGGGCGCGGCAAGCGCCGGTTCGGCGGCAAGGGCTGAGCGCAGCGAAGCCCGAGTTGGACCTGAGTGGGCTGAGCGCTGAGGCTTAAGGCGCCGCGTACCCGGGTGGGTTGGGGGACTCGATCCAGAAGTCGACCCCCAACTCCGAACCCGGAACGCAGTCGTACACCGAGAGGTCTGTAACACCGCTGTCGAGCAACACGTCCTCGCACAGCAGCGTGTTGCCGGTGAACTCGCGGGCCGGTCGGCTCATGACCGCGTAGGCCGAATCGGCGTACACCGCGGGCTTGCGGGAGCGCGCCATCATCTCATCGCCGCCGAGTAGGTTCTGCACCGCGGCGGTGGCGATCGCGGTGCGCGGCCACAGGGTGTTCGAGGCGATCCCGTATTCCCGCATCTCCTCGGCAACTCCCAAGGCGCACAACGTCATTCCGAACTTGGCCATCATGTAACCGGTGGGCCGCAACCATTTGGGCTCCACCAGCACCGGCGGGGAGAGCGTCAGGATGTGCGGGTTCTCCCGGCCCTTCATATGCGGGATGCATGCCTGGGTTACGGCGTAGGTGCCGCGCACCTGGATACCGTTCATCAGGTCGAACCGCTTGAGTGGAACTTCTTCGATGGAGCCGAGGTTGAGCGCAGACGCATTGTTGACGCACATATCGATCCCGCCGAACTGTTCGACGCAGGCCGCGACCGCGGCGGCCACCGAGTCGCCGTCGCGCACATCACCGACGATCGGCAGGGCGTGACCGCCCGCCTCCTCGATCTCTTTCGCCGCGGTGTAGATGGTGCCGGGCAGCTTGGGGTGCGGCTCTTGTGTCTTGGCCACCAGCGCGATGTTGGCGCCGTCGGCGGCCACCCGCTTGGCGATCGCCAAACCGATGCCGCGGCTGGCTCCGGAAATGAACATGGTCTTGCCGGCGAACCGGGGCGGAGTGGCTGACATGGATTCCAGCCTATGGGGCCTTGGCGCCAGTAGCCGATCGGGGCTCTAGGATCGGTGATCATGTCAGCGCCGAAGACCGACGAGGTGGCCCGCGAGGAAACCGACGCCGAACTGACCGCGCGGTTCGAGCGTGACGCGATCCCGCTCATGGACCAGCTTTACGGCGGCGCCATGCGGATGACCCGCAACCCCGCCGACGCTGAGGACCTCCTGCAGGAGACCATGGTCAAGGCTTACGCCGGGTTCCGGTCCTTCCGGGAGGGCACCAACCTCAAGGCCTGGCTGTATCGGATCCTTACCAACACCTACATCAACACCTACCGCAAGAAACAGCGATCCCCGGCCGAGTACCCCACCGAGGAGATCCACGACTGGCAGTTGGCCGCCCAGGCCGAGCACACCTCGACCGGACTGCGCTCGGCGGAGGTCGAGGCGCTCGAACTGCTTCCGGACAGTGAAATAAAAGAGGCGTTGCAGGCGTTAGGGGAAGAGTTCCGGCTTGCGGTGTACCTCGCCGACGTCGAAGGCCTGCCGTACAAGGAGATCGCCGAGATCATGGAGACGCCGATCGGGACTGTCATGTCCCGCCTGCACCGCGGGAGGCGCCAGTTGCGCACCCTGCTCGCCGACGTCGCCCGTGAACGCGGGCTCCTGCGCGGCGAGCGGTCTGACGCCGCCGAGGAGGTGTCGTGATGAGTGCCGACGAGCACGAGACCGGTCACGCCGATTGCGCGCTGGTGATCGCCGAGGTCTGGACGCTGCTCGATGGAGAATGCAACGAGGATTCCCGCGAACGACTGCAACGCCACCTCGACGAGTGCCCGGCCTGCCTACGGCACTACGGAGTTGAGGAGCGCGTCAAGGCCCTCATCGCCACCAAGGCCAGCGGGGAGAAGGCACCCGAATACCTCGTCGAGCGGGTGCGTCTGCAGATCAGTCGGACGACGATCTACCGCCGCCCGGGGGTCTAGCTCGCCTGAGTCCTAGGCGTTGGGCCGGTTGCCGTGATTGGCCTTGCTGTGCTTGCGGTCGCGCTTCTTGCGGCCTCGTTTGGCCATGGCTCTACCTTCCGAATGATCCAGATGTTGCTTCTAGTCTCTCACGGCGCTGTGATCCGCTAGTGAGCCGGTGGTGTGGTTCGATAGGGCCATGGCTGAGGAGGTACGCGCCGAGATCGTGGCGAGTGTGCTGGAGGTCGTGGTCACCGCGGGTGACCGGATCGACGCCGGCGACATCCTGGTGCTGCTGGAGTCGATGAAGATGGAGATCCCGGTGCTCGCGGAGTTCGGCGGCACCGTCACCGAGGTCAGCGTCTCGGTGGGCGACGTGATCCAGGCCGGTGACCTCATCGCCGTCGTCGACTGAACGTGCCATCGCGATATCGGTGACTGATGTCAACCCTCGGTGACCTGCTCGCCGAGCACACCGAACTCCCCGGTGCCGCCGTGGATCATCTGCACACCGTGGTGGGTGAGTGGCAACTGCTGGCCGACATGTCGTTCGGCGACTACCTGATGTGGGTCCGCGGCGACGACGGCACCGTGGTCTGTGTGGCGCAGTGTCGGCCCAACACCGCCGCCACCCTGTTGATCACCGACGCCGTCGGCACCGTGGTGGCCGAGGAGGGTCTGCTGGGTGCCCTGCCGGTGCGCTATCGCGGCGAGGTGGTGGCGCTGCTGACCCACCAGAGCGCCGGCGGTGGCCGGGGGTCCTCGTCACGGCTGGAGAAGGCCTACCTCGACTGCGCCGAGCAGCTGCGGAAGATGTTGTCCGAGGGCACCTTTCCGAACGTCGGCGATCTGGCCATCCCACGGTCCAGCCCCCGCGTCGGCGATGGTTTCATTCGCCTCGATGTGCGCGGCGTGGTGACCTACGCGAGCCCGAACGCGTTGTCGGCGTATCACCGCATGGGCCTCAACTCCGAGTTGGAGGGCCACAACCTGGTCGCGATCACTCGGCCGTTGATCTCCGATCCCTTCGAGGCCCAGGAAGTCGCCACCCACGTCGGCGACTCCCTGACCGGTGGCGCCAGCATGCGCCTCGAGGTCGACGCGGGCGGTGCGGCCGTGCTGCTGCGCACCCTGCCACTGGTGGCCGGTGGCGCCGCGGCGGGTGCGGCGGTCTTGATCCGCGATGTCACCGAGGTCAAACGGCGGGATCGCGCGCTGCTGTCCAAGGACGCGACGATCCGGGAGATCCATCACCGGGTGAAGAACAACCTGCAGACCGTCGCCGCACTGTTGCGACTGCAGGCCCGCCGGACCAACAACGACGAGGCCCGCGACGCCCTGACCGAGTCGGTGCGACGGGTGGCCGCCATCGCCGAGGTGCACGAGGCGCTGTCGGCATCGGTCGACGAGGTGGTGAACCTCGATGAGGTGATCGATCGGATCCTGCCGGTGATGAACGACGTCGCACGAGTAGCCAGCCCAATCCGGATCAGCCGCGAGGGCAGCCTGGGTGTGCTCGACGCCGACCGGGCCACCGCGCTGGTGATGGTGGTCACCGAGTTGGTGCAAAACGCCATCGAGCATGCCTTCGATTCCACGGACCCACAGGGACACGTCTGTATCCGGGCTGAGCGTTCGGCCCGATCTCTGGAGATCTCTGTCACCGACAACGGCGGCGGGCTACCCGAGGGGTTCGATCTGGAGACCTCCGACCGGCTGGGCCTGCAGATCGTGCGAACCCTGGTGACGGCCGAACTGGACGGCAC
>CAMDFY010000122.1 GCA_945897705.1 Bifidobacterium breve | reverse complement strand
GTTGCGGCGCCGGATCTCAATCGACATGCCATCTTCAAGTACAACTCGGCGGTGAACGAGTTCTTCAATCGAGTGCGACACCACATGAGGGTTGAAGACATCGAATTCGACGTTATCAACGAGAATCTCCTGATGGAAGTGCTTGAACTGGAACGTGATTCGAAGGTCCAGCGCGCGCAACCCTGACGTCTAGCGGGTAATCCCACGCATGATCAGATCCGTCATCGCCTCGATGTGAGCCTGGGCGTCGAGGGGGCTGAGTGGGGCCCGTCTGGTGGTCCATCTGCTATGCGACTTGGGGTTGGTGGGTCGTATACCGACTGTAGTGCGCAGTCGGTTGCCGGTCTTACCAAGCCGGCCTTTTCTCGAGTAGTATCTGGATTAAATAATAGACATCTGTCTACATAGGCAGGAGTCAACCCTCTCAACTAGGAGTGCGCATGTCTCCAACAAGGTTTGTGCAGTCGATTGGTCTATTCCAGCGTCCGGTGAAGAGCCGTGGGGATGAGGTGGGGTGCGGGCGGGGGTCGGTGAACACGGCTCAACGGGTCGCCTCCGGTTACGGCCGCTACGTCGGTCGAGTGGGTGCGCTGGCTGTCGCTCTGGGCGTGGGGTCGGCGATTTCGTCGGTGCCGTTGGCGTTTGCCGATACGACGGGGTCGTTAGGGGCGACGGGGTCGAACTCCGCGGACGCGTCGTCGTCGGGGCCCTCGACGTCCTCTCCCTCGCGGTCGCCGCGGTCTGGCGCACGGGGTGGCCCCTCGGAGGGCAGTCCGTCAACGGATTCCAGCCGACGCGGGTCGGGTTCGAGGGTGTCGGGTTCCTCGGCGCCGGATTCGACATCGGTTCCGGCCAACAGGTCTGCGGAGCAGAATTCTCCGGGCGACGGGTCTGCGTCTCGTCCCGGCAGCCCCGGTACGGCGGGCGCGGCCACCGCGCCCGACCGCGGTCCACGGGCGAGTTCTGTGGTGTCGGCCGGAGCTGGCAGCACGAGTGATGATCCCAGCCCGGTTGGGAGCACTTCGGAGACGGCATCGCCGGATCTCACGTCTTCCGCCCCCGCGGCGGGCGTCGCGCCGGTTGAAGCTGACGGCGGCGGCTCGGCGTCGTCGATCCCGACTGCCGTATTCGTCGCCTCTGCGGCGGTGGCGCCGGTGATCACCGCGTCACCTCGGTCTGCTGCCACCGCTGGTGCGGTGTCGGGTTTGAGCGGCAATCTTTTTGCCTGGTTGGGTGGCGGCAGCGGTGAGGGCTCGGGGTCGGGGCCGTTGGCGTGGGCGGCGTTTGCGGCTGCTCGTCGGGATTTGGAATCTGATCGGGGTTGGGCGAAGGCGGCGGCGACGACCACGTCCAGTGGTGAGCCGGCGGATCCGGTGATGTCGCTGGTCGGTCCGGCGGCGGCGGTGGCGTCTCCGGCGGCGTCGGCGATCGGTGGGTGGCAGCCGGGTAGCATCCTGCGGTTCTTCATCGGTGATGGCACCGCCGACAAACCGAACGCGGGCATCCTGCTGGGCAATGGCTGGACCTACACGTCCTATGAGGGTGCGTGCACCACTGGTGCGTGCGTCGGCGGCAACGGCGGCCTGATCGGCAACGGCGGCGGCGGCTTCGCCGGTGGCAATGGCGGGTCGGCGGGCTGGTTCGGTAACGGCGGTAACGGCGGGGCCGCCACGGTCACCGGCGGCAAGGGTGGCAACGGTGGTGCGGGCGGGTTGTTCAGCGGCAATGGCGGCAATGGTGGTGACGGTGGTGCGGGCGACATCGGTTCGGCGGCAAACACTTTCGGCGGTGACGGTGGTGCGGGCACTAACGGTGGTGTCGGGGGCAATGGCGGTAACGGAAGCCGGTTGCTCGGCCGGGGCGGTGACGCCGGTAACGGTGGTGCCGCCGGTGACGGGGGTGTGGGCGGCCCCGGTATCCCCGGTGTGGCCGGAACGGCGGGCACCGCAGCGTCGGTCAATGGCACCAACGGCACCGACGGCAGCCCCGGCGGCAAGGGTGGTAGCGGCGGCAGTGGTGGTGCGGCGGGTATAGCGGGCACCGGGGCGATAGGGCTGTTCATCAATCAGAACGGGGCTGCGGGCAGTAAAGGTGTCGGTGGCAACGGCGGGGCGGGCGGGGCGGCAGGTGCAGGCGGTGACGGCGGTGCCGGGGCGGCGGGCACCACCAACAATCCCACCGGCGGCAACGGCGGCAACGGCGGTAACCCGGGCAACCCTGGTGCAGGCGGTGCAGGCGGAGCCGGATCGACTACCGGCAACAACGGTGCTGCTGGCGCGATCACCCTCGGCGGCAACGGCGGGACCGGCGGAGCGGGCTACGACGCCGCCGCTGACCCGCAGGCGCCCGCGGGCGCCTCGGGCGGTAACGGCGGTGCCGGCGGGGCGGGCGGTGCAGTCGGCAACGGCGGTGCCGGCGGGGTCGGCGGTGATGGTGCGGCAGGCACTGACGGTGTCTCCTCGTTCAGTGGCGTTCCCGGCACCGACGGCACCGTCGGCGGCAGTGGTGGTGCCGGTGGTGACGGTGGTGCGGGCGGATCGACCTCCGGTAACGGGGGTAGCGGCGGTGCCGGAGGTTTCGGTGCCGACGGTGGCAATGGAGGTGATGGCGCTCGGGGTAACAACGGTTCTGACGCCAACGGTGTCAATGCGGCGGGCAATGGCGCCGACGGTAGTGCTGGTGGCAACGGCGCTTCCGGCGGCGATGGCGGTGCCGGCGGCGCTGCTGGCTCGAGCACGAACGGTGTTGCGGGCGTTAACGGCAGCGGTGGTGCCGGCGGTGCCGGCGGTAATGCGGGTGCGGCCGGTGACGGCGGCAACGGTGGCAGGGGTGACGCCACCAACCCCACCGGCGGCAACGGCGGTACCGGTGGAAATCCGGGCACGGCGGGCAGTGGTGGTGTCGGTGGCAGCGGTTCTACTCCCGGCAGCGCAGGTGCCGCCGGTGCGTCCGTCACTTCCGGCGGTAACGGCGGTAACGGCGGTGCGGGTGCCAACGGTGTGGCGGGTGCGGGTAGCGCGGTCGCCACGGTCACGGTGGGCAACGGCCCGAAGGGTGTGGCGTTGAGCCCGGACGGCACGCGCGCCTACATCACCGATTCCCAGTCCGCTGCGGTGTCGGTGATCGACACCGCGACAAACCTCGTCATCGCCACCATCACCGGCATCGGGGGCATCGGGTCGGCACCGAGCGGGGTGGCGGTGAGCCCGGACGGGACTCGCGCTTACGTCACCGATTTCGTCTTCGGCGGGGGCACGGTGTCGGTGATCGACATCGATCCGAACAGTGGGTCCTACAACACCGTGGTCGGTGTTCCGATCGTGGTCGGCAGCGGCCCGACCAGTGTGGAATTCAGCCCGAACGGCAGCTACGCCTACGTCACCAACTATTACGCCGGGACGGTGTCGGTGATCGACACCGACCCGACCAGTGGGTCGTACAACACCGTGATCGGCGCCCCCATCACGGTTGGCAACGGCCCGAACGATTTGGCGCTCACTCCGGACGGCAGCCGCGTGTACGTGGCCAGCGCGGCCGGCACGGTGTCGGTGATCGACACCTCCATGAACCTCATTTTCGACGCCCCAATCACTATTGGCGGCTCCCCCCTCGGAATCGCGATCAGTCCCGATGGGTCTCGCGCCTATGTCACCGACAACGACAACGGCACGGTGTCGGTGATCGACATCGACCGGTTCAGCAGTGACTACAACGACGTGATCGCCACGATCGCGGTGGGCACCTCTCCACTCGGGGTGGCGGTCAGCCCGGATGGCACTCGCGTCTATGTCGGCGACTACTACTCTGATCCCAATTTGGGCAATACGAGCATCGTGTCGGTGATCGACACCGCCACCAACACTGTGCTCGCTGGCTCAATCGTCGTCGGTAGTTTCCCGGACGGGATCGCCCTCAGCCCGGATGGCACCCGGGTCTACGTCGCCAACGTCGGCAGTTCCAACGTCTCTGTGATCGCCACCGCCACCCGTACTGGCGGCAACGGTGGTGCCGGCGGTGCGGGCGGTGCAGTCGGCAACGGCGGTGCCGGCGGGGTCGGCGGTGATGGTGCGGTCGGCGCGGGCGGTGCCAATGGAACCAACGCCGGTGATGCCGGTGGGCACGGGGGCGCCGGTGGTGCCGGTGGAAACGGGGGCGCCGGGGGCGCCGGGGGCTCGGTCTCGGGCAACGGTGGCGCGGGCGGCAATGGCGGTAAAGCCGGAAATGGCGGTGCTGGCGGCGCCGGTGCGACCGGAGCCGCCAACCCCGTCAATGGTGGTGCCGGGGGTAACGGCGGCAATGGCGGCAGTCCGGGTGCCGCTGGTACCGGCGGCGCCCCGGGGGCCGGCGTCGGTGATGCCGCGGGCGCATCGGGCACTGCGGGAACTGGCGGCAACGGCGGCAACGGCGGTGCCGGTGGCGCCGGCTCGACTCGGGGCGTGGGCACCGGGGTGGGTGGCATCGGCGGCCCCGGCGGTGCTGGCCCAGGCGGCGCCGGCGTCTCTGGTACCGGTGGAACTGCGGGCAGCCCGGCAACCGGCGGGGCCGGCGGCAACGGCGGTGCCGGTGGCACCGGATCCGGCACCAACGGCATCGGCGGCACCGGCGGTGCCGGCGGCAACGGCGCCGCTGGCGCAGTAGGCTAGGCGTTTTTCAACCGGGTCCGTCCACCACATGAGCGTGGAGGACATTGAGTTCGATCTCGTCAACGAGCAGGTGATGTCCGAGGTGCTCGATCTTGAACGGCAGTCGAAAGCCTGACGGTGCCGCCTAGCGGGTGATACCGCGCATGACGAGGGCCACGGTCTGCTCGATGTGTGTATCGGCGTCGAAGGGGCCGTCGACGTCGTCGAAGTACGACGACAGGCCGGTCAGTGTGAAGGGCGCCTCCGCGCCGTGGGCCACCAGGAGGAACAGTGAGCGCGCCGCGATCGGGTGGATCACACCGGCCTCCTGAAGCCTGTGCAGCAGGGCACTCAAAGCCAGCGCGAAAGGCGCGACACTTCGCTGCGCGATGTAGTCGAGCTGTTCGGTGCGGCGTAGGCCTTCCATGTTCATCAACTGGCCGAACTCCGGGCGTTCGGCGTTGACGACCATAAAGCTGCGGATCATCTCCTTCAACTGGGCCAGGTCGTCGGTGGGTTCCGGCCGCGCGGACTGTTCGGCGGCCATCGCGGCGAACATGTCCTCGAAGCCGTGGGTGATCGCGGCCTCGAAGATCTCCCGCTTGCCGCCGAAACGACGGTTCAGGGCACCGTGGCTCAGGCCGAGGCCTTCGGCGACCGCTCGCACCGACGTGGATTCGTAGCCGTGTTCGGCGAAGGCCTTGAATGCGGCCTGCAGCAGTACCGCGTCATCGTGAATGGGCGGGCGACCCCGGGCCCGCTGCGAGTGTCGAACCACCACGCACCGCAGTTTAGATTGTGCGGCTACGGGCCTGCCCGCCGCTCGCCGCCGAATGCCGCGTAGACCGCCGGCAGGATCCCCGCGAGGTGATTCATCTCCTCTAATGTGGTTCCGGCCAGGGCCCCTGCCCCGGCATCATTGGGTGATGGAGGTTTCCACGATGGCATCAGGGCCGGCGACGCGTAGCGTCGAGGAGCTTCGCACCGCGTTGAACAGTTGTTACTCAGCGGTGGAGGGGTTGTGCGCCGGGTTCGATGAGGCCCAGTGGGCGGTGCAGTCGCTGTGCCCGGAGTGGACGGTGCGCGGGGTGGTCGACCACCTGGCCGGTGTCGAGGCGGTGCTGGCCGGTTGGGTGCCCGAGGACGCCGCGGCGGTCCCGCCGTTCGAGCGGGCCGGGGAATTCCTGGCGCGGACCGCGGGTCTGCACGGGGCGCAGTATCTCGATGAGGTTCGAGCGGTCTTCGCCAGTCGCCGGCGCGATCTTGACGCGCTGTCGCCGTCGGATGTCCAGCGTCCATCGTTTACGCCGGTCGGCCCGGGCACCTACGGGAAGTTCCTGGCGATCCGGGTGTTCGATTTCTGGGTTCACGAGCGTGACATCACCACACCGCTAGGCCTGTCGACCGACGACACCGGGCTGGCCGCCGAGATCGCGCTGGCTGAGGTCGAAGGCTCGCTGAGTTACATCGTCGGCAAGAAGGTGGGCTTGCCCGACGGCAAGAGCATCGTCTTCCACCTTGACGGTCCGATCGCCGCCGATTATGCCGTTGCCGTAGACGGACGCGCCAAACGAGTTGAGCGCCTGGACAATCCAGACGTGGAAGTGAATACCGACTCGACGACGTTCATCCAGTTGGCCTGCGGGCGCATTGATCCGCAAGGGCCCATCGACGCGCGCGCGATCACCTGGACCGGCGACGCCGAACTCGGTGAGCGCGCCGCCCGCAATCTCCGGTACACGATGTGACCGAGCGTCCGGAGTCCGTTGACTTCCACTTCGATGTGATGTGCCCGTATGCCTATCAGACCTCGCTCTGGATTCGCGAGGTCAGCAGATTGACAGGGCTGCAGGTGAACTGGCGCTTCTTCAGTCTTGAGGAGATCAACCGCGTCGAGGGCAAGAAGCATCCCTGGGAACGCGACTGGTCCTACGGGTGGTCAATGATGCGCATCGGTGCGTTGCTGCGGCGGCAGTCGATGGCCGACCTGGACGCCTGGTACTCCCGGGCCGGCCGGGCCCTGCACGTCGAGGGACACAAGCCGCACGAGAGGTCCGTTGCCCGTCACCTGCTGGCCGAGTTGGGTATGGATCCCGATCTGGTCGATGCGGCGATCGCCGATCTCAGCACCCACGACGAGGTGCGTGCCGAGCATCAACGCGTCGTCGACGCCAACGGCTACGGGGTGCCGACACTGTTCTTCCCAGACGGTCAGTGTCTGTTTGGGCCGGTGCTCGTCGACCCGCCGACCGGGGATGCGGCGGTGCGACTCTGGGACGCCGTCGTCGCGTGGACGGAATTCCCGTACCTCTACGAACTGCAGCGGCCGAAAACTCCCGGCGACGAGCAGGTGATCGCCGAGGCGTTCCGGCCCTATCTGCAAGCCCGGGACTGGGTGTCGATCAACCGCGGTGAAGTCATCGCCATCGACAGACCGACCGACAA
>CAMDFY010000121.1 GCA_945897705.1 Bifidobacterium breve | reverse complement strand
GCCGCAGGAAGTAGGCACCGAACAGCAAAGCGATCGCGGTGGCGATCGCCAGTGCCCGCTTCTGGCTGAGCGTGAACTCCGTCTTCATAGTGCTGCACCCTAACGTGGCCGGGTCACTGCTCCATGAGCTTGTCCAGATGCTGCTGGATGTTCGGGTAGCGCTTGAGGTGCGCCCCGCCGTTAAGGTCCATGATTTCCCCGGTCAGCCACGAGGCTTGCGGTGAACACAGGAACGCCACCGCGGCGGCGATCTCCTCGGCGGTGCCGGCCCGGCCCAGTGCGGTGTTATCGACGTAGTCGTCGAGGACGCCGGGTATCAGTGCCGCGCCCTCGGTCAGTGGGGTGTGCACGAACCCGGGTGCCACCGCGTTGACACGCACTCCGCGGGGGCCGAGTTCCAGGGCGGCGACCTGGGTCAGCATCGACAGCCCGGCCTTGGCTGCGCAGTAGGCGCTCATGCCGATCGCCGGCTGGCGGGCGTTGAGCGAGGTGAGTGACACCAGTGCGGCACCGGCGGAGAAGTGTCGGCCGGCGTGCTTGATCACCAGGAAGCCGCCGGTGAGGCAGACATCGACCACCGAACGGAACTGGTCGGCGTCGAGTTCGGTGATCAGGCCGAAGCCGCTGAACCCGGCGCAGTTGACCACCACGTGCAGGCCGCCTTCGCGGGCGACCACGCCGTCGAACAAGGCCGCGACGCTGGCCTCATCGGTGACTTCCACCGCGGTCCAGGCGTGCGGGTCGCCGAGTTCAGCGGCACGTGCGGCGGCACCGTCGGTGTTGCGGTCGGCGATCGTCACCCGGGCGCCCTCCCCGGCGAGGACTTTCGCGGTTGCCCAGCCGATCCCGGAGGCTCCGCCTATGACGACGGCGACGCGGCTGTCGGCCATCGAGATCCTTTCGCCGCGGAAGCTGCTTGCTCGGTCATCTGCCGATGTCATCTGCCGATGTCATCTTGCCTGATCCCGAAGGGTGGTGACTGACTCGGGTCCCCCCGTTCGCGGGTCGTCTCCGTCGACGCGATTGAGACGAACCGTGCAACCCGCGGCGTATTCCCACACCAGGTTGTCGCCATCGAGCCAACGCCGGACTTCGATGCCCGGCAAACCCTTTGGGCGAAGGACAAGTGCGCGGTCTTCGTAGGACGCAGCGACAATGATCGGCGTGGTGAAGTCGTGCGCCATCACGTCGTGCACACCGTTTTCCTCGGTCCCATCGCACGCCATGAAATCGTGGATGACGCCACCGCCAGTGATGACGGCCCGATTACCGGCCTGCTCAATCCGCTCGGTATGTCTGCGCAGTCGGCCCGCCAAGGAGTCGTCATCGGGTGGGGCGAGTTCGCCGTTGACGCGGACTTCGAATGCCTGCCATGTCCCGCGCAGGTCTGGTGCGCCGTCGGCGAGCGGCTCATCGCAGCCGGCCAGGACTGGTTCGGGAAACTTTCGGTCGTAGGGCGCAACCCTGTGGTCGCCGTAGCCCCCCGACGGGGTGTGGGCCACCGGGATGTCACGAGCTGAGTTCACGATTTTTCCGCCTCCGATGCCGCCAGCGCCGATTCGATCCGCGCCTGCGCGCCGGCCAGGTGTGCCTCGCAGCGCTTGGCCAGTTCTTCGCCGCGCTCCCAGAGCGTGAGCGAGGCGTCAAGATCGAGGCCGCCCTGCTCGAGCACCCGCACCACCTCGATCAGCTCGTCGCGGCACTGCTCGTAGCCGAGTTCGCTGACCGGCGTGGCCGACTGCTGTTTATCGCTCATGGTGTTCCATTTTCCCGCCCGGTGCTCACGGCGCCGAGCGCACCGTCGGAAACCCTGATCCGCAGCTGGGTGCCGGCCGGGGCATCGGCGACTGAGCGCAGCACGGGCGCCGGCGCGTCGGTAGCGCCGTCAACTCGCTGCACAACGGCATATCCGCGGGCCAGGGTGGCGGCGGGCCCCAGCGTGGTCAGCCGCGCACCCAGGTGTCCGATGCGGTCAGACTCCGCGGCCAGGACCCGTCGGATGTCCCGTCTCGCGGCCTCGCGCGCCCGGCGAACCTCAGTGTCACGCTCGGTGACCAACCGCATCGGATCGGCCAGCACCGGCCTGTTTCGCAACTGCTGCAGAGTGTGCTTCTCGCGGCCGACCCAGCTGCGCAGCGCCCGGCCGCCGCGGCTCCGCAGTTCGGTAACCAGCATCAGTTCGGCTACCGCGTCGGGCACCACTTTCTTGGCCGCGTCGGTCGGAGTGGCCGCGCGCACGTCGGCGACCAGATCGCACAGGGGGTTGTCCGGTTCGTGTCCGACCGCGCTGATAACCGGAGTCCGGCAGGCGGCGATCGCCCGGCACAGCGTCTCGTCGGAGAACGGTAGAAGATCCTCGGCGCTGCCGCCGCCGCGGGCGATGATGATGACGTCCACCTCTGGGTCGGCGTCGAGGGCGGACAGCGCTTCGACGATCTGCGCGACCGCGCTCGAGCCCTGGACCGCGGTGTTCCGGATCGCGAAGCGCACGCCCGGCCAGCGAGCACCGGCCACACTGGTGACGTCGTGCTCGGCGGCCCCCGAACGCCCGGTGATCAAACCGACCAGATTCGGCAAGAACGGAAGCGTCCGTTTGCGGCGCGGATCGAACAGGCCTTCGGCATCAAGAAGTTTACGGAGGCGTTCGATGCGTTCCAACAGCTGTCCCAGGCCGACCGCGCGGATCTCGCTGAGCCGCAATGAAAATGACCCGCGGCCGGTGTAGAACTGGGGTTTACCGCACACAACGACCTGGGTGCCCTCAGCAAGTTTCACGGGTGCGGTACGCACCAGGGCGGCGCTGCAACTCACATTCAGCGACATATCGGCGGCCGGGTCTCGCAAGACCATGTAGGCGGTGGTGTTTCGCACCTTGATCTCGGTGAGCTGACCCTCGACCCAGACGGCACCGAGTCGCTCTATCCAGTTGGCCACCCGGATAGCAACCGCGCGGACCGGGAATGGGTTCTCCGCGGCACTCCCGGGAGCGGGCGCACTCGTCACTTGGCCGTCGCGCGGGTGATCCTGTTGGCCAACAGGGTCTGGAACGGGGCGCGACCCCGGGCCGCCTCCTCATACTCCAGCAGTGCCTTGAGGTCGGTCACGCTCAGCGAAGTCATGCGGGCACGGAGTTGGGCCAGGGTCAGCGACTCGTAATCAAGCTCCACCGCGATCGCCGGTAATTCCACCGACGGCTTCACCGGAGGCTTGCGCACCGCCTTCTTCGCGGCTTTGGCGGGTTTGGGTTTCGCGGCCGGCGTGGCTGCCCGCTCGGCTGCAGGGGCATCGTCGCTCACCGAGTACAGCGCGAAGCGCCCGTCGGACCGGCGCTCGCCCTCCCGGGGTCCCTGGGTGCCGTCGGAATCCTCGTCGAAGGTCGCCCACTCGGGTTGTTCGTCCTTTGGCGGGAACAGGCCCTCCAAGGCCGAGTCACCCTTGATCGCCAGATCGGCCAGATCCTGCTGAACCTTCATGACCATTTGGGCGACGTTGCTGGCCAGCGTCATCGGGTACATCACGATGGTCTGGGGAAGTTTGAGCGTCTCTTCGATGGCGGTCACGGCCGCGCCGACGATCAGACGAACCCCGTACGGTGCGGTTGCCATGGGCACCAGAGTACGACCGGTGCCCCGGCCCGGAGGAAGAACGTAGGCTGATTGGATGCCGCCAACCGTCGATATGGGGATTCCCGGTACTACCGGCCGGCCCGCGCCATCCGGGGACAAGCGTGTCCTGCTGGCTGAGCCGCGGGGCTATTGCGCGGGCGTCGACCGTGCCGTCGAAACCGTGGAACGCGCCCTGGAGCGGCACGGGCCACCGGTATACGTGCGCCACGAGATTGTGCACAACCGGCACGTGGTGGAGACGCTGGCCGCTGCCGGCGCGGTGTTCGTCGACGAGGCTGACGAGGTGCCCGAGGGTGCCACCGTCGTCTTCTCGGCGCATGGTGTGGCACCGACCGTCCACGAACTGGCGGCCTCGCGCAATCTCTCGGTGATTGACGCCACCTGCCCGCTGGTGACCAAAGTGCACAACGAGGCCAAGCGGTTCGCCCGCGAGGACTACGACATCTTGCTCATCGGCCACGAGGGCCACGAGGAGGTCATCGGCACCGCCGGCGAGGCCCCCGACCATGTGCAACTCGTGGATGGGCCTGACGGTGTCGACAACGTCACCGTGCGTGATGCGAGCAAGGTGATCTGGCTCTCGCAGACCACGCTCAGCGTCGACGAGACCATGGAAACCGTGGCGCGTCTGCGCGAACGGTTCCCCACGCTGCAGGATCCGCCGAGCGATGACATTTGCTACGCCACTCAAAACCGCCAGGTGGCGGTCAAGGCGATGGCCCCGGAGTGCGATCTGGTGATCGTGGTCGGGTCCCGCAACTCGTCGAACTCGGTGCGCCTGGTGGAGGTGGCACTCGGCGCGGGCGCCCCCGCCGCGCACCTGGTCGATTACGCCGAAGACATCGACGTGGACTGGCTCGAGGGTGTCGGCACTGTCGGGGTGACTTCAGGCGCCTCGGTACCGGAGATCCTGGTCCGGGGAGTTCTTGAGCGGCTGGCCGAATACGGTTACGGCACAGTGCAAACGGTGACCACGGCGAATGAAACTCTGGTTTTCGCGCTGCCCCGGGAGATTCGCCGCCCGAAGTCGTGACCCGCTATCGTCCGGAACGGTTGCGGTAGGTGTCACGGTCGCCGGCGTCGGTTGGACCGGCGTCCCGGTAACGCACCCGCGAAATCGGATGATGGGTGCCCTCCGGGGCGCCGCGCCCTCTCCGCCTAACGGTCTCGGAGGGCCTAACGGTCTCGGAGGGCCTAACGGTCTCGGAGGGCCGGTACGGCGGGTAGGGATCGCGAACTGGATACCCGCGGGGTGCCTCGTAGGGGTCGAGGCGGCCATTGCGTGTCGGCCTGGGCGGGTAATCGCGATCATCGCGGCGATAGCGCGGATCGCGCCGTTGCGGTTCAGGGCTGCGACCGGGATCACGGACCGGCCGCGGTCGGCGCTGTGGCGGGTCCATCATCGCGTCGGCGCCCCTGGCTGACCGGCCGGTCGGCTCCCGCCGCCGCGGAACTGGCCCGTCGATATCGGCGCGGGCGGCAACCGGGCGACGTCTGTCTTGACGGGGCCGTTCTGGCGCGGGTTCGGGTGGCCTGCGCGGCGGGCGTGGCCGTGCGGCGTTGGATGAGCGATCAACGCCGTGTCGCGGTCTGTCCCGCCGAACGCCGTTCTCGCGCGCCACGGTGCCGGATCGCGCGAACGCCGACGACAGAGTTCTCGAGAGTCCGGCGAAGCGGGCGGGCCGTGGGTTGTCGGTGTCACCCGGCGACACCAGCGACGCCGGGGCCGCCGGCGACATCGCAAGGAACCAGCGGGTCATCCCGACCAGCAGTACTGCCACCGAAGTGAACAGCATCAGCGGGAAACGTTCGATTAACGGATAGCCACAGGTGATCAGAATGTCCTTGAGTCCGCCGAACTCCGAACCATGGAATAGGAAGTAGGCCAGCGGTACCGCGACGAACAGTAGGAGCGGCGGCTGGACTACGGCCGTGAAGATGCTGGATTGGCGGACGGCGAGGGCCGCACCGATGCAGCCACCAGCGTAAAACATCGCGAACACGATGCCGAGGTCCGCGCGACCTAGGCCAGCTTCAATCGCCAGACCCGCCAGCGTCGCGCTCGCCGCGATCACCACCGCACCCCACCAAGGCATGCCAGCACGGTGGGGGAACGCGGAGCGCAGATCCGCTGCGACCGTCCGCTGGGCTGGCACTACTAGACCGTACCGGCTGACGCCGCAGACGGCCCGCCGTGCTGATTACCGTGTCGCCCGGCCCCCGCGGCCGGCCTATGGTGCGCCGATGGCCGGGGGCTGATTTTGGCGATCCCCCTAGACTCTTGACCCTGTGAGCCTGAGCCTGGGAATCGTTGGTCTGCCCAACGTCGGAAAATCGACCTTGTTCAATGCACTGACCCGCAACAATGTGCTGGCGGCTAACTATCCCTTCGCCACTATCGAACCCAACGAGGGTGTGGTTCCACTGCCCGACGCCAGGCTGGCCAGGCTGGCGGAGATGTTCGGATCCGAACGCATCGTGGCGGCGCCGGTGACCTTCGTCGACATCGCCGGCATCGTCAAAGGGGCATCCGAGGGGGCCGGGCTGGGCAACAAGTTCCTGGCCAACATCCGGGAATGTGACGCGATCTGCCAGGTGGTCCGGGTATTCGCCGACGACGACGTCGTGCATGTCGACGGCCAAGTCGACCCCCGGTCCGATATCGAGGTTATCGAGACCGAACTGATCCTCGCCGACATGCAAACCCTTGAGCGCGCGGTCCCGCGACTGGAGAAAGAGGCGCGCAACAACAAGGACCGCAAGGCGGTTCACGAGGCGGCGGTGGCGGCACAGGCTTTCCTCGACGAAGGCACGACCCTGTTCGCTGCGGGCTCCAAGGTCGACTCGACGCTGTTGCGTGAGCTGAACCTGTTGACGACCAAGCCGTTTCTCTACGTGTTCAACGCCGACGAGTCGGTGTTGGGTGACGAGGCCAAAATCGCCGAATTGCGGACCCTTGTCGCGCCGGCCGATGCGGTGTTCCTCGATGCCAAGATCGAGTCCGAATTGCAGGAACTCGATGACGAGTCCGCCGCGGAACTGCTGGAGTCGATCGGACAGCATGAGCGCGGATTGGATTCGTTGGCCCGTGCCGGGTTCCACACCCTCAAGTTGCAGACGTATCTGACCGCGGGGCCCAAGGAGGCCCGCGCCTGGGTGATCCACCAGGGCGACACCGCGCCGAAGGCGGCCGGGGTGATCCACACCGATTTCGAGAAGGGCTTCATCAAAGCCGAAGTGGTGTCCTTCGAGGATTTGACCGCGGCTGGGTCGATGGCGGCGGCGAAGGCGGCCGGAAAGGTCAGGATCGAGGGCAAGGACTACGTGATGAACGACGGTGACGTCGTGGAGTTCCGGTTCAACGTCTAGGTCTGTCCGGTTGGCCTTGCGCCAGTGTGGGGGATATGCACGCGATCGGGACGTCTTTCGTACACGCTGCCCACGCTGGCGGGTTACGCCTGAACTCATCGGGT
>CAMDFY010000120.1 GCA_945897705.1 Bifidobacterium breve | reverse complement strand
TCTTTCAGCGTTCTGAACACTACACCTAGTGGGTGACAAACCGTAGAGGTACAACATGTTCCGAATAACAATCGTGAAACTCCCAGGTCGTAAGCCGCGCCCCGGCGTAATTTCGGGCGTGTCGCACGTCACAACACGCCGGGGTCCCCGACTGCGCTCACTCCGGCGGCAGCGACCGTGCGCCCCGGGGTCGTAGCGCCCGGGTGAACACCACGTTGACCCGGGTCATGGCGAATGCGTACGGCAGCCAGGCGAGGCGTTTGAAGGCATACAACGCCCGAATATCGGCTGAGGTGTAGATCAGAAAGCGGTTTCGGATGATCCCGTCCAGCATCCTGTCGACCACTTTCTCAGCTGACACCGCATGGCCGCTGAACAGTCCCACCAACCGTTGCACCTGGGGATGTTCCCGATCGACACCGGCCAGATGCACGGAGTCGACCAGTGGGGTGTTCACCGCCCCGGGCACCACCAGCGAGACGCCGATGCGGTGGCGGGCCAGGTCGAATCGCAGTACCTCCGACAGGCCCCGCAGGCCGTACTTGCTCGCGCTGTAGGCGGCATGCCAGGGCAGCGCCACCAACCCTGCTGCCGAGGACACATTCACCAGTTGTCCACCGCGGCCGGCGGCCACCATCGGCGGCAGGAAGGTTTCGATGACGTGGATCGGGCCCATCAGGTTCACGTCGATCATCGACCGCCAATGCCGATGGGTGAGATGTTCGACGGTTCCCCACGCGGAGATGCCGGCGATGTTCATGACGATGTCCATCGCCGGATGGCGGGTGTGAATGTCGGCGGCGAAGTGGGCCACCTCGTCGTGGTCGCCGATATCGAGCGCACGATGCTCGGCGACCTCAGCACCGGCCGCGCGGGCGTCGGCAACGGTCTGGGCGAGTCCCTCGGCGTTGATGTCGGTCAGATACAGCACCGCGCCATCGGCGGCCAGTCTCAGGGCGGTAGCCCGGCCGATACCACTGGCCGCACCGGTGATAAAAACCCGCTTGCCCGCGAAGCTGTATGTCATGGTTAGCCGCTGGCCTGCCCGCCCCAAAGCGCATGCAGCCAAAGGTTTTCCAGCACCTGCACGGCGTCGTCGAGATTTCGCCTGGGCCCGAGGAACAGCGACTCCCCCGACAGCGTCAGCGCGGTGGCTGCCGACAACATTCGCACCAGCCCGCGCACATCAGTGGTGATCGGATCGGCGGTGCCGCCGGCGATCTCGGCCTGGACGATGGGCACGATCTGATCGATGACGGCTTCGTTGTAGCGGTCCAGGATCTCGCGGATCTCCGCATCGGTACTGCGGGCACTGTTGCAGGCCGACATCACCGGGTCGTTGTGCGCGTACACCGCCGCAGCGCTGCCCACCATCCTCCTGGCGAACTCCGCCGGGGTCTCGCCCGCGCCGCGGGGCGCGAAGTCTCCGGTGAGTTCCTCAAGTTCCTGGGCGACTTCGCCGAGTATTTGCGCGAGGACCGCGTACTTGGAGTCGAAGTAGAAATAGAAGCCCGATCGCGCCACCCCGGCCCGTTCACTGATGGTGCTGACCGACAGTTCGGCGAAGGGCTTCTCCTGGAGCAACTGACGGACCGCGGCGACGATCGCATGGCGTTGCTTATCGCCACGGCGCCGGGGAGAACCCGCGGACTCCAGGGCGGTCCCCTGCGCTGCGCTCACCTGTTCACCTTGCACCACGCCGAGGCCAGAGGAAAACTTGACAGCCGTCAACTCGGCCAGCAGAGTTTTTCCTCGAGCGTCCCATCACCGTGTCCGCCAAGGAGCATCGATGACCACCGTCAACACCCCGCGGTACCTCCTCGATCAGGCGCGGCGAAGGCTCACCCCGACGCTCAACACCATCCCCGGGATGGGACTGCTCGACGAGCGGCTGCGGGAAACGCAGTGGCCGGAGTTCGTCTTCGCCGAGCCGCCGCCGGGCAGCAGCCTCAAACCCGTGATGGGCAATAACGGCATGCCGGTGTTGGGCCACCTCATCGAGGTCTTCCGGGGCGGTCCCGACTACGTGCTGGGGACCTACCGAAAGTTCGGTCCGGTGCACTACAGCAAAACCCCCGCGCTCAACGCGGTCGCCGCACTCGGCCCAGACGCCACCCAGGAAGTGTTCTCCAACCGGAACAAGGACTTCTCGACCGTTGCCTGGCAGACGGTCATCGGGCCGTTCTTCAACCGCGGCCTGCTGCTGATGGACTTCGACGAGCACATGTACCACCGCCGGATCATGCAGGAGGCGTTCACCCGCACCCGACTGTCCGGCTACATCAAGCACATGGACGCCGTGGCCTCCGCGGTGGTGGCGAAGGACTGGCCGGTCAACGATGGGCGATTCCTGTTCATGCCGGCGGTCAAGGAACTCACCCTGGACATCGCCTCGGTGGTGTTCATGGGACATGAGCCCGGTAGCGACCACGAACTGGTGACGAGGATCAAGACGGCCTACGAGACCACCACCCGGGCCGGGGGCGCGATCATCCGCACCCCGGTCCCGCCGTTCAAATGGTGGCGCGGACTACAGGCCCGCAAGGTGCTGGAGGAGTATTTCATCGAACGGGTCCGCCAACGCCGAACCGCCGAGGGCACCGACATGCTGACCGTGCTGTGCCACACCGCAGATGACGACGGGAACACCTTCACCGACACCGACATCGTCAACCACATGATATTTCTGATGATGGCCGCTCACGACACGTCGACGTCGACACTCACCACGATGGCCTACCACTTGGCCGCCAACCCGAACTGGCAGCAGCGCTGCCGTGAGGAGGGCGATCGGATCGGCGACGGCCCGCTCGACATCGACGAGCTGGACAAGCTGGAGACCCTCGACCTCGTGATCAACGAGTGCTTGCGCCTCGTCACCCCGCTGCCGTTCAGCCTCCGCCGGGCGGTCCGTGATACCCAGATTCTGGGCCACTACATTCCCGCTGGAACCAACGTGACCCTGTGGCCGGGCATGAACCACCGGTTACCGGAGTTGTGGGACGACCCGGAGCGCTTCGATCCCGACCGGTTCGCTGAGCCGCGCTCCGAGCACAAACGCCACCGGTACGCCTTCGCGCCGTTCGGCGGTGGCGCCCATAAATGCATCGGCATGGCGTTCGGGCAACTCGAGATCAAGACGGTCATGCACCGGTTGCTGCGCAACTACCGCCTCGAGTTGACCCACCCGGGTTACCGGCCGCACTACGACAACGCCGGCATGCCGGTTCCGATCGACGGCATGCCGATCGTGCTGCGCCCGTTGAAGTGATCTCAGGCCAACGACAGGAACAGCTTCTCCAGTTCGGCCTCAGTCAGTGCGCTCTTGCCTTTTTTCGCACCGTCGGCCGAGGCGCCCAGCACGCACTCCCTCAGCCCGGTGGCCACGATTTTGAAGCCAGCCCGATCCAGCGCCTTGGACACCGCAGCCAACTGAGTGACCACGTCCTTGCAGTCGCGGCCCGCCTCGATCATCGAGATGACGCCGGCGAGTTGGCCCTGCGCCCGGCGCAACCGGTTCAACACTTCGATCATCGCGGTCTCGTCACCGACCATTGGACTCTCCTTATCTCTGCATCGATGGTACCCGTCGGGGTATCACTCCCGGGTCGACGAGCATCCGCTTCAGGGGGCAACGCGCATAGCGGGCACACGCAAACGCCATCGCTCCGGCGATCGCGGCGACGATCGCGACGGCCGCCCCGATCCAGATATTGGCCTCCTGGGCCAGCACCAGTGCCGCCATGACAAGAACGAACCAACCGAAGGCCTTGCGGAGCGCGGCCGGGGAGACATAGTCGGTGAGCCGGCCACCGATCACACTGCCGACCACGGCGGCGGCGGTGACCATCCCGGCCAGCTTCCAATCGATCGGCCCCTCGCCGAGGTGGCCGACGAAACCGGCGAAGGATTGCAAGGAGATCACCACCAGCGAGGTGCCGACCGCCGCCGGCATCGGCAGTCCGCCGAGCAGGGCCAGTGCGGGAACCAGAAGGAATCCGCCGCCGGCCCCAACCAGGCCGCTGATCAGCCCCACGGTCGCGCCCTGCAGCACGATCTTTGCGACCGGCAGTGATCCGGCCGACTCGTCGCCGAGGTCTCTACGACCCCGCAGCATGGCCATCGCGGCCATGATCATGATCATCGCGAAGGCGATGAGCAGGATGTTGCCGGGCACGAAATGCGCGAGTCGGCCACCGGTGAAGGCGCCCGCCATTGCCGCGGCCCCGAACACCGCCGCGATCTTCGGTCGCACCCGGCCGGCGCGGGCGTGCGAGATCGCCCCGACCGCGCTGGTCACGCCGACGACCAGTAGTGACGTCGCGATGGCTTGTTTAGCGTCCAGGCCGGCCACGTAGGCCAGGAGCGGAACGGTCAGGATCGAGCCGCCCCCGCCGAGCAGGCCCAGCGAGATGCCGACGAACACCGCCAGCACGATGGTCAGTGCAATCACGACTATCCCCATTCCTGATACCCTATGGCGTATATTACCCATACCCGCCGGGGTACGCGCAAGTGCGGCTGAACTACCGCGCCCGCCGAGTTCCGGCAGCACATCCGCATAAGCTCTCAACCCAAAGGAGGAAAGAAAAAATATGTGTTATCCAGTCCAGTGCCCACGCTGTCAAAAGACCACCTGGGAAGGGTGCGGTGAACACGTCGCCGAGGTGATGCGCGACGTGCCGACCGCCCAGCAGTGCGCCTGCGCCGCCGGTATCTCCCCGCAGCACTGAGTTTTTAGTCAAACGGGTTGTCGCCGACGGCGACGGGCCTTTTAGGCAAACGGGTTGTCGCCGGCGGCGACGGCGGTGCCGAGGCTCATCAGCAGCACGGCTCCGTCATGCAGTCGTTGTCCGGACTCCCTACTGGCCGCACCGGCCAGGTAGCGCACCCAGGTGCCCTCGATCACGACGCCGAGTTTTAGGCAGGCCAGCGCCAGGTACCACTCCAGGTGCTCAGTGCTCCGGCCACCCGCGGCCTGATACGCCTCGAGCAGCTCACCGCGTTGGGCCAACCCGCCCAACTCGGCGAGGTAACCGGCCGAACCGAGGGGGTTGGGTGCGATCGGCCAGCACACCAGCATCCAGCCCAGGTCCAGCAGTGGGTCACCGACGGTGCACATCTCCCAGTCGACGAAGGCCGCCACCTCCGGGACGTCGCGGCGCAGCATGGTGTTGTTGAGGTGGATATCGCCGTGCACAATCCCGGGCTCGCTGTCGGCTGGCGCCTTAGCCTCCAGCCAGTCGCAGAGTTCGTCCACCCCGGGCAGGGAATCGTAGGCGTAGCCGTCTTGCTGCCGGTAGGCCATCACCGCCGAACGCCATTGCGGCACTTGGCGTTCGAGAAATGATCCTGGCCGTTTCCAGGCCGCCAGTGCGCTACCCTCCCATGGCGCCTGCCCCAACCTGGCGACGTCGGCGGCGTAGTTCAGGCCGACCCGATGGCGCATCGCCGGATCGCGAACATACTCCGGCGCGACCTCGTTTCCTGGGTTGAACCCGTCCACATCCTCCATCAGGTAGAACACGACGCCCAGCACGTCGAGGTCCTCGCACCACGTGACGATCTGCGGGTGCGGCACCGCGCCGTCGGCCAGGGTGCGCAGCACGGCGATCTCACGTTGCATGGTCCGGTCGCTGTTGGGCCGCGGGTGCGGGGGCGGGCGGCGCAACACCAATGAGCGGCCGTCGATCTTCAGGCGCACCACCACGTTCTGACTTCCACCGGCCAGTGGTACGACATCGGTCACGTCGGTGCCGATGCCCTGTGACCGCACCCAGGCGCGCAGTGCCGCAACGGCCTTCCCGTCAAGCGTCCCGGTGACCCCGGGTTCGATGGTCGGCATGGTCACAATCACCGATCGTCGCACAGGCTGCGGCGCGTGCGGACGGATCGCGCCGGACTCAGCGCCGACCTTCGATGACGAATGTCGCCTCCACCTCCGAGGCGATCGTGATCTCCTCGGGCCGGAGTTCGAACCGCGACGACTCCTCCGCCGGCGGGGCCATCGCGCGGGCCAGGAATACCTTCTGCTGCGGCCGGTCACCCAATCCTGGATCGCTGATGGAGCGAACCTTTACCGCGCCCAGATCAAGGGCGTCCGCATAGTCCTGTGCGCGGACCTTCGCGTCCCGAACTGCTCGCTGCCGCGTCTTGCGTTCCACAGCAAGTCGTTTGGCGTCGGTCAGCGCCCAGTTGATGTGTCCGATACTCACGCCATCGACCCCCGCGCTCCAGGCCACCCACGTGGCCAACGCATCAAAATCGGTGAACAACGCGGTGAGCGAAACCGCTGCGGTGTGCGCCAGGGGTAGCCGCTTGCCCTCGCCGTTCCACGGCCGATGAGATCCGGTTCGGACCTGATCGAACGCGTACCGGGTCACCGGCCCACGCTTGGGATGGTGCAACGCCTCGATGGATGTCGTGACCTCGGCCAGTGCGCTCGTCACCTTCTTGAAAACCGCGTCACCTGAGCGGCCTTCGGCGCTGAGAACTGCATGCACGGTCGCACATTCAGCGGCCAGGGTGACCGAGTGCAGACCCCGGACGGTGATCTCTACTGCTGCCATTCGACCACCCTAGGTGTCGGTCGCGGTGCTATTTGATCAGCGGGTCACGCGGCATACCGAGGATGCGTTCGGCGATCTGGTTGCGCGCCACCTCCGAGGTGCCGCCGGCAATGGCCATCCCGCGGGCGCCCATCGCCGCCCGGGAGGCCAGTGCGCCTTCGCCGTCCTCGAGTGCCAGGTCCGGACCCACCAGCGAGGCCGCGATGGCACCCTGCTCCTGGAAGTGATCGGCCAGTTTGAGTTTAGTGATGTTGCCCTCCGGGCCGGGGCCGGCGCCCTCGATGCTGCGGACCGCCCGGCGCAGGTTCAGCAGTCGCAGCGCGTGATCCTCGGCCAGGAATCGGCCGACGCGTTGCAGTGAGCCGATCACCCGGTCGCCGTGGGTCTGGGCCAGGTGCATCAGCCAGGCCGACGCCGGCGCGATGCCGCCGCCGCCGCCGCCGATGCTCACCCGCTCATTGCCGAGGGTGGCGCGCGCCACCGTCCAGCCCGCGTTCGGTTCGCCGACGACGTCCTCGTCGGGCACGAACAC
>CAMDFY010000119.1 GCA_945897705.1 Bifidobacterium breve | reverse complement strand
GGGGCGCCCGGGGCACCGGCGGGCGGGGCGCCCGGGGCACCGGCGGGCGGGGCGCCCGGGGCGCCCTCGGCCGGCTTTTTCTTGACCGCCTCGACCGGGATCGGCTGCCCGATCACCGGCCGAATGAACAGCCGGGCGGTCTGGCCGAGGTTGCGCGCCTCGGTGCCGTCGTTGCCCGGGACCGTGATGACGAGGTTGTCTCCGTCGATCACCACCTCCGAACCGGACACACCGAGGCCGTTCACCCGGGAACTGATGATCTGCAGGGCCTGATCGAGGGCATCGCGGGTGGGCTTTGATCCGTCCGGTGTCCGGGCCGTCAGGGTGACGCGCGTGCCGCCCTGCAGGTCGATGCCGAGCTTTGGCTTGGCTTGCTTGTTTCCGGTCAGGAAGACCAAGAGGTACAGCCCGACCAGGAGAGCCAAGAACAGCGCCAGGTAGCGGTACGGATGCACCGGCGTCGAAGACGATGCCACGTTGTTGATTCTCCTCGTCGTTTTCCGCGTTAACGGCCGCGATGCCGCCTAACGACCGTTGCGCCCCCGCAAAGGGTACGGGGCGCACCAATCGGTCAGTCCTTGGACAGGCGGTCCGCGTCGGTCTCAGTCAGGTCGAAGGCCCCCCGGGCAGCGCTGGCCTCGTCGATCTCCGAGGTTTCCGGCACGATCCGGTCGCGAACGGCCAGTTTCATCCAGCGTGTCACCACGCCCGGGGCGATCTCGAGGTCCACGGTGTCCTCGCCGATCCCGGCGATCGTGGCCTGCAGTCCGGACGTCGTATGGACCCGGTCCCCCACCCGTAGCGATTCCTGCAGGTCGATGGTGGCCTGCATGGCCTTACGCTGGCGGCGCGAGGCGAAGAACAAAAACGCCCCCATGATGATGATCAGGGGCAGGAAGCTGAGCAGTTCCATGGCGGCACATGTCTTTCGTCTCGGGGTGCAGATCGTCGATGCGGGACCGTCGTGACCAGTCCTCGACTGATCAGTGTGCCAGTTGCCGGGTCCTATGGTGAACCGGTGGACCTCATCGAGACGTTGCGAACCACCGGCGCCGTGCGCGAGTTCACCGCTCAACCGGTCCCCGACGAGGTGGTGGCGCGGGTGCTGGATTCCGCGCGGTTCGCCCCCAGTGGGGCCAACGCCCAGGCCTGGCATGTCGTGCTGGTCAAGGATCCCGACATCCGTCGACGCCTTCGGGACCTTTATCTGCCCGGTTGGCGCGACTACCTGGCGATGGGTGCCGCCGGCCTGCGGCCGTGGGCACCGGGCAACGACCGCGGGGCTGAGACCGCCGCGGTGGCATCGGCTCCCGAGGCGGTGCTCGCCGCAGCACAGCAGGGTTTCGCCGCCCACCTCAACGAGGTTCCGGTACTGCTGGTCGTCTTCGCCGATCTGGCGGCGCTGGCCGCCGTCGACCGCGATTTGGACCGGTACTCCTTCGCCGGCGGGGCGTCTGTTTACCCGTTCGCGTGGAGCATCCTGCTCGCGGCCCGAGCCGAGGGCCTCGGCGGCGTTCTCACGACGATGCTGATCCGCGAGGAGACGACGGTCAAACACCTGCTCGGCGCCCCGGACCAACTGGCACTGGCAGGCGCAATCGCACTGGGCCATCCGCAACGCCCGGCGCGACGACTGCGCCGACGGCCCGTCGCGGCCTTCGCTTCGGTTGACCGCATCGACGGGCCACAGTTGCCGATCGGAGCCATCGCCGGGGCGGGAAATCCAAGGTAAGCTGCGGCTATCCGTTTCGATCCCCTCATTCTTTTCGGGGAAGGCCAGGAGAACAACCGTGAGCATCATGGAACTCAACTCCGTCGATCACAGCCCCGTCGAGCAGAGCCGCAAACTCGCCACTGCGATCCCCGGACCACTGTCCACCGAACTGGGCAAGCGCCGAGTGGCCGCGGTGTCCAGCGCGGTCGGGGTCACCATGCCGGTATTCGCCGCGCGCGCCGGCGGCGGCATCCTTGAGGACGTCGACGGCAACCGGTTCATCGACCTGGGTTCGGGGATCGCGGTGACGACGATCGGCAACTCCTCACCGCGGGTGGTCGATGCGGTGCGCGAACAAGTCGCCGACTTCACCCATACCTGTTTCATGGTCACGCCGTACGAGGAATACGTGGCTGTCGCCGAACATCTCAACCGGCTCACGCCCGGCTCCTTCCCCAAACGCACAGCGCTGTTCAACTCCGGTGCCGAGGCGGTGGAGAACGCGGTCAAGATCGCCCGGATCTACACCGGCCGCACCGCCGTCGTGGCCTTCGATCACGCCTACCACGGCCGCACCAACCTCACCATGGGTCTGACCGCCAAGGCGATGCCGTACAAGAGCGGCTTCGGGCCGTTCGCGCCGGAGATCTACCGGGCGCCGATGTCCTACCCGTACCGCGACGGACTGATCGACAAGGAATGGGCCACCGACGGCGAACTGGCCGCGCAGCGCGCACTGACTGTGATCGACAAGCAGGTCGGCGCGGCCAACCTGGCGGCGATCATTATCGAACCGGTCCAGGGCGAAGGTGGTTTCATCGTGCCCGCCCCCGGCTTCCTGCCGGCGCTGCGTGCCTGGTGCACTGCCAACGACGTGGTGTTCATCGCCGATGAGGTGCAGAGCGGGTTCGCTCGCACCGGAGCGATGTTCGCCTGCGAGGACGAGGGAATCGAGCCCGACCTGATCATCACCGCCAAGGGCATCGCCGACGGACTTCCGCTGTCCGGCGTGACCGGGCGCGCTGAAATCATGGATGCCCCACACGTCAGTGGCGTGGGCGGCACCTACGGCGGCAACCCGCTGGCGTGCGCGGCGGCACTGGCCACCATCGAGACCATCGAGCTTGATGGGTTATTGCAACGCGCCAAGGACATCGAACGGCTGATGAAGGACAGACTCGGCCGGATACAAGCCGACGACGACCGGATCGGCGACGTCCGGGGCCGCGGCGCCATGATCGCCGTCGAATTGGTGAAAGCCGGTTCAAGCGAACCGGATCCGGAGTTGACCAAGCAACTGTGCTCCAGGGCGCACGCGCAAGGCGTGATCGTGCTCAGCTGCGGCACATTCGGCAACGTGCTGCGTTTCCTGCCGCCGCTGAGCATCAGTGATGAGTTGTTGACCGAGGGACTTGACGTCCTGGCGGAGATCCTCGCCGCTATCTGAGGGCGGCCCCAGCCCCGCTAATCGAACAGCGGTGGCTGGCCGAAGCCGCCCGCCCCTGGCGGCGGGGTCATCCCGAGATGGGTCCAGGCTTGCGGGGTAGCCACCCGACCCCGTGGTGTGCGCGCGATCATCCCGGCGCGCACCAGAAACGGCTCGCATACCTCTTCCACCGTGGCGGCTTCTTCACCCACCGCCACCGCGAGCGTCGACACTCCGACCGGGCCGCCGCCGAAGCTTCGGGTCAGCACCGAGAGCACCGCCCGGTCGAGTCGGTCCAATCCGAGTTCGTCGACGTCGTAGACCGCCAGCGCAGCCTTGGCGATATCGCGGTTAATCACACCGTCGGCGCGGACTTCGGCGTAGTCGCGCACGCGCCGCAGCAACCGGTTGGCGATCCGCGGCGTACCCCGGGAGCGGCGGGCAATCTCCGCGCCGGCCTCTGCGTCGAGTTCGATGCCCAGGATGCCGGCCGAGCGGCTCAGCACGCGATCTAACTCGGCCGGTTCGTAGAAATCCATATGCGCGGTGAAGCCGAAGCGATCCCGGAGTGGCCCGGTCAGCGCACCCGATCGGGTGGTGGCACCGACGAGGGTGAACGGAGCGACCTCCAACGGAATCGATGTCGCGCCGGGTCCTTTGCCCACGACGACGTCAACCCGGAAGTCCTCCATGGCCAGGTACAGCATCTCCTCGGCAGGTCGGGCGATGCGATGGATCTCGTCGATGAACAGCACGTCGCCTTCGACGAGGTTGGACAGCATCGCCGCCAGGTCGCCCGCCCGCTCCAGCGCCGGGCCGGAAGTGACTCGCAATGCCGAGCCCAGTTCGGTGGCGATGATCATCGCCAGCGAGGTCTTGCCCAGGCCCGGCGGCCCCGAAAGCAGAATGTGGTCCGGCGTGCTGCCACGGTTCTTAGCACCCTCGAGCACCAACTGCAGTTGTTCGCGAACTCGCGGCTGGCCGATGAACTCGTTCAGCGATCGCGGCCGCAGGCTGGCGTCGACATCGCCCTCGCCGACGGTCAGCGCCGCGGAGACGTCACGCTCAGGTGTCTCGGTCGCGTCGTCGTCCTCGAAGCGGCCCATGTCAGCTGCTCACGTGGTCTTGCCCAGGAGGGACAGCGCCGCACGTAACGCACCGGACGTGGTGGCGTCCGGTGAGTCAGCAAGCACCCTGTCACAGGCGTCCTCGGCTTGCTTTGGCGCAAAGCCAAGTCCCACAAGGGCTTCCACCACCGGCACCCGAACCGCGTGCCCGACTGCACTTGACGTCCCACCGCCGCTCGGCAGGGCACCGATCTTGTCGCGCAGTTCCAACACCAGACGTTCGGCACCGCGCTTGCCGATACCGGGCACCCGGGTCAAAGCCGCGACATCGCCGTCGGCCAATGCCCGGCGCAATGCGTTGGCGTCGTAGACCGCCAGTGTCGCCAAAGCAATCTTGGGTCCGACACCGGAAACACCCAGCAGCGTCAGGAACAGATCACGGGCCTCGCCATCGGAGAAGCCGTAGAGCGTCATCGAATCCTCACGCACGATCATCGCGGTGACCAGGCGAGCATCGGCGCCCCGCTTGAGGGTCGCCAGCGTCGATGGCGTGCACATCACCTTGTAACCGACGCCGGCCGCGTCGATGACGGCGTGGTCGAGGGCGATCTCGAGCACCTCGCCGCGGACCCCCGCGATCACAGCACCCTCCGCGCCGCCCGAGCCGGGGCCGCTTTCAGCCGGGCCTGGTAAGCGCGTTGCTGCCCGGCGGCCATCGCCTCGGCCTGCGCCATCCGGGCGATCATCGGCGCTCGCCAGCAGTGACAGATCGCCAGCGCCAACGCGTCGGCGGCGTCGGCCGGTGTCGGCTTCTGCTGCAGCTTCAGAATCCGCGTGACCATCTCAGTGACCTGTGCCTTGTCGGCGCGGCCGTTGCCGGTCACGGCCGCCTTGACCTCACTGGGGGTGTGGAAGTGCACGTCGATGCCGCGCCGGGCGGCGGCCAGCGCGATCACTCCGGCGGCCTGGGCGGTGCCCATGGCCGTGTTGGCGTTCTGGTTGGCAAACACCCGCTCGACGGCGATCACGTCGGGGACGTGAGTATCCATCCAATGCTCGACCACATCGCTGATCGACAGCAGCCGCACCTGCAGCGGGTCACCTGCAGGCGTGCGGACGACGTCGACGTCCAGTGCCGTCACCTGCCGGCCGCCGCGGCCCTCGATCACCGACAGACCGCAGCGGGTCAGTCCGGGGTCGACTCCCATCACCCGCACGGAACGCCTTTCGTCTACGAACAGTTGTTCGAGAGCTTAGCGGCTGGGGGTGACGGACCACGCGAAAGACACGCCCGGCCCACTCCGGCGAGCGTGCGCGGATGCCCCGCCCGCCACGGCGTGTCGCCGTGCCGACACGCACGCTCGGGGGACGTAGCGTCAGTCCTCGTCGAGTTGGGCGGCGACGTCGTCGGGAATGTCGATGTTGGTGTAGACGTCCTGCACGTCGTCGCTGTCTTCCAGCGCGTCGATGAGCTTGAGCACCTTGCGGGCGGTATCCAGGTCGACCTCCACGCTCATCGACGGCTGGAAACTGGCGTCGGCGGAGTCATAGTCGATGCCGGCATCCTGCAACGCGGTGCGCACCTCGACCAGGTCACCGGGCTCGCAGATGACTTCGAAGCTCTCCCCGAGATCATTGACCTCCTCCGCGCCGGCCTCCAGAACGGCGAGCAGGACGTCGTCCTCGGTCAGAGAGTTCTTCTCGAGGACGATCACGCCCTTGCGGGAGAACAGGTAGGCCACCGATCCGGGATCGGCCATATTGCCGCCATTGCGGGTCATTGCCACCCGGACTTCGCCGGCCGCCCGGTTGCGGTTGTCGGTCAGGCATTCGATGAGCACCGCCACGCCATTGGGGCCGTAGCCCTCGTAGGTGATGTTCTGCCAGTCGGCGCCACCGGCTTCCTCACCGGCGCCACGCTTGCGAGCCCGCTCAATGTTGTCATTGGGCACCGAGGTCTTCTTGGCCTTCTGGATGGCGTCCCACAGGGTGGGGTTACCGTCCGGGTCGCCACCGCCGATACGCGCCGCCACCTCGATGTTCTTGATCAGCTTGGCGAACATCTTGCTGCGCTTGGCGTCGACGACCGCCTTCTTGTGCTTGGTGGTGGCCCACTTGGAATGGCCGCTCATGATGTACGTCCTCGTCCGTGCCGGTTTCTGCGGCGTCAGTGTACTGCGGCGGTGCGTCGGGGCGCTCCACCGTCGAGCGGTTACACCCGGCCGGTGACCATCCCGACGAAAAAGGTGTGCACCCGCCGGTCGCCGGTCATCTCCGGATGAAAGGCGGTGGCGAGCACCGGCCCCTGACGCACCGCGACGGCATGGTCGCCGGCCCGGGCCAGCACGTCCACGCCCGCGCCGATCCGCTCGACCCACGGCGCGCGGATGAACACTGCGCGGACCGGGCCGTCAAGGCCACGAAACTCGATATCGTCTTCGAAAGACTCGATCTGACGGCCGAAGGCGTTGCGGCGCACGGCCATGTCGATGGCACCCAGCGCGCAGGCCTCCCGACCCGGCTCGCCGGCATCGAGGATCTCGGTGGCCAGCAGGATCATGCCGGCGCACGAACCATAGGCGGGCATTCCGTCGGCCAGTCGCTGCCGCAGTGGGTCGAGGAGTTCGAATTCGCGCAGCAGCAGGCTCATCGTGGTGGATTCACCGCCCGGGATTACCAGTGCGTCGACGGTATCGAGTTCGGCTCGGCGGCGCACGGTGACCGGCAGTGCCCCCGCCTCGCGCAGAGCGGCAAGGTGTTCGCGAGTGTCGCCCTGCAGGGCGAGCACGCCGACTTTCGGACCGCTCATGCCGAGCCCGGGGTGTACCCGCGCTTGTAGCGGGTGAGCCCTTCCTGCACCACGGCGGCGACCATGTCCCCGCGCTGGTTGTAGATC
>CAMDFY010000118.1 GCA_945897705.1 Bifidobacterium breve | reverse complement strand
TTGGCGTTTCATGTCCTATCAGCGGTCGCGCAAGGGACGGAATGTTTCCCCGGACCCTTTGAGACTTAGGACCGGCGGCGAGTCCGCCGATTCGTCATATTGGCTCCCAATTGGCTTGCCGCGCTTGCACAACCCGGCGGGTGTCATGGACAGCTTCCTACAGGATCTGAAGGCCAACGCGGCGTCGCGGTCGATCACGGTTGACATCCTGTCGTTCTTTTTGGCGGCTGAACGCCGAGACGACGCACCCCATCACTGACCACCCGGCCCTGGACCAACACCCGCCCGCCGGGGTACCAGGTGGTGAGGATCTGCGATCCCCGGCCCTGGGTGATGGTGAGGTCGCGGCGCAGGTGACCGGTCAGGCGAACCGCGGCCGAACCGGTGGCTTCGTCTTCGGGCACGCCCGGTTCGTTGGCGAACATCCGCGACCGGATGTGCCCGCGGTCGCGGTCGAGCCAGGACCACAGGTAGCGGTAGCCGTCATCGGCATAGTCGGCGGGATCGGCGGCGAGGACCTGATCCACCGACGCGAGGGCGTGGATGACGAAGTCCGGGCCCCATTCGGCCCGCGCGACGACGGCGGTCTGGTCATCGAGGTAGCGGACCTGCAGATCCCCGGCCGGAACCTGCAGTGTCTCGACGGGAGTTCCGCGCTCGCGTAGCCACCACGCCGCTCCCACCGTGGGGTGGCCGGCGAAGGACAGTTCGGTTGTCGGGGTGAAGATCCAAGCCCGCGCCGATGTGGCGCCGACGGCGGGCAGGTCGACGAATACCGTCTCGCTGTAACCCAAGTCGGTCGCGAGCGCCTGGCGCCGCGGCGTTGGAACCGCAGCCGAATCGACCACTCCGAGAGGGTTGCCGAAATCACCTGCGGCGTCGGTGAATACGCGAAGTACGGCGACCTCGATTTCCAGCGCGGGCGTATCTGTCATGGGAGATTGATCCCTCGTAGTGCGGCGGCGGCGATCGCGGCGTCTTCGGCCCCGATGCCGCAGAGGTCGGCGATAGTGATGGCATCCTCACGGCGCGCGAGCGGGCCGGCTGACACCAGGTCCGGCCAGGCACGCACGCGGGAGTGGATCTCCGGCGTTGCGTGCTGAAGCTCACCGGCGTTCAGCGCGGTGGCAACGTCGTCGCACACGATCACCTCGGCGCGCTCCAGCAGAGCCACCGGAAGTTCCTGTTTGCCGACGGTGTCTGCGCCCATGGCAGTGAGGTGAGTTCCCGGTTGAACCCAGTCGGCGCCGATGAGGGGCTTGCGGCTGCTGGTCGCGGTGAGGATGACGTCGGCGGCACAGACCGCCGTGCGAAGGTCCGGCGCTGCCACGACGCCGAGTCGGTCGGCGAGGAACTTGGCCCAGTCCGAGTCTCGGCCCCAGAGGGTGACCCGCAGGTGGGTCGCGACCGCCGCGTGCACCTCCACCAGAGCGGCGGCGAGGTCGCCGGTGCCGACGACGAGGACCGACTGCGCGTCGTGCCGGCTGAAGCTCAGCGTGGCCAGCGCACCGGCGGCCGCGGTCCGCAGCAAGGTCAGCCGCCCTCGGTCATCGAGCAGCCAGGCCGGTGCCCCGGTGGTGGCGTCGACCAGCAATAGACACCCTGTGGGCGGACCACCGAGGAAACCGCCGGTGGCAACCTTGACCACGATCCAATCGTCGTCGACGACGTGGCCGCCCTTGACGTGGAGTTCTCCGTGGCCTGGCATGCGGATCTCGACCGCGGGTGGCTGGATGACACGTCCTGCGGCAAGGTGCACCAGCGCATCGCGGACGGCGCTCAGGGCATCCGGCCAGCTCACCGCGTCGCGGAGCTGGTTAGGAGAGATGATTCCGATCATGCGGCCTGCATTCGGGCCAGTTCCTTGCGCAGGTTGTACACGGTCGCCCGGGACACCCCCAGTGCGGCGGCGACGTGTTCGGCGGCGTTGCGGGTGTCGAAGACACCGCGCTCGTCTAGATCGGCCACGATGGATAGGCGGTCCTCCCGGCTCAGTGCCGACCGGGACACCCCGTTCGATCGGCACCAGTCCTCGATCAGGCCGTTCACCGTCGCCCGCCAGTCCCGTTGGAACAACGCATCCGGCTTCTGCTCGCGCGGGGCCGCGAAGGCCGACAGCAGCAGCGCCGCGGAGTCGATAGCGGACCGGTCGAAGTTCATGCACAACAGCATTCGTCCCTCATCGACGCGCACGCTCACCGACGACAGCCGCCGGCCCTGACGGTCGACCTGCTCGTAGGGGCCGAGGACCTGTCCCTGGGGAAAACCGGCGAGCAGTTCCGGATCCAGCAGGGACGCCTCGCCAGGCTTTCGGCCCGAGAACGCGTTCCAGATGGCGACCAGGCGATCCCGTGCGACGTCGTGCAATGCGACCTCGACGTGGGGGTGGAACAGCGTCGTCAGGGCGGTGGCCGCCGCCGCCACGTCCGCGGGAATCGGGGGGAGGTGGTCACGCCGAGCCGTTGCCATGCTGATGGACTATATGTCTAAGCAAGACAAATCATCAACCACCGCGGTAGCGTCGGCGCGCGGCTCAAACCGGCCGACCAAGCCCGGAACCAGGGACGAGATCCACCATGAGCACATCCCGATACGCCCATGTCAAGGACGCGCTGATCCTGCGTGCGCGCACGATGATCGACCGCGAGCTCAAGACCTTCGACGAGCGGACCCCACGGTCGGCCCGCTGGCTGGCTGACGCCGATCGGGCGATGCCGGGCGGTGTCCCGATGGCCTGGATGCGCTCGCTGTACCGCCATGCCCCCGTCGTGGCCGTCCGGGGATCGGGATCCCGGTTCGAGGATCTCGACGGCAACACCTATCTGGACTTCAACGCCTGCGATCTGGCGATGCCGGCCGGGTTCGCCCCGGAGCCGATCGTGCGTGCGATCCACGACCAGGCCCTGCTGGGCAACCACTTCCTGCTGCCGACCACCGACACCGTAGAGGTGTGCCGGCTACTCACCGAGAGGTTCGGGCTCCCGCAGTGGCAGTTCACCCTCTCAGCGACCGGGGCGAACACCGACGCCCTGCGCATCGCCCGGGTGGCCACCGGACGCTCGACCGTGCTCGTCTTCGACGGCAAGTACCACGGCCACCTCGACCAGACCCTGTGGTCACGCGGCAACGGCGAGAACATGGACCCCGACCTGACCGGCCTCGACCCCGCCACCGCACAGACCACCGACGCCCTGCCCTACAACGACCCCGACGCCCTGCGCACCAGGCTGTCCCGCGGCGACGTCGCCGCAGTCCTAGTCGAGTCCGCACTCACCAACTGCGGTCTGGTGCTGCCCACTCCGGAGTTCGTCGCCTCGCTGAACACCGACGTGCGCGCAGCCGGTGCCGTTCTCATCGTCGACGAGACCCACGTGCAATTCGCCGTCCACGGCGGCGGGACGATCGCGTTCGGCCTCAAGCCCGCCATGCTCACCGGCGGCAAGGGGATCGGCGGCGGCGTCCCGATCGGCGTGATCGGGATGACCGACGCCATCGCCGACGTTGTCACCGCAAACCGTGACCACGACCCCGGCCTGCTCGACACCGGTGACGCCCACGGCCTCGCTGTGGGCGGCACCCTCTACGGCAATGCACTGTCCATGGCCGCTGCGCGGGCAGGGCTCGCCGAGATCTTCACCCCCGAAGCGGGCCGGCGCGTCGACGCCCTCGGCCATCGGCTGCAGAGCGGACTCCAGCGCGAGGTCGACCGGGTCGGCCTCCCGTGGACCATCGACCGGCTCGGCGGACGCATCCAGTTCCGCCTCACCCCCCATGCCCCGCGCACCGGAGCGGAGAGCTTCGCCTCACTCGTCCTGCCGCTCGCCGACGCCCGCAAGGTCTTTCTGCTCAACCGCGGCATCTGGGACTCCATCGCCACCGCCGGCCCGTCGGTGTCCTATGCCATCACCGAGGCCGACGTCGACACCTATATCGACGCCGCCGGTGAGTTCTTCGACGAACTCGTCGGGTAGTTCGGGCACCGCCAAAGCCCTAACTGTCCTGCCTGATGCCAGCTAGAGCATCCGCGCTGTTCCGCTTCCGGGGCCGCAGACGCAGATAGCTCCCGTCGTCTCAACAAAATGTCGCAAATGACATCGCCATGACATTCACTTTGAGACGACGACATTCAGATTGAGAACCGACAGTTGTCGTCTACTGGCGCGCCATATTCGTAAACCGCGACAGGTGCAGTTGATGCGCCACAGTCACTGTCTTCGTCGGGCCGTTGCGGTGCTTGGCGAGAATGAGATCTGCTTCTCCGCCGCGCGGATCATCACGCTCGAAGGCGTCGGGGCGGTGCAGCAGGATGACCATGTCGGCATCCTGTTCGATAGCGCCGGACTCGCGGAGGTCGGCGAGCATCGGCTTTTTGTCGGTGCGCTGTTCGGGCCCGCGATTCAGCTGACTCATCGCCACCACCGGCACCTCAAGCTCCTTGGCCAGCAGCTTGAGCTGACGGGAGAATTCCGAGACTTCCTGCTGGCGTGATTCGACCTTCTTGCCGGAGGTCATCAACTGCAGGTAGTCGATCACGATCAACCGAAGATCGGACTTCTGCCGCAGGCGTCGTGCCTTGGCGCGGATCTCCATCATCGTCAGGTTCGGGGAATCATCGATGTACAGCGGTGCCTCGCTGATCTCGCTCATGCGCCGAGCCAGCCGCGTCCAATCGTCATCGCTCATCCGACCGGAGCGCATGTCGGCGAGTTTGATCTTCGCCTCCGCAGACAGCAGGCGCATCACGATCTCGGACTTGCTCATCTCAAGGGAGAACACCACGCTCGCCATGCGGTTCTTGATCGAGCAGGAGCGCAAAAAATCCAGTCCCAGCGTGGAGTTATGGGTGGGAATCATCGCACGGCTAGCGAGGTAGAGGTGGTCCTCATTGTCGACTTCGACGCAGCGCACGGGCACGCTGGCAACCGGTCGCACATCGGTGATCCCGAATTCCCTTGACGCGATGCCATTCGCGCCAACAAGTTGACGCGCACCGACCGCCGAGACGACGTCGGTGTCAATCTTCAGCATTGCCGTAATGACGATGCCTCGCCGAGTGGGCCACTGATGCTCGGCATCGGCCACGATCACGGTGCCGTCGGAGAACTCGACCTCAAAGCACGGCCGATTCAGCATCACATCGGTGGCCGCGACGACGCGGGTCGGCTTACCGTCGGCACCGATCAAATAGTCGCCGACGGAAACGTCGCCCATGGTGGTCCACCCGGTCGGTGTTGGCAGGGGCGTGTCCAGCTTGAGGGCTTTCCCCATACCGGGCCTCGCCGCGATCACGATCATCTGACCCGGGTGCAGACCGTTGGTCACCTCATCGAGTTCGGTGAAGCCTGTCGGCACACCGCGGGCGATCCCACCCTGGGAGGCAATGGCATCGATCTCGTCCATCGTCGGTTGCAGCAGTGACTCCAAGACGACGAAATCCTCGGTGGTCCGCCGTTCGGTGACGTCGTAGATCTCGGCCTGGGCGCGGTCGACGATTTCGTTGACGTCAGCGCCCTCTGCGCCGGCGTAGCCGTACTGCACCACCCGGGTGCCGGCCTCCACCAGACGGCGCAGCAGTGCCTTCTCGGCCACGATGCCCGCGTAGTAGCCGGCGTTGGCGGCGGTCGGCACCGTCTGGATCAGGGTGTGCAGATAGAGCGCTCCGCCCATCCGGCGCAACAGACCACGGCGGTCGAGTTCGGCCGCGACTGTGACGGCGTCGGCGGGCTCTCCGCGCGCGTAGAGATCAAGCACCGCGTCGTAGACGTTCTGGTGCGCGGGCCGGTAGAAGTCGCCGGGCCGCAGTTTCTCCAGCACGTCGGCGATGGCGTCCTTGCTGAGCATCATCCCGCCCAGCACAGACTGTTCGGCGGCGAGATCCTGGGGAGGCTGGCGGCCATAGTCCTCGGCAGGTGCAGACGACTCAGTTGCCGACTGTCCGAGATCGTCGACGACCGCCATCGGGCTGCTCTACCTCCTCAATCACGTTCCAGAACCGACTCGAACATCGGTTCGACTCGGCGGCTCTCACCGTAGGTCGAGGCACCGACAGGTTCCTGCGACCGCCGCGATTCCCGCGGCGCCGAGGGGAACGCTAGACGTTGCTGGAGCCAGCGCAAACCCGGCCTGTGCGTCAACCTGTTAGTGGTCTGTGCATAGCTGCCGTCAACCGTGTTGGCGGTATGGGGAAAACCTGTGGATAGTTATGAATTTGTCGGCCATCAGACCACGTAAACGCAGATTAACCGGCATCGCGGACTGTGCATGGCAAGTGCTGCGGCGTGTCGGTCCAGGTTGCCGTTCCGGGCGTGTTGGATGACCGCCGACGAATGCTTGGGCAAACGGCAGGTTACGTTAGCTGTGGCAAACACACTTCCGGTAGTTCGCCGGGCGAAAAGCAGAATCCCCGGCGGCGGCCGCGGTGGCCACCGCCGGGGATCCGGCACCGTCAACGGCGACTAGCTCTGACCGGCGACCTCGAGGGTGAAGTGGACGTCAACCTCCGGATGCAGGTGGATGACGACACCATGACTGCCGGTTTCCTTGATGTGTGCCTTGGGAAGTCGCACCGAACGCTTGTCGATGCTGGGGCCGCCGGCCTTCTTGATCGCGACGACCACATCGCTGGCGGTCACCGACCCGAAGAGCTTGCCGGCATCCCCGGCAACTTTTGCCACCAGCGATACCGGGTCCAGTGCCACGATCGCGGCCTTGAGTTCGTCGGCGTGCTCACGGTCGCGCACGGTCTTCGCTTCGCGGGACTTTCGGATCTCGTCGGCGTGCTTCTGCGCACCACGAGTTGCCACGATCGCCAGGCCGCGGGGCAACAGGAAGTTGCGGCCGTACCCGTCCTTGACCTCGACGGTGTCACCGGCGGCGCCAAGGTGGTCGACCTCAGCGGTCAGGATCAATTTCATTGTTGTGCTCCGTTCTTGGCCGATGCGGTTTAGCGCGATGCCGACGTAAACGGCAGCAGGGCTACCTCGCGGGCGTTCTTGACAGCGATGGCGATGTCGCGTTGATGCTGCACGCAGTTGCCGGTCACCCGACGCGCGCGGATCTTGCCGCGCTCGCTGATGTAGGTGCGAAGCAGGTGGGTGTCCTTGTAGTCGATGGTCTGCAGCTTGCCCTTCTTCGA
>CAMDFY010000117.1 GCA_945897705.1 Bifidobacterium breve | reverse complement strand
CCCGGGGTGGCCGACAGGTAGACCGTCTGCCCGACCCGCTGGCTGAACTCCTCCCAGGTCAGCGGGCGGTTGTCGGTTGCCGACGGCAGCCGGAATCCGAACTCGACGAGGTTGCGCTTGCGGGACATATCGCCCTCGAACATCGCGCCGATCTGCGGAACAGTGACATGGGACTCGTCGATCACCAGCAGGAAGTCCTCGGGGAAGTAGTCCAGCAGGGTCGACGGCGCCGAACCGGCCTCACGGCCGTCGATGTGGCGGGAGTAGTTCTCGATACCTGAGCAGAACCCGACCTGCCGCATCATCTCGATGTCGTAGTTGGTGCGCATCCGCAACCGCTGGGCCTCCAACAGCTTGCCCTGGCGTTCGAGTTCGGCGAGCCGATCCGCCAACTCCTCCTCGATGGTCGAGATGGCCGCCGCCATCCGCTCCGGGCCGGCCACGTAGTGCGTGGCCGGGAAGATCCGCAACGAGTCCACCTTGCGCACCACGTCCCCGGTCAGCGGGTGCAGGTAGTACAGCGCCTCGATCTCGTCGCCGAAGTACTCGATGCGGACCGCCAGTTCCTCGTACGACGGGATGATCTCCACGGTGTCGCCGCGAACCCGGAAGGAGCCGCGGGTGAAGGCCATGTCGTTTCGGCTGTACTGGACGTCGACCAGGAGTCGCAACAGGGCATCGCGTGGCACCTCGCCGCCGACCTGCAACTCCACCGACCGGTCCAGGTAGGACTGCGGCGTGCCTAGGCCGTAGATGCACGACACCGACGCCACCACCACCACGTCCCGCCGGGACAGCAGGTTGGAGGTGGCGGAGTGCCGTAGTCGCTCGACATCGTCGTTGACCGAACTGTCCTTTTCGATGTAGGTGTCGGTCTGCGCGATATATGCCTCAGGTTGGTAGTAGTCGTAATACGACACGAAGTACTCGACAGCGTTGTTGGGCAACATCTCTCGCAACTCATTGGCAAGCTGGGCGGCGAGCGTTTTGTTAGGCGCCATCACCAGGGTGGGCCGTTGCAGTTTTTCGATGAGCCAGGCCGTAGTGGCCGATTTGCCGGTCCCGGTCGCGCCGAGCAGCACCACATCGCGCTCCCCCGCCAGGATCCGGCGCTCCAACTCCTCGATCGCGGCGGGCTGATCCCCGGCCGGCTGGTATTCGCTGACCACCTCGAAGCGCGATCCGGTGCGCACCGCGTCCTCGACAGCCCGGGACTGCGAATGCGCCACCACGGGATGTTCGGAAGCGAAGGCCATAAGAACAGCGTAAGCCGGGGGGCCGTCGGCTTCCGCCATGGTCTGATCTTCGCGAAATCCGTATCATCAGTTCCTGGCCGAATAGGCCCGCCCCACGTGGCCCGGGGACATCGGGGGCATTGGGGACATCTGCGGCACTGGGGACATCGTTGTGACTGAATTGGCGACTGCGGCGATCGCGCTCCTGTGCATGTGCGCGGGCATCGCTCTCGGCTTTCTGCTTCGCGTGGCACTGCGGGAAACTGTCACCGAAGCCAAGGAAATCGTCGGCGTCGGCGACGGCGGCGTCACCGGCCTGGTGGTCCTGCTGGCGGCACTGGTTCTGGGTCTGCTGATCAACTCGGCCACGAACTCGTTCAACGACGTCGGCGATGGTCTGGCCGAGAGCGCGGCGAGGGTGTCTCTCGCCGGACAACTGCTCGCGGACTACGGCCCGTCGGCTGAGCCGGCCCGACTCGCCCTGTGTGACGCCACCGGTAGCGCCGTGCGCCTTGAGACCGTCGATGCCGGCACGTCGACGATGTTCCAAGAACGGCTGGAACCGGTAAGCCGCCAGATCCGCGCGCTGTCGCCGACAACGCCGGAGCAGATCGACATCAAACCGCGCGTCGAGCAACTCATCGAAGACGTCAGACTTACCCGCCGCAATGTGTTCGTGGAGTCGAACACCCGAACGCCAAGGCTGCTTACGGTGGTGTTGGTGTTCTGGCTGTCGGCGGTGTTTACCGCCTTCGCTCTCCAGGCTCCCCGGAGTTTGTTGGCCCTGTGCACGCTACTCATCGGCGCGCTCTCAGTCTCTGGAGCGATCTTCCTGATGGAGGAACTGTATTCACCCTTGAATGGCCTTATCGTCGTCTCGACCGAACCTCTGCAGCGCACGCTCGCGACTTTTTGCTCATGAGCATCCATCCGCCGCCCATCCATCCGCCGCCCATCCATCCGCTGCCCATCCACCCGCCTAAGCGTGAGACCTTCGACCTCGTCGCACGCACCAACACCGATCCCAAGGGCATCGTCCGCGATGTCGATGAATACCGGCTAACGCCGTGGGGTCTCTACATGGCCCGGCCGACGCCCGGCCGGGATCAATTCGGATACCTCGAATCGTGGCTGCTGCCCGAGTTGGGTCTGAGAGTCAGCGTCTTCCATTTCAACCCGGGCCACGAGCGCGATCAGGATTTCTATCTCGACGTCGCCCAGATCAGCGTCGGCGCGGAACGCTGGGAGACCAACGACCACTACCTCGACATCGTGGTGCGCACCGGCCGCGGTGCCGACCTCGTCGATGTCGACGAGTTGCTCCAGGCCCACCGAGATGGCCTGGTGACCACCGAGACAGCCCGGGCAGCGTTGCAGTGCGCGGTGTCGGCCGTGGAAGGCCTGGCTGCGCACAGCTACGACTTAAACGCCTGGTTGGGCGCTATCGGTGTGCAATTGAGTTGGCGGTAGGCGTATTCTCTGCACCCGTGGGACGCATGAGGCGCGCGGTGTCGCTCGGTGCCATTGGGGCGCTGACGGCGACCGTGTTGGGCACCGGTATCGCGGGTGCCGATGACGTCGACGGGACCGCGAACGTCGCCGGAACCCAGGACGCCGCCACTACCGAGGACGCCGGTACCCAAGACGCCGTCTTGCACAACGTCATCTACCGGGCCCGGGTCACCGGACTGGCCCGCGGCGCGCTCATCGGGTACCGGATCAGCGACACCCAGGTCAACAGTGCGGATCCGACCATGCTGCCCGGCCGTAATTTCGAAGCCACCGGAATCCTGACCGACCCGAAAGAGGCCGGCATGCGGATCTCGATTCAGTGGCCCTACTCGGCCAGCCTGCACTGCGAGATCCTGGTCGATGACCAACTCGTGATTCAGGCCGACCAGTTCATTGCCCCCCGGCTGACGCCGGCGAAGGACGATCCGGACTATGGCGCAATGAACTGCGGCGCGCCGTTGAGCAATGCCGCCGGCGTCCCGATCGCGCCGGAGGACCTGCCCCCCGGGGATATGCCCCCGATGGATGCGCCCCCAATGGACATGCCCGCGACGGACTTCAGCGCACCGGCAACAGACCAGGCTGCCGCGCCTAGCTGACCGGTGGCCATCCGGTGGCCTGGGCCCACGCCCAGGCCCGACCGTGCGCGTCGGCGAACCACTGGTGCGTGGTGTTGGACCGCTTGGCGTGCGCGTAGTCGGCGCGAACCCCCGGGTTGGCCGTCAACCAGTCGACGAACAGCAACGCGAACTGCTGGTTGGGCCAACCGGCGACCCGGATGTGAATATGGGTCGGCCGACCGGGATCAGCTGAGGCGTGAAAACGCTTGCGCCACAGGCTCACATCGGTGGCCATATCAAAACAGACATCGGTAGTGACGGACTCGACCCGCGGATACCCGGCCCGCAGCAGGTCCTCGGCGAGTTCGTCGGCGACATCCAGAGACGCAACGGTCACCTGCACGTCGATGACGTCCCGGGCATCCAACCCGGCGACCGCGGTCGAGCCGATGTGGTCGATGCGCTCCGCCCGGTGCCCACACGTGGTGTTGAGTCGGTCGAGTATCCGGGCGGCCTGATCACTCCACATCGGATCGGCCGGCACGATGTCATCCGACTCCGCGGCGGGTGTGCCGGTGGTGAGGTTATGCGCGAAGGGCAGGATCCGCTGGTACCAGAGTTCGCGGGCCTGCTCCACCAGTCGACCCTCGGTGCCGGAGTTGTCCAGCCAGACATCGGCGACCCTGCGGCGCTGCTCCTCGGTGGCCTGGGCGGCGATCCGCGCCCGGGCATCCGCCTCATCCATCCCGCGAATGCCGATCAGCCGGTGCAACCGCACGTCTTCATCGGCGTGCACCACCACGACCAAGGGAAACAGCGGGGCCATCTGGGACTCGATCAGTAGCGGAATGTCCTCGACGATCACCTGATCCTCGCCGACCGCTGCGACGATCTCCGCGCGCCGGGTCGCGACCAGGGGGTGAACAATCGCATTGAGCCTGGCGCGTTGCTCCTCGTCGCCGAAGGCCCTGGCTGCCAACGCCGGGCGGTTCAGCGCGCCATCGGGTAACAGGATGTCATCGCCGAAATGATCAACCAGCGCGGCCAAACCCGGCGTGCCCGGTTGGACCACCTCGCGGGAGATCACGTCCCCGTCCACGATGATTCCGCCGCACTCGGCGAAGGCGGTCGACACCGTCGACTTCCCCGCGCCGATCCCCCCGGTCAGACCGATGCGCAGCATGGCGCGATCCTCCGGGCCGTGGTGTGTATCAGATGCGGCCGGATCAGGCGTTGCCGGCCAGCTTTTCGCGCAGCGCCGCGAGTTGGCCGTCGCTGGCCAAGGATCCGCTGGCCGAATCGTCGTCATCGGAACTCGAACTCGACGACGTCGAGCTGGACGTCGGATTCTCCTCGGCGGCGGCAGCATCGGCAGCGGCGAACTTCTCCATCTGCGTGGTGTGCATCTTGTGCCGACGCTCGGCCTCTGCGTACCGGGCCTCCCACGCGGTGCGCTGGGAATCGAAACCATCGAGCCATTCATTGGTCGCGGAGTCGAAGCCCTCGGGGAAGATGTAGTTGCCCGCCTCGTCGTAGCTGTCGGCCATGCCGTACTTCGACGGGTCGAACTCCTCGGCGTAATCCTCGTTGGCCTGCTTGAGGCTCAACGAGATCCGGCGACGCTCGAGGTCGATGTCAATGACCTTCACCATGGCGTCGTCATTGACGCCGACCACCTGGTCGGGCACCTCGACGTGACGCTCGGAGAGTTCGGAGATGTGCACCAGACCTTCGATACCCTCCTCGACCCGGACGAACGCACCGAACGGCACCAGCTTGGTGACCTTGCCCGGCACGATCTGGCCGATGGCATGGGTGCGGGCGAAGTGGCGCCACGGATCTTCCTGAGTTGCCTTCAGCGACAACGAGACCCGCTCGCGATCCATGTCGACGTCGAGAACCTCGACGGTGACCTCGTCGCCCACGGCGACGACCTCGGACGGATGGTCGATGTGCTTCCAGGACAGTTCGGAGACGTGCACCAGACCGTCGACGCCACCGAGGTCGACGAACGCGCCGAAGTTGACGATCGAGGACACCACACCCTTGCGGACGGCGCCCTTGACCAGAAGGTTGAGGAACTCGCTGCGCACCTCGGACTGAGTCTGCTCAAGCCACGCGCGTCGGGACAGCACCACGTTGTTGCGGTTCTTGTCCAGTTCGATGATCTTGGCTTCGATCTCCTTGCCGATATACGGCGCGAGGTCACGCACCCGGCGCATCTCGACCAGGGAGGCGGGCAGGAAGCCACGCAGTCCGATATCGAGGATCAGGCCGCCTTTGACGACCTCGATGACGGTGCCCTTGACGGCCTCGTCGGCCTCCTTGAGCGCCTCGATGGTGCCCCAGGCGCGCTCGTACTGTGCGCGCTTCTTGGACAGGATCAGGCGGCCTTCTTTGTCCTCCTTGGTGAGGACGAGGGCTTCGATCTCATCGCCGACGGACACCACTTCACTGGGGTCGACGTCGTGCTTGATGGAGAGTTCGCGGGAAGGGATGACCCCTTCGGTCTTGTAGCCGATGTCGAGCAGGACCTCGTCCCTGTCCACCTTGACGATGGTCCCCGCAACGATGTCGCCATCGTTGAAGTACTTAATGGTTTTGTCGATAGCAGCGAGGAAGTCCTCGGCCGAGCCGATGTCGTTGACGGCTACTTGCGGCGAGGTGACGGTAGGGGTGGGCATATTGGTGGGTTGCTCCGGACAGGGTAGGTCGTAGGGACATTTCGGAAGGTGCTGTACCTCGCAGTTGAGCGCGCGAGAACTCGCTGAGCTTACTCGACCGGGCATAACCTGGCCAAACCCGGGTGTCTCCGCAGCTAATCTGCTCTGGTGTCCTACGGTCCCCTGTCCCCCGCCCCCGCCCCCGCCCCCGCTTTCAGCAGCCTGGGGCCGCCGTATCCCACCTCGGTCCGCAAAGTCGGCGCCCCCCTGGCGGCCATCATCGCCCTCGGCACGCTCGCCGCGTTGCTCCTGAGCCTGTTGACCGCCACTGATCCGGGCGGCACCGCCCTGGGATTCGCGCTGGCGAGCGTGTCGACGGCCGGAGTTCTGGTGTGTTATCTGTGGCTGGACCGCTGGGAACCGGAGCCGCCACGGTTGTTGATCATGGCCTTCCTATGGGGCGCATCGGTGGCGGTGCTGATCTCGGTCGCGCTGGAGTACCTGTTCGACTCTGCGGTCGGCGGCGGACAGGAAGACAAGGCGAGTTTTGCGACGGTGGCGATCGGCGCACCGGTGGTCGAGGAGGCGGCCAAGGGCTTGTTCCTCCTGTTGATGATGACCGGGCGGCGACGGACCGAACTCAACACGATGACCGACTGCCTGGTGTACGCCGGCTTGACTGCATTGGGCTTCGCCTGGCTGGAAAACATCTTCTACATCGCCAGCGGCGAGTCCCTCGGCGAAACACTGACGATTGCCGCCCTGCGCCTGGTGATCAGCCCCTTCGCACATCCGCTCTTCACCACCATGCTGGGCATCGGGGTGTACTTCGCCCTGCACCAACGGAACATCCTGGGCAAGCTGGGTTATCTGTTGCTCGGCTACCTGGGGGCGGTGGTCATGCACGGGCTGTGGAATGGCTCGGCACTGCTGGGGGCGAACACTTATCTCGGTGTCTATGTGCTGTGGATGATGCCAATCTTCGCGCTGGCGATCGTGCTGGCGATCACCAGCCGACGCCGCGAACAGCGGATCGTCGCCGACAAACTGCCCCACATGGTGGCCACCGGGATGCTGACGCCGGTTGAGGCGAGTTGGCTGGGTTCGTTGCGGTCCCGGAAGACGGCCGTTGCGGCCGCACTGCGGTTCGGCGGGCGCCCGGCCGGGTCGGCGGTAAAGAAGTTCGCGCTTCAGGTGGTCGAGCTGGCCTATGTCCGGGACCGGATCGACCGAGGTTTCGGCGACGAACGGGT
>CAMDFY010000116.1 GCA_945897705.1 Bifidobacterium breve | reverse complement strand
GCCGTGGTCTTCGATGCTGTGGGTCCTGATGTTGTAGCGGGGCCCGCCGTACTCGGTTTGGCGCTCGTGCTGCCCGATGTCGTGCTCGCCGGCGCCTGCGGGCTGTTGAAGTCGGTCCACGACTGGGTCCGGAACGTGTCACCGTTGGCACTGACGCTCAGCGCCTCAGCGGTGACGGTATAGGTCACCCCGTCGTTCTTGGCCACGAAAACCTCGTCGGAGATCCGCGACGCCGGCACGATCAGCCGCGCGCCGTCGCGCACCCGGACACCGCGGTACTCGAACTCGCCGCCGGCGGTCTGGCAGATCGCCACCCGCGAGGTCTCGGTGGTGCCGAAAACCACCGCGGTGTCGGGCTTGGCGCACCGGGCGGTGGAGTCGAGGTAGCCCTGACTGTCCGACGGTGGCACCGCGGTGGGTGCGGCCAGGGCCAGTGGCACGCCGATGGCGATCATCGCCGATATGGCCAGTGCGGCAGCGATCAGACCCGGTTTAGGCACAGCAGAGGTGTTCATCAGTTTCCACCAGAGCACAGGATTACGTCGGCGGGCCAGCGGAGAATCGGGACGTTGCCGAGCCAAAGCCCAATCGTTAGTCGTTCGAGACCGATTCGTCGATCCAGCCACCGTCACACAGCACCGCGTCTACTTCCAGGTTCGTGTCGAGCACCACCAGATCGGCTCGGGCGCCTGGCTGCAGCGCCGGGCTGGGCAGGCCCAGAGCGCGGGCCGGGTTGATCGACGACTGGAGCACCGCAAGCTGCATCGCCCCGTCGTGGGGCAGGCGGCTGTGGGTAACGGCGAAGCGGAACAGCGTGTCCATCGTCGCGGTACTGCCGGCGATCGTGTCGGTACCGGCCAGGTGTGCCACGCCGTCGGTGACATCGACGGCCAGTGGACCGATCCGGTAGGCCCCGTCGTCCATGCCCGCGGCCGCCATCGCATCGGTGACCAGCGATACCCGGCCCGCTCCGGCACTGGTGGTCACGTGACGGTAGAGGGCGGCGTCGACATGGACCCCGTCGGCGATCAATTCGACCGTTACCCGCGGATCTTCGAGCAAGGCGACGACCGGGCCCGGTTCGCGGTGGTGGATCGGTCGCATTGCGTTGAACAGATGGGTACCTACCGTCGCTCCGGCCTCAATCGCGGCGCAGGTCTGCGCGTAGGTGGCCTCGGTGTGGCCGACTGCCGCGACCGCGCCGGCATCGACGATCCGGCGGATCGCCTCGATTCCACCGCTGCGCTCGGGAGCCAGGGTCACCATCCGGATGGTCCCGTCGCCGGCGCGTAGGACGCGGCGCAGCTCTGCCGGTTCGGGGTCGCGAAGCAGTGCGGGATCATGTGCCCCGCAACGCGTCTCAGCCAGCCACGGTCCCTCGAGATGGATACCGGCTATCAGGCCCGACCGGACGTCATCCGCCAACGTCGCGACCTGCCGCAGCATGTCGCCGGGACTCTCTGTGACCAGTGAGGCCACCAGTGTGGTGGTGCCGTGCCGGCGATGCAGAGTTACGGCAGTGACGGTCTGGTCGCGGCCGGCCGAGAAACTCGCACCGCCGCCGCCGTGTACGTGGGTGTCGACGAATCCCGGGACCACCGTGACGGCGCCAAGATCGTGATCGGCCACCCGGCCCGGAGAGCCCGGGCCGACCGCAGTGATTGTCGTGCCGGAGACCTCAATCCAGCCGGGCCGCAACAACTCTTGGCCGGTCAGCACCGTACCGGCGGTCAGCAGCACCTCAGATGCCCTGCCAATCGGGCTTGGATCGATAGGTCTCCCGGTAGTAGTCGGCGAGTTGCAGGCGGTGTGCCGCAGCATCGTCGAGTAGCACCGTTGCATGGGGGTGGTGCTGCAGGATGCTCGCCGGCCACATTGCCGACACCGCTCCTTCGACCAGTTGATGCACCGCCTCGGCCTTGCTGCGGCCGGTGGCCACCAGCACCACGTGCCGGGCGGCCATGATGGTTCCCAGGCCCTGGGTCAGGCAGTGTGCGGGCACCGCGTCGACGTCGTCGCCGAAGAACCGGGCGTTGTCGACTCGGGTCTGCCGGGTCAGGGTCTTGATCCGGGTGCGTGAGGCCAGCGATGACCCCGGTTCGTTGAACCCTATGTGTCCATCGGTCCCGATCCCCAGGATCTGCAGGTCGATCCCGCCGGCCGCCCGGATCGCCTCCTCGTAGGCCGCGCATGCGGCCGGTATGTCGGTGGCCAGACCGTCTGGTCCGGCCACGGCGCCCGGCGCGAAATCGACCCGGGAGGCGAACACCGTGTTGATGACGTTGCGGTAGTTCTCCGGGTGGTCGGCAGGAAGGCCGACGTACTCGTCGAGGGTGAATCCGCGGGCTTTGGCGAACGACACCCGGCCGGCCTGGCACCGTGCCGCGAGTTCGTCGTAGATGGACAGTGGGGACGATCCGGTGGCAAGGCCCAGCACCGCGTCGGGCTTGCGGTTCAGCAGTGACTCGAAGGCGTCCGCGCCGACGTGGGCGAGCTCCGCGGTGTCGCGCCCGATGATAACTTCCATTGCCGCCGCTACTTACCGGCAGTGAATAGCAATGCGCCCGGGCTGATTTCGGCTCCGGAGCTGACGGCCTCACCGACGGTGATGTTCGATGCCTCGCGCTCGTCCATGACCACCACCGGAACCACCGGGCTCAAGCCCGCTGCGACGATTGCCGGAACGTCGTAGGTGATCACCGGCTGGCCTGCGCTCACCACGTCGCCCTGGCTGACGAGCGCGGTGAAACCCGCACCGTTGAGCGAGACGGTGTCCAGACCCAGGTGCACGAGAATGCCGACCCCGTCGGTGGTCATGATGACGTAGGCGTGTGGCATGAGTCGCAGCAGCGTGCCACTCACCGGGGCCACCGCGTCGAGGACCTGGTGGGGCGGGTCGATGGCGGCCCCGTGCCCCACCATGCCTTGCGCGAAGACCGGATCGGGGACGTCGGCTAGTGCGATCGCGCGGCCATCGACCGGGGCCAGCACAGGTGTCGAACCCATTGAGTCTCCTTCGTGCAGAGGGCGTGTGTCATGAAGGATAGAGACCAGCTTGGTCCTGGGAGGCCAAAACTGACTCTCACGTCAGGTAATGGGGTCTAAACTTCCGCTGAGCTGCGATAAAGGAAGGCCCGGCGGATATGACTGAACTAATCAAAGCCTCAGGCGCACAACCGAAGTCAGGACTCAACATTCCTGGCTTCGCGCAGTTGCAGCGGCTGGGCAAGAGCCTCATGTTGCCGATCGCCGTGCTGCCGGCGGCCGGCATCCTGTTGCGACTGGGCCAGGACGACTTGCTGGGCCGGATCAAGGCCCCGGTGATCGGCCCGTTCTTCCAGGCGATGAGCGCGGCCGGTGGCGCGTTGTTCGATAACCTCGCCCTGTTGTTCGCCGTCGGTGTGGCAATCGGTTTCGCTCGCAAGGCCGATGGTTCCACTGCACTGGCTGCCGTAGTCGGCTATCTGGTGATGCAGGCGGTCTTTAAGACCATGTCGCCGTTCGTGCTGGACGGAGTGCTCGACCAAGCCGGCAAACAGGCGATGATCAACTACAGCGTTCTCGGCGGCATCATCATCGGGTTGATCACCGCTGTGTTGTTCGACCGCTACCACACCATTTCGTTGCCGCCGTATCTTGGCTTTTTCGGCGGTCGGCGTTTCGTGCCGATCATCGTCTCGTTGGTGAGCTTGGTGATCGCCTTTGCGATGAGTTATTGCTACCCGCTGTTCGACGCCGGCCTAACCGGACTGGGGAAGTTCATCGGCGCCTCAGGCGCATTGGGTGCATTCGTGTACGGATTCGCCAATCGAATGCTGATTCCCATTGGCCTGCACCACATTCTGAACTCCTTCATCTGGTTCATCTACGGCAGCTTCACCAAGCCCGACGGTACGGTCGCCACCGGAGAGCTGACCCGGTTCACCGCCGGCGACCCGGCTGGCGGGCATCTGACCGCGGGCTTCTACCCGATCCTGATGTTCGGTCTGCCGGGTGCGGCGCTGGCGATGATCCTGGTGGCCAACGCCAAGCAGAAGAAGGTGGCCTTCGGCATCCTCTCGGCGGCCGGGCTAACGGCGTTCCTCACCGGAGTCACCGAACCACTGGAGTTCGCCTTCATGTTCGTGGCGTTTCCGCTGTACGTCGTGCACGCGATCCTGACCGGTTTATCGCTCGCGATCGCCTACCAGCTCGACATCCATCTCGGGTTCTCGTTCTCGGCTGGACTGATGGACCTCCTGTTGTACGGCACCGCGCCGGCTGCCAAGAACGTCCCGCTGCTGATCGGCATGGGGCTGGCGTTTTTCGTCATCTACTTCCTGCTGTTCCGGTACGCCATCACGAAATGGAACATGCGGACCCCCGGTCGCGAGATCGAGTCGGATTTCGAGGACGAGGAGAGGGCCAATCTCAGCGAGGGCCCCAATGCTGCGACCGCTGTACCGGTGGGGGCGACCGCCGTCACCGGCGCCACGACGCGGGCGGACAGCAAGGCCGAGCAGTTGATCGCCGCGTTCGGTGGCCGGGAGAACCTGGTCAACGTCGATGCGTGCATCACCCGGTTGCGGATGGACGTCGCCGATCCGACGAAGGTCGATCAGGCCCGTTTGAAAACGCTGGGCGCGGCCGGTGTGATCGAGGTCGGCAACAGTGTGCAGGCGGTGTTCGGTACCCAGGCGGAGGCGTTGAAGAACGACATCCTCGACGTCCTGTAGCGGGATCTCGGCCGCGGCGTCGCCGAAGTGCACTGCGCGCCTCACGGACTGGGCGGCAAAACGACCTTAGGCTAAGCCCGGGTTGCAAGGGGTGAGTGCCGGTGAGTAAACGAGGACTTCGCGGCATGGCGGCGTTGATCGTCTGTGCGGTGTCGTGGGTCGGTCTCGCCGCGCCCGCCGCCGTCGGTACATCGGCCAGTCGGATCGCTGTCATTGGGGATTCCTATACCGCCGGATCAGACGAAGGCGGAAACGGTAGACGTGCGTGGCCGGAACTTGTGCGCGGACTGCTGGCCCTTGAAGGGGTGGACATCGACGCCGACATCGCCGCAGAGGGCGGGGCCGGTTACGGACAGCGGGGAGACGGCGGCAGCGTTTTCGAAGATCTGACGGCGCGCGCGGTTCGCCGCAGTGACGCCCTGATCGTTTTCTTCGGGTCGCGCAACGACCAACCGGTGGACCCGCAAAGGTTTCCCGCGCTTGCCGCCGACACCTTCCAACTGGCTCGTTTCGCCGCGCCGGGGGCGAAGGTTCTGGTGATCGGTCCGCCGTGGCCGACCGCCAGTCCGTCGCCGGAGGTGCTGAAGATCCGCGACAGCCTGCGTGATCAGGCCGCCGCGTTCGGTGCGGCGTTCGCCGACCCGATCGCCCAGAACTGGTTCGTCGGCCGCGAGGACCTGATAGGTCAGGACGGCGTACACCCGACCGATGCGGGACACGCCTACATGGCGGCGAAGATCGCGCCGCTGATTTACGCCCAGTTGACTATCCGGGTCTGAATCCCCTTGCGGCGAAGCGGATGGCTGATCGATGCTGGTCGCATGGTCAGCCCACGGCATTGGCCGGTTGCGGCCGCGGGACTTCTCAGCGTCATGATCCTCGGTCTCGGGTCGCTGGCCGCTGACCGGACGCACGCTACGACAGGTCTCATCGGCGGTCCGTACGGGCGACTTCTCGCCGAGGCCGTGGACCTCGGCCCCGCGCGGGTTGATCGGGTGCAACTCACCGCCGCACTGGCCCGGGCCACCCGGCCTAACGAGTTGACCGATTGGGCCGCGGACCGGGGCCTGTCCGTGCGATGGCGCGACGGCGACGCGTGGGCCATCATCGAAGGTCCGCCCGGGGCGGTCGCGGGTTCATTCAACGTTGCGGTGCACGACTACCGACCCCGCGGCGGTCCCGATGGGGGTGAGGTCTTCTATGCCTCGCCACACCAGCCGGAAATCCCGGATGCGGCCCGCGGCGAGGTCGTCGGCCTCGGCCGAATTCTGAGTTACACGCCGTTCCGCGAAGACCGTCCACCCACCCTGCCACTCGACGTCCCCGACGGCGGCCTGTTGCCCAACCAACTACTGAAGGCCTACAACATCGCGCCACTGAGCGCCGATTACACAGGCGCCGGCCAGACGGTCGTGGTGTTCAGCTTCGACGGATTCGACCAGGAGGACATGGACAGCTTCGCCGAGTGGTTCGACCTGCCGCGATTCACCCCGCAGGTGGTCGGGGGGATGCCGAGCCAGCGCAGCGGGGAGTCAACGATGGACCTGCAGATGGTTCATGCCGTCGCGCCCGGCGCCAAACTGGTACTCGTCAATGCAAGACCGACTGTCGAGGGCGGTGGCACCTACGAGAAACTGGGCCGGCTGATGGAAACTGTCGACCGCGAATTTCCCGGAGCGATCTGGAGCTTCTCGATTGGCTGGGGATGCGATCGGCTCATGACCGCCGCCGATCTCGCCCCCGTGCGCTCGGCCCTGGCCGCGGCGCTTCGGCGCGGAACAACGGCCTTCGACGCCACCGGCGACCTCGCTGGTCTGGAATGCCGGGGCAACAAGAACTGGTCGGACCCGCCAACCCCGGACGATGTGGGAGTCGACGCGGTCGCGTCGGTGCCGGAGATGGTCGCCGTCGGTGGCACCACGCTGTCCACCGACGGCGACGGTGGCTGGCTCGGCGAGCAGTCCTGGTACGACGTGCCATTGACCCAGGGCAGTGCCGGTGGGGCCTCCCAGTTGTTCGGCCGTCCGTCGTGGCAGGACGTCAACCCTGAGGCCGGCCCGGTCGACCGGCGACTGGTGCCTGATGTTTCGGCGGTGGCCGACCCTTTCACCGGCGTCAAATTCGTGTTCCGGCAGCAGGTGGTCGTCGGCGGCGGAACATCTCAAGCCGCGCCCCTATGGGCCGGGATGGCGGCCCTGGTCAACGAACTTCTCAACGCCAGCGGACTGTCCCCGCTGGGCGAATTCAACCCCCTGCTCTATCAGATAGCCAGGGGTGCGGCGGTGCCAGGTTTCCGCGACATCCGACTCGGCGGCAACGCGGTCAGTCCCGGCAATTCGGGCTACGACATGGTGACCGGTCTTGGCAGCCCGAATCTGGAGAATTTGGTCAAGAACATCGTGATCGCCCGATCGACGGCCCGATGAGCGGGCCGGAAACCGTTGCTGCCCTGACTGATTCGTTCGAGGGCTACGCTGTCGCGCCGGGCCGCTACGTGGCGCGCCGGGTCCGGGGTCCACGGTATTTCGCCACGCTCGGCATGTGGGTCCTGCTGCTGGTGGCCGG
>CAMDFY010000115.1 GCA_945897705.1 Bifidobacterium breve | reverse complement strand
GGGATGGCCTCGACCGCGAACGCCTGCACGCCGGCACTTGTGAGCGCGCCGATCTGATTGTCGGCGTTGCGAGGAGCGAGGAAACCGACCAGGGTCTGCCCCGAACGCAGCCGCGCTACCTCGGCCGCCGTCGGCGGCGCCACCTTCACCACCACGTCGCATCCCCAGGCGTCGCCGATCACCGCACCCGCGGCGGTGTACAGATCGTCGGGCAGCAGCGCGGCGTCACCGGCGCCGGATTCCACCACCACGGCGACGCCGGCGTTCACCAGCGTCGAGACCGCTTTGGGAACCAGCGCCACCCGGCGTTCATCGGGCTCCGACTCGACGACGACGCCAACTGTCGTGCCGGTGGAACCTGTCGTATCGGTGTTCGTCATGACCTGTGCACGTGCTTCCTAGGATTGGGCCTACCCGATGCTCGTGACACCCTAACTGTCGGGCCCTGACCATCGGGCCCCGGAATGGGCAGCGGCGTGAAAGAATCCGGGCCATGGATTCAGCCGGGGTCTGGGATGTCGTGGTCATCGGAGCGGGCTTCGCGGGCCTGGTGGCCGCACGCGATCTGATCGAAGCGGGGCGCGACGTGGTCGTCCTCGAGGCGCGGGACCGCGCGGGAGGCCGCACCTACTCGGGCACGTTCCCCGGCACCGACGTCGTGATCGACCTCGGAGCCGAATGGTTCGACCCGGCGCGGCACCACTTCATGGCGGCCGAGGTGGCCCGGTACGGCGCACGGTTCGTCGAGGCGGACAAGGGCGGCGCCAGCCGCTGGTACCTCGATGGTCGGCATGCCGACGGTGACGAACCCGACGGCCTGATCGACATGAACGAGTTAGAGCAGGTGTTGAACCGGCTGCGGGCCGACATCGCTCCGGTGGTGTTCGCCAAGGGTTTCACCCAGGACAGCACCGCCCACCTCGACATCCCGTTCAGCGAGTACCTGGCCAAGCTCGACGCCCCGCCGGCCATCGCCGATCTTCTCCGCGCCCAGTCCTACACACTGACCGGAGCCCTGCCCGAGGAATTTTCGGCCCTGGTCTATCTGCGCGAGATCGCGGGCTTCGACCACAACCCCGACTACTCCTTCTTCGCCTCTCTGGCCCGGGTCGACATCGGCAGCGGTGGCCTCGCCGAGCGTGTTGCCACCGAGATCGCCGAGCACATCCGGCTCAGCGAACCGGTCACCTCGGTGACGCAATCATCCGCCGGTGTGGAGGTCGTCACCGCGGCCGGCTCGCGCTACTCGGCCCGGCAGGTCATCCTGGCCGCGCCGCTGAACACCTTGGGCGATATCGCGTTCACCCCGGAACTTCCACCCAGCCTGGCCCAGTTGGTCAGCGAGGGACACACCGGCCGGTGCGTCAAGGTCTGGTCCAAGCTGGCTGGGCTGCATCACGTGTTCGCGATGGGCTGGCCCGGGGTAATCGAGGCCACCTGGAAGGGCACGGTCACCGAGGCGGGCGGCGAGCGCGCCATCATGGCCTCCTTCGGCCTGGCGCCGCACCTGGCCGTCGACCGGCCCGATCTCCTGCAGGCCGGGCTCGACGAATTGAAACTGGACGCCACCGTCGAGGAGATCTACGGCCACGACTGGATCGCCGACCCTTACTCGAAGGGCACCTGGGTGGCGTTGCGACCCGGACAACCACGCCTCCACGGGCGCGTCGAATCACGCTGGGGCGCAATCCATCTGGCCGGTGCGGACTTCGCCGGGGTGTGGTCGGGCTGGGTGGACGGGGCGATCGAGTCCGGACACGATGCTGCCCGGTCGGTGGACTCAGCCCTGGCATAGGCTGACGACCACAACCACATCAGTGGAAGGAATGAGCAGTGGACTTCGCCATGTCCGCCAAGGCGGCCGACTACCACAAGCGCCTCACCGAGTTCATGGTCGATCATGTGGTGCCTGCCGAGGAAACCTATGACGCCTACCGGGCCGCGGCCGGTCCGGGTGACTTCACCGTTCCGCCGGTCGTCGAAGAACTCAAGACGAAGGCCAAGGAACGCGGGCTGTGGAACCTATTCCTGCCCGCCGAATCCGGACTGACCAACCTTGAATACGCGCCGTTGGCGGAACTGACCGGCTGGAGCACCGAGATCGGGCCGGAGGCGATCAACTGCGCCGCCCCCGACACCGGAAACATGGAGGTGCTGCATATGTTCGGCACCGCCGAACAGAAGAAGCAGTGGCTCGAACCGTTGCTCGCCGGTGAGATCCGCAGCGCGTTCTCCATGACTGAGCCCGCGGTGGCCTCCAGCGACGCCCGCAACATCCAGACTGCGATCACCCGCGACGGCGACGACTACATCATCAACGGCCGGAAATGGTGGACCTCGGGCGCCAACGATCCGCGCTGCAAGGTGCTGATCGTGATGGGCCGGACCAATCCCGACGCCGCGTCCCACCAGCAGCAGTCGATGATCCTGGTGCCCACGGACACCCCGGGTGTGGACATCGTGCGCTCCACGTCGGTGTTCGGCTGGCAGGATCAACACGGCCACGCCGAGGTGCTCTACTCAGGCGTCCGGGTCCCGGCGTCGAATCTGCTCGCCGAGGAGGGCATGGGTTTCGCGATCGCCCAGGCCCGGTTGGGTCCGGGCCGCATCCATCACTGCATGCGCGCAATCGGGGTGGCCGAGCGTGCGCTGGCACTGATGACCGAACGGGCCCGCACCCGGATCGCCTTCGGGAAGCCACTCGCCGAGCAGGGCATGGTCCAGCAACAGATCGCATTGTCCCGCAATGAGATCGACCAGGCCCGGTTGCTGTGTGAAAAGGCGGCATGGACGATCGATGAACACGGCAACCGCGCGGCGTTCAGCCTGGTATCTCAGATCAAGGCGGTGGCTCCACTGATGGCCTGCACCGTGATCGACCGCGCCATTCAGGTGCACGGCGGCGGCGGCGTGAGCGACGACTTCCCGTTGGCCCGGATGTACGGCTGGCACCGCGCCATGAGAATCTTCGACGGGCCCGACGAGGTACACATCCGCACCGTCGCACGGGCCGAAATCGGCCGGGAGAAGAGCGCACTGGCCGCAGCGGTGACCGGCGGGTGAGCCCAGGCAACGGGACCGACCACGAAAGGCTCTCCGGGGCGTGGAACTTCCGCGATGTCGCACAGACGACGGAGATCCTGCCGGGCCGACTGTACCGGTCCAGCGAGTTGAGCAAGCTCGACGACCTCGGCCGCAGCTCACTGACAGCGCTCGGCGTGACCGATGTGGCTGATCTACGTTCCCCGGCTGAGTTGGCGCGGCGCGGCCCCGGCGCAGTGCCCGATACTGTTGTGCTCCATCACCTTCCGTTCCCGGAGGTCTCGCACACGCATTCCGAATCCGGGGAGCCCGAAGAAGCGCCGCACGAGACCGCCTGGCAGAAGATGATGACGGAGTACTCCGACGAAGAACCCGCCGAGGCGGGACAGCGGTGGATGACAAACGAATACGAGCGGTTCCCCACACTGGGCGGTGCGCAGCGCGCGGTGAAGAAGATCATCACCCTGCTGGCAGACGACAAGGCCGTACTGGTGCACTGCTTCGCCGGTAAAGACCGCACCGGATTCGCCGTCGCGGTCGCACTCGAGGCCGCCGGCGTTGATCAAGACGCAATCCTCAACGATTACCTGCACAGCAATGGCGCAACCGATCGATTGCGCGATCACATTCTGCAGACCACGCGCAGCCGTGAGGGCGTGACCGACGAGGTGGTGTCGTTCATGCAGTCGCGACTCACCGATGAGGTGCTCGGGGTGCGAGAGGACTATCTGAGCACGTCCCGGCGCGTTGTCGACGAGCAGTACGGCGGTCTGGACGCCTACCTGCGGGCGTCCGGGGTGAGCACCGACGACGTGGCGCGGCTGCGCACAGCGCTAATGGGTTAGCACTACTCAATGGGTTAGCACTACCCCGACAACCCACGCCACGGTCGCGAGAAGTCCGCCGGCCAGTTCCACTCCCACCGACAGCGCCGCACCCTTGACGGCGTGCACCGTCGATGCCCAGGCCCGATGGCGGTCGCGGCGGGTTGCCAACTCGGCCAGGTAGACCCCGGCCACGAACCCGACGAGCAGACCGACCACCGGGATCACGAAGAACCCGATCACGCCGGCCACCGCGCCGGCGGTCAGCGTCCAGCCACTGACGTCGGCCGCGCGCATCCGTTTGACCGGCCACAGGTACTTCACCAGCAGGCTCGCCGCCAAGACTGCGGTGGCGACACCGAGGACCACCCAGGCGGGGGTGGCCTGCTCGACAAATGCCCAGACCGCGATCGCCGCCCAGACCAGCAGGGTCCCCGGCAGAAATGGCACCAGGATGCCGACGAGGCCGATCGCGATCGCCACGGCGACGAGGATCAGGCCGCCGATGCTCATCGGACGAACCTACCGAAACGTCATCGGTGACGCGTGCGGGTGGGCCGGTAAGTTCGTCGGGTGAGCACCCGCCGCAAGGTCGGCATTCTGGCGATCTGCTGCCTCAGTGTGCTGATGACGATCATGGATCTCACCATCGTCAACCTCGCGATTCCGTCGATTCGCACCGAACTGGGCGCCACCGCCGCGCATGCGCAGTGGACCATCGCCATCTACGCACTGGGCGTGGCATCCCTGCAGTTGCTGGGTGGTGAGGCCGGCGACAGATTCGGTCGCCGGCGGGTCTTGCAGATCGGTACGACCGTCTTCATGCTCGGCTCGCTGCTGTGCAGTCTGGCCCCCACCATCGACGTCCTCATCGCCGCGCGCTTAATTCAGGCGGTCGGCGCCTCGATGATGAATCCGGTCGCACTGGCGATCATCAGCCAGGTCTTCGTCGAACCCACTGAGCGGGCCCGCGCCATCGGAATCTGGGGGGCGGTATTCGGCGCCGCGCTGGCCCTGGGGCCCATCGTTGGCGGCGTGCTCATCGAGACCGTCGGCTGGCGCGGGGTGTTCTGGATCAATCTCCCGATCGGTGCGGTGGCCGTGGTCGCATGCGCGCTGCTCGTGCCGGACAGTGGAACCTCGACCAGTCGGGGCACTGATCTGCTCGGGCAGTTGCTGGCTACCGGCAGCCTGTTCGGCCTGGTATTCATCCTGATCGAGAGCCCCGGCCGGGGCTGGACACATCCCTGGATACAGGTGACTGCAGCCGCCTCGGTCTTGGCCTTCCTGGGCTTCCTGCGCCACGAGTCACGGCACGCTGATCCGTTCATCGACCTTCGGCTCTTCCGGTCCACACCCTTCGCCGCGGCAACGGCGATCGCCCTGAGCGTCTTCACTGTGTGGGGAGCGTTTCTGTTCATGATGTCGATTTACCTTCAGGGGTGGCGAGGTTACACCGCTGTGCACGCAGGACTGTTGCTTCTGCCGGTGGGCATCGCCGTCCTAGTGTTCTCGCCGATTTCGGGCCGACTGGTCAGTCGGTTCGGAAACCGGCCGCCACTGCTGATCGCCGGACTGATGACCGTGGTGATGTCAGCGATGCTGGCATTTCTGGACCCGACGGCACCGCGGTGGCTGCTGATCCTGATCTGCGTCGCCTTCGGCATCACCTTCGGGATGGTCACGGTGCCGATCAACTACGCCGCGGTGAGCAGTGTGCCGCAGGACCGAGCTGGTTCGGCTGCGGGCGTCACCAGCACCGGCAAGCAGATCGGCATCAGTCTCGGCGTTGCACTCAGCGGGGTGCTGGCCACCGGCGCGTTATCGCCCCCGGCAGGTGATTTCACCATCGCCGCCCGACCGCTGTGGATATTCACCCTCGCACTGGGTCTGGCAATCGCCGCGCTGGGAACGATCAGAGCTTGAACGAAGCCCGCTTCGCCGCCGACATATCGTCGATCGTCGACCACTGCGCCGCGACGTCATCGACGCTGGGCACCTCGTCGAAGGTGACACCCTCGTTCTGAAACAGCGCCGTGCGCTGAACTTTGCCGCCGCCGACGATGAACACCGAGGCGCTGTCGGGCACTTCTTCAGTGCACAGATAGGCGACCACCGGTGCGACGTATTCCGGAGTCAGCTTCTCCAAGATCTCCGGCGGCATGATGTCCTCGGTCATCCGAGTGGCTGCAATCGGCGCGACGGCGTTGGCCTTGATGTTGTACTTGGCGCCCTCCTGGGCGAGGGTGTTGATCAACCCGACCAGACCGAGTTTGGCGGCACTGTAGTTGGCCTGACCGAAGTTGCCGAACAGTCCACTGGTGGAGGTCGCCACCACGATGCGGCCGTAGGACTGCTCGCGGAAATGCGGCCAGGCGGCGCGAATGACGTTGTAGCCGCCGTAGAGATGGACCTTGAGCACCGAGTCCCACGACTCAGCGGTCATCTTGTGGAACGTTCCGTCACGCAGGATGCCGGCGTTGCTCACCACGCCGTGGATGGCGCCGAACTCCTCGAGCGCGGTTTTGACGATGTTCTCCGCACCCGCGGCGTCAGCAACGGAGTCGTAGTTGGCCACCGCACGCCCACCGGCCGCCTTGATGTCGGCGACCACCTGATCAGCCATCGCCGAACCGGCGCCGGTTCCGTCCCGGGCACCACCGAGGTCGTTGACGACCACGCTGGCACCCTCGCGAGCCAGGGTCATGGCGTATTCGCGGCCCAGTCCGCCGCCTGCACCGGTGACGGCGATGACTCGGTCCTGCACTCCTGGCATGGGGGTCCTCTCTCGGGTTGCTGCGGATAATCCTAAGGGGTGCGCTGCGCGATAACGAAGGTGGAGAACCCGTCCTGATAGTCCTCTTCGGGTACCTCGGTCCAGCGGTTCAGCCTGCGCATCTCGTCGGTAGATGAGGTGCCGGACGCGTCCCACCCGTGCGCGCCGAGCCACTCGGTGGCGTCGGCCCGGTCCGGGTCGTTGTAGGTCAGGTCGGCGATGTCGACATTGCGCTCGATACCGATATCGTCGGCCATCTTCTGCCAACGCTCCCGCATCCGCTCGCGGCGCTCTTCGTCATGATGGCGGATCGCCTCCACCGACAGCCGACTACCCGGGGCGCTGAGTGTGGTGATCTGCTCGAAGAGCCCGTCCTGGGCCTCGGCCGGGAGGTACATCAGCAGACCCTCGGCCAGCCATGCGGTGGGCGCACCGGGATCAAACCCAACCGCCGTCAGCGCTGCCGGCCAGTCCTGCCGCAGATCGATGGCAACCGCGCGCCGGCTACAGGTTGGCTCGGCACCGCACTTGGCCAATGCCGCCGCCTTGTACTCCAGCACCTTGGGTTGGTCGATCTCGTAGACCACGGTGCCCGCCGGCCACTCCAGCCGGTAGGCACGGGAGTCCAGACCCGACGCCAGGATCACCACCTGACGTATCCCGGCGGCGACGGCGCCGGCGAAGA
>CAMDFY010000114.1 GCA_945897705.1 Bifidobacterium breve | reverse complement strand
TCACCGCGGTCGCGGCGATGATCCTCGTCGAAGAGGGCCGCCTCGGCCTCGACGATCCGGTGTCGCGGTACATCCCCGCCGCCGCGAACCTGCGCGTCGCCACGAGCCAGACCGCGTTGCCGGATGGGACGATCCCCAGCGGTCCGCTCGACAACCCGCTGACGGTGCGAGACCTCCTGAAGTTCGCATCGGGCATCGGCGGAAACGCCGCCACGTCGGATCTCGACCGCATCTGGGCCGCGAACAACCTCTACGCCGGCTCGGGCTCCCTGGAGACGCGGGTCGATCGGATCCTGACCGCGCCACTCTACGAGCAGCCCGGCGACGTCTGGCGCTACGGCTGGTCCGCAGACGTACTCGCCCGCGTGGTCGAAGTGGCCGCCGGCGAGACCTTCGGAGATTTCGTCACGGGTCGGATTATCAATCCGCTCGGTATGACGTCGACCGAGTTCCTGACGGCCGAATCCCCGCGCGACCGACTCGCCACCATGTACACCCAGAATTCGGCCGGCCGCCTCGTAGCTGTCGAACGTCCGAGCGGTGATTCGCTGGGCTGGACGCCGGGCGGCAGCGGCCTCGTTTCCACTGCCGGGGATTACCTGCGGTTCGCGTTGATGCTCTGGAATGACGGCACATATCAAGACACCCAGATCCTCAAGCCGGAAACCGTCGCCCTGATGACACAACCCGCCGTGCAATCGGGCGTACTCGTCGATGAGGGCATCGAGGGACTCGGCTGGGGACTGGGCATGGCGGTGGTCGTCGACGGCGATGCGACAGCCACGTTCGACCGCACCGGCGACTACTGGTGGTCGGGCTTCTATGGCACGACATTCTTCGTCAGCCCCACCACCGGCCTGGTCGGCGTCGTACTCAGCCAAAATCAGCCGGGCCCATACAGTCCGACGCCCTACGTGGTCTATATCGCGCAGGCGCTGGCGTTCTTCGGGCTGTGAACCAACCCCTCAGGCGCGTGATGAGCGGCGGGCCCACACGGCGAAGAGTGGGTCGCCCGGCCACGGCGTCGGACGCTGGTCGATGCGCGGCTGGTCCCAGCCGGCCGACCGGCGGAAGTACTCGGCCACGAGCTGTACGTGGAACCCGTCGTCGGTAGCGAGCCAGCCCCGGATCGCCTTGGTCGGGAAGCACCGATTGGAGAACGTGCACACGAACGGTGCGCCGGGCCGCAGCACCCGGGCCACCTCGTCGAACACCTCAAGGGGCCGTACCAGGTAGTCGACTGACACCGTGCACATCGCCCCATCGAAACAGGCGTCGGCGAACGGCAGCGCGGGTTCGCGGTTGAGGTCATGGACGACCCGCTGGTGCGCCTGCGGGTTCTGGTCGAGCTCAAAGGCGTTCATGCCGAGCACGACCAGCCGCTGCGGGGTTCGAGCCAGATGCGACACCCACGAGCTGCACAGGTCGAGTACCTCGCCGTACAGGCCGAGCTCGTCGTAGAGGTCGCGCACCGCGCCGATGGCACCGTCGTCGATGTGCTGCACCAGCCGCGGTTGGCCGTAGAAGCCACGGTCGTCGCCTTCGTCGGATCGGGTGAAGAAGCCGTCGGGGAAGTCGTGGTAGCGGTCCTCGCCCGGGTCGGACGACTGCGGCGCATTCACAGTCGGCGCCGCGCTGCGACCCAGCGCCGTTGTTGCGCAAGGACCTTGCGAGTTGCCGCAAACACCGTCATGTCAGGTGCCGCCCTGCCGTTGTTCCCCAGCATCTCCAGCTGCGCGTAGTACCAGTACTGCACGCCAAAGCTGGCGAAAGTGCGCACGGTTTTGATCCTGTTGAGAAACGCCAGCCAGCTTGGAAATAGCGCCAGTTGCGCCTCAAAGCGCGGCAGCTCCGCCAGGTGATGCAGGAGTTGGTCGGGCGCATCCGTCATCACGCATAGCGGCCGTCCCACACCAATCAGGTCAGCACCGCCGCCACCGATCGCCTGTTCCATGACATCGCGCCGCCGGAAGCCTCCTGTCACCATCAGCGGAAGAGAAACTTTTTCCCGCATGGCCAGTGCGAAATCCACAAAGTAGGCTTCGCGCATCTGGGTGGAGTGTGCGACGTGTTGCGGCTCCTCCTCCTCGATACCCTCAACGCCCAACAACTTCGGCTGCTCGTAGGTGCCGCCGGAAATTTCCAGTAGGTCGACGCCCGCGTCTTGTAGCCACTGCGCAACCTGCAGGCTGTCTTCAAAGGCAAATCCGCCTTTCCGGAAGTCGGCACTGTTGAGTTTGACCGCCACAGGGAAGTCAGGCCCCACCGCCGCCCGCACCGTCTGCACGGTATCCAGCAGCGCTTTGGCGCGATTGGCGAGTGCGCCACCGTACTGATCAGCGCGCAGATTACTGCGCGGACTCAAAAACTGCGACAGCAGGTAACCGTGGGCGGCGTGAATCTGTACCCCGGTGAATCCGGCCGCTTTAACGGCGGCGGCGCACACCCCGAAGCGCCGCACGATCTCTTCGATCTCCGCAACTGTGAGCGCAACGGGTTCACCAAACTGGCCGCCCGGCAAACCGACTTTCACCGCAGAGGGCGCCTTCGGATGAGGATTGATGATTTTCTGTGTCTGGCGCCCCGCGTGGCTGATCTGCGCCCAGAAGTGATTGCCATTGCGGGTAGCGGCTGCCGCCCAGCGCGACAGCGCCGCCTGCATTGCGGCATCAGGTTCCCGGTCAATAATCACATTGCCCGGGCGCTCAAGGTGGTCGCCGTCGACAAGGATATTGCCGGATAACAGCAGTCCCGCACCGCCGTCGCTCCACAGCCCATACAACCTGTTCAGTTCCGCCGTCGGCGTGCCGTCGGGGTCAGCCAAGCCTTCCGTCATGGCGGCTTTGGCGAGGCGGTTCGGTAAGCGGGCACCGCACGGCAGGGAGAGTGATTGCGCGAGCAATTCCGACACGATGGTCTCCGATGCAGGTTGGGTTGTGAACACTAGCCTGGACCCCATTATGAAACTTTCGAAAGACAAGCTCCTGGCTGCTCGTGCCACTGAGCGAGGCCAATGACCAGCTGTGAGCGCTCGTCGACGGGGCCAACACCACCCGAGATGGCTGTCGGGATCATGGCAGACGGAGGTTCATCCGCAGTGCGGTGTAAGCACGACGACGGGGATCGCTCGGCTGGTGCGCTGCTGGTAGTCGGTGAAGTAGGGATACATCTCGACAAGGCGCCGCCATAGGTCCGGGCGTTCGTCGGCCTTGGCAAGCTCGGCCTCGACGGTGAAGATGTCGCGGTTCACCTGCGCGACAGCGCGCGGATGAGCCAGCAGATTGCGCCACCAGGACGGGTCGGTATCGCTGCCGGCGTAGGCCGCGGCGATCACGAGTCGCTCGCCGTCCCTGATGTAGATCAGCGGCACAGTGTATGCCTTGCCGCTTCTGCGGCCTGTGACCGTAAGCAGCATTGTGGGGTACTTGCGACTCTGAGCGGAACCGCGGGTCAACCGGTATACCGCTGCATGCAGGTTGCTGAAGGTCCGAGTCACGGGTCGCATCAACGGGCGGCTGAGAATGCGTCCGGCGGCGGCGAAGGCCGCAGAATTTCCAAGCTGCCGTGTCATCAACGGTGGCACCTTCCCTGACGAAACCGGAATGTGTTCTACGACCAACGGTATTAGTCGGCGCGCTTCGAGTCCCGCCGGTGCCAATTCTCGCGTTGATGAACCGTGGTCGAAAGAAGATCCTCCACCGACATGTCCGGGAACGGACAACGGCCGTACAGGGCCAAGTTTCCTGAGTGAAATGCGCCTCGCAATTGCTCACCAAGCGCGCAGCACCAACGGTTCGAATCCTGCTGCCTCGACTTCTCTGTCATCCCAGGGGCGGATGCCCCGTTCGACCAGCGGCACGATCCGGCGAAAGTGATCAAGAGCCCGTTTCTCGGTGAAGAATCGATATTCCGAGTCGGGTAGCGGACAGTTGTCGAACGCCGCGACAGACAGTCCGAATGACACTCGACGGGCATTGGGGCGCGGCGACGGATCGGACCCTACCCAGTACACCTCAACGTGGGCGCCGCCTTCGCCGCGCCACCGATCGATCGTGCAGTAGCTCGGGTCACGGCGCAGCTGGGCCCACTGGGCCAGCGTTATCGAATTTCCCTCGCGGTCGAAGAAGCGGGGAGATTGCACCGCACCAATGGTCACCCCCGGCGGGGTAGCGAATTCATCTCCTTGTTCCGGTCCTTTCGAGATCCGCCAGACAGTTTCGTCATGGCCCCTTCGGGCGTCGGCCTCGGTGCAGTACGTAGAGAAGAGTGCCTCGTCGCCGACGATGGAGTGGGTTTCGAAGATCAGCGATTCGGAATGGCCGTAGTTGAATCCGAACCCGGTCCAGACCGTACGAACCGCTGAGCCGCTCTCGTCGCGCCAGTCTGCGATCGCCGCGTACCCATAGTTGCCACGCAGCTGCGCCCAGTGGGATATCGAGATGATCCGGCCCGCCCGGTCATAGAAACGGTCGCGCGGCCAGAAAAACCCCTCCACGGAGTCGGTTTCCGCGACGGAGGCGAACGACGTGCTGGTGTCCATCGCATCAGACAAGCAGCACACTCCGACAAGTTACCGGCGTCTGACTCCGCAGCGGCACCTGAACGAATCCCCCGCCCCAACCGGGCCAGCGGCCGGGTGCCGACCCCCAGGAAATGGGTCTGGCACGTTGTGCCTGCTCACGCACGATACGCGCGTTAGTCGGCGCCCCCGGATCGCGCAAGAACGTGCAGGTCGTTCAGGAGCGTGCGGAACACGTGGTCCCAAATCGGTCCCAGACCAACGGGCACCCACTTCGACCTTCAATCGCTCACGAGCACCCGAAGCGCCGCGTGGGCTCGGCGGGCATCCGTCCCGGTGGCTATCCACGACTTGTGGTCGACGTCCTGCAGTACCTTCCACAGCGCCCCGATCCGCCGGCGGTCGCTGCCGATCATCCGGGCACGATCACCAATCGGGTCGGTCACTGCACAAGCCAGCACAGCGGCGTCGTCGAGGTGTCGATCCCGGTCGCGAGAGTCCTCCACGTATGCCGCGCCTTTGAGCACCAACGCCCCGAGGACGTCGGGAATACTGAGCACTACGACGACCTCACCGGCCGTCACTTCACAGTTCAACGTCTTGCGCAGCGCCGAGGTGCCGCCGGGAACTGCGAACACTTTCCGACGTAACGCCTTGGGATGTTGTTTCGGCGATAGGCGGTCGGCGACCATGACGTCGATCGTCTCGGCACCCCGGGATCCGCGAGCGAATCGGTGTATGGGCCCGTCACCGACCGGTTCACGCAACACGTAGCCGAGTCGCTCCAACTCCTGCTGCACACCGGCGAATGTGGCTGCGCCAGAGTCGATATGCAGGATCATGTCGACATCACGGGTAGTACGGGTCAGCCGCAATCCGGCATAGGCGGCGTGCAGTTGCACCATCAGTCCCCCGACCAGCGTCCACTGGGTGTGCGGGATGGCTTGTACGATCTCGACGACTTGCGGCCATGGCGGTGGCCATCCACCTGCCGGCGCGGTCAATCGCCATAGTGGCCTACCGTCGGGTGACGAAGTCATCAGACCATTTGTGGAGATAAGCGCCGACGCGGATGTGTTTTGTCGGACCGGAAGGCGTCGAGCAAGTCTTCCACGACGCGCAGCCCGGCTGCGGACTCCCGGGTATCCAACGACTCGGCCAAGTCGACGGCGACCGCCGCGGTGAGCACGTGGTCGACGGCGTATCCGGCATCGTCGGTCACCACCCGCACGGTCACATCACCGTCGCGGTCCTCGACGAGTCCCAGCGTCGTCACGAGGTCGGCGAAGTCACGAGCGCAGACGTAGCCATCGGCTCCCCGCTCGACTGCCGTGAGATCGAACAGTTCCGACATCGCCGGATCACGCAACGCGCTGACCCCTGAGTGCAACAGACCCTCGTCTTTTCCCCAACCGCGCATCCGATGCACGGCGGCACGGCGGCGCGTCGTCCAACACAGCTCGGAAGCACTACTGGCACGCAGCCGATGTCGCAGCCGCGACATCGCCGCCGCGTCCAGCCAATCGACACGTTCACCGGAGAGCAACGCGAGCGCAGCCCACGCTGTGGCCGCTGTCCACGGCCGGCCGTTATGGCGCCCATGCTTGGCCAGGCGGTGCACCGAAGCGCCGTCGACGAGTAACGCACCCCCAACAGTGCGGCTCACGGTAAGTTCTCCCGCGCGCGCGAGTCGGGCGACCTGCCGCGCTGAAATCCCGAGGACCTCGGCACATGCGAGCGTCGTCATCTCACTCATACGTATATTGTCGCTAACAAGACTCTTTTAAGCAATATCGGCAGTTCAAAGAGGGATCTGGGTGACGGACCACCGACTGAATCATGCTGCCCGCCTACCATCACGAACCTGCGCGCAGGCAAGTTCAAAGCTTGCCCACTCCCGGGCATTCGGCCGGTGGGTCGCTGGAGCCATCTCCGAGGAGACCGGGTCAGACGAGCCGAACAGCGCGGCAAGGCGGCTGATAAAGCCCGCGGGACTTTCCCCATAACTCTGAAAAACCCTTTTGCGAAGCCATGCTTCGGCTTCAACAACGCCGGAGGTGAGATCGACGTCAGGTGCGGTGATGCTGGGTCCGCACCGGAGGAATTGTTCTTCGTAGCGATCGTCCCACCGATCGATTCGCCACCCGGGCCAAAGCCTGCCCAACCACCGGAACAGGCCCGGGTCCGGATTGGTCAACCACACACCAACCGCCTTGCCGAGCACGTCGACGTGCACACCACTCTCCGGAATCCCTCCCAACTCCAGGGCACGAAACCCTGTACCAGGAAGCATCTCGAGAAGTCGCGGTCCGTGCCATGCAGCGCTGCTGCCCCACCACAGCGGCCAGGCTCGAGTCATTCCGTCGGCGCCGAGCATAGTGACGAGATGATGCAACCGCACCGTGTCGTCAGCGAGCGTCAGTTCGGGCCGAGAAGGTCTGTCACGCGTAGGCAAAGAAGCGCCGACGTACGCAGCAATTTCAGCGGTTGCGTCGTAGGCCCATGAGATCGAATAGCCCGGCCACATGATGTGCAGCAACTCGAAAATCGCACGGCGCTCGTTCATGGTCGCCATGAGTTCCTCGCCGAAGAACAGCAACTTGCGCTCAACGAGATCCAGGACGAGGCCACCGTCAGCCCATAGCTCGTCTGTCCAGAATTTCCCGACCTCCTGCGCGCGAATGTAACGCTCAGCCATGTCTGGTCCCGCGAGCAACGCATCCAGCATGCGGCACCCCGCCCAGTGCGAGTAGCGCAGCTGCCAGCCGTCACGATCCACCAGCACTATGTTGGCCCTGTTTCCCATGATCGTCCTCCACAGAAAAGGCACCGCGCCAATGGCGGCGCTCGGTCGTCGGCAGTATCCATCCGGGGGCTGACACGTTCACTACTTGAAGGCCGGAAACGGATCTCGGTTGTGGATTCAGCGCCAGCCAGTCTCGGGTGGCCGCCAGCCAGCCAACTTGACCAACGG
>CAMDFY010000113.1 GCA_945897705.1 Bifidobacterium breve | reverse complement strand
CTACGCCCTCGGGTGAGCCTGGTCATGGACCGCGCGCAGCCGAGCGACAGTGACGTGGGTGTACAGCTGGGTGGTGGCCAGGCTGGTGTGGCCCAGCAACTCCTGAACGACGCGCAGATCCGCCCCGCCCTCGAGCAGGTGGGTGGCGGCGCTGTGGCGCAGGCCGTGCGGCCCGATATCGGGGGCGCCGGCAACCGCCGACATGGTCTGGTGCACCACGGTGCGGGCCTGTCGCGGGTCGAGTCGGCGCCCACGCGGCCCCAGCAGCAGGGCGGGTCCGGACTCAGGCGTAACCAGCGTGGGTCGGCCGTCGGCGAGCCAGGCGCCCAGGGCTGCACCCGCCGGCGTGCCGAAGGGCACGGTGCGTTCCTTGTTGCCTTTTCCCAGCACCCGCAGCAGCCGCCGACCGGTGTCGACGTCGGCGATGTCCAGTCCACACAATTCACTGACCCGGATCCCGGTGGCGTACAGCATTTCGACGATCAGCCGGTCGCGCAGCGCCAGCGGATCGCCCTGCTCGGCGCCGAGGTCGGCGGCGTCCATCGCGGCCAGGGCCTGGTCTTGACGCAAGACCGCCGGCAGGGTGCGCCGGGCCCTGGGCACCTGCAACCGGGCGGCCGGGTCAGCGAGCAGCAGGCCGCGGCGCGTCGCCCAGGAGGTGAACGTCTTCGCCGCTGAGGTGCGCCGGGCCACGGTGGTGCGGGCCGCGCCGGAGGTGGCCTGCGCTGCCAGCCACGCTCGCAGCATCGGCAGACTCAGCGCGTCAAGTCCGGCATCCGGGGCGCGCTCGTCGAGAAAGGAGAACAACGACCGCAGATCGGCCAGGTACGCCCGGCGGGTGTGCTCGGAGCGGCCGCGCTCCAACGCGAGGTGCTCGGCGTACTCCGCCAGGACCCCCGCGTATGCCTCCGGACCCTCCACACCCCATACCGTCGCAGATTTACGCCGACCTACCGGTCAGCCGGCACTGGCGTGTCTCACCAGTTCCAGACGCCGGGATCGTCCACCGGATACTGCGCACAGACGTCGGTGGCACGGGCGGCCACACCCTTGTTGTTGAAAAACAGCTTCGCCCAGTTCGGCCACGCGAAGGCCAGTTGCTCATAGTAGATGTCGGTGGCGATGTTCTCGGAGTACTGCCGCCGGCCGGCATAGTCCATCGACAGGAACCAGTGGATGCGGTCGCGGGCGGCGGTCTGCACCTCCGGTGACTTGTTGTTGTAGTCGATCATGTAGCGCTCGTAGTAGACCGGCCGGACGTCCCGCACGGCAGCCATGATCTGCTCGGCCGTGCAGGTGGTCCGCAGCATCCGGTTCGGTATCGGGTAATCATCGGTGGCGTCGGCCACGGCGACACCGGTTGCCGCCATCGATACTGCGGCGACGCCGGTTGCCGCCAACAACACTGCGGCGAGAAAATTCGCCGCCGACCTGAACCGAACGGGGCGACTTCCGGTGGCCATCGATGTCAGCCGTTCCTCTTCCAGAACATCCAACCGCGCCGTGGCGGTGCCGCGGCGGCTTCATCACCACTGTGCTTTCCGCCGCACCACTGGCCCGCGGGCACGGTGGCCTTGACGGCATCGACATGCATCCCGCATCCCTTCCACGTCGTCTTTCCGCAGACGCGGCACTTCGCGGCACTACACATGAGATTCCTCTCTCCGATGGGGTGGATCAGGTATACCATACCCCGTATGGTATCAATATGAGGCAACCCGTTGCGCCGATCGTCGGCGCGCGCAGAGGTTTTGATCGGACGGTTGACCACGATGACGACTAAGGCATCCGCCGCCGGGCTGATGAAACGGTTCTGGGTAGTCCTGGTGATCCTGGTGGCCCTGGTGGTCGCGGTGGCGGTGGTAGGCCGGCTGCGCACCTTCTTCGACTCCGATAAGCCCTACGTGGGCGCAACAATGCAGGCAGATGCCATCGTGCCGATCAACACCAAGCGAGTGACCTACGAGATCACCGGCCCAACCGATGCGTCGGGCCGGGTCAGCTATCTCGACGTCGACGGCAAGACCCTGGAAGCGGGCTTCACGTCGCTGCCCTGGTCGGTGACGGTGAGCACCACCGATCCCGGGATGTTGGCCAACGTCGTCGCCCAGGGTGACAGCGCTGTCCTTGGCTGCCGCATCCTGGTCAACGACACCCTCGTTGCCGAGGAACTCGCCGAAGGGCGCGACGCCCAGGTCTTCTGTCTGGACAAAGCCGCATGAGTCGCGTGGCCGCCCACACACGACCGGCGATCCCCCGGACGATCCGCGCCTTGGCGGTACCCATCATCCTCGCCTGGGTCGCGATCACGGCAGCGCTGAACCTGCTGATACCCCAGGTTGAGAAGGTCGGCATGGCCAACGCCGTGTCGATGTCGCCGCAAGACGCCCCGGCGGTGATCGCCGCTAAGCGGATGGGGGCGAAATTCCAGGAGTCCACCTCTGACAGCATCGCCATGGTCGTCCTGATCGGCGACGAACCACTCGGTGACGACGCACGCCGGTACTACGACACGCTGGTGGACGAATTCGAATCTGATGGACGACACGTCGAGCACGTCGCGAATTTCTGGGGCGACATGATCACCGCCGCCGGCGTGCAGAGCAGCGACGGCAAAGCCGCCTACGTCCAACTCAACCTCGTCGGTGACCAGGGCAGCACACAGGGCAACGAATCGGTGGAGGCGGTCCGCGAGATCATCCACGACAACCCGCCGCCCGCCGGCCTGAATGCCTACGTCACCGGCCCCGCGCCGCTGACCACGGACTCTTTGGAAGCCAGCGACAGCGGCATGATCAAAATGACGGTGGTCACCATGATCGTCATCACGATCATGCTGGCACTGGTCTACCGGTCGGTGAGCACCGTGTTGCTCATCCTTGTCATCGTCGGCATCGAAATGGGTTCCGCGCGCGGGGCGGTCGCTCTGATCGGTCACCTCAACCTCATCGACTTCTCGACGTTCTCGGTCCCGTTGCTGACCGCCCTGGCGATCGCCGCCGGCACCGACTACGCGATCTTCCTCATCGGGCGCTATCACGAAGCCCGACAGAACGGCGAGGAACCGGAACAGGCGTACTACACGGCATTCCACGGCGTCGGCCACGTCATCCTGGGTTCCGGCCTGACCGTCGCGGGCGCCATGTTGACCCTGCGACTGACCCGCCTGGCCTATTTCAACTCCCTGGCCTATCCGTCAGCGATCGCACTCATCATCGTCTTGGCGGCCGCGCTGACCGCCGCCCCCGCCGTTCTCGTCGTCGGCAGCCGGTTCGGGCTGCTGGAACCCAAGCGCATGCTCAAGACCAGGGGGTGGCGCAAAGTCGGAACCGCGACTGTGCGCTGGCCCAAACCTATCCTCGCGGCATCGACCGCCGTCGTTCTCCTCGGCATCCTGGCGATGGTCGGCTACAAGACAAGTTACAACGACCGGCACTACATCCCCGCGGACGTCCCGGCCAACGTCGGCTACGCCGCAGCCGAAAAGCACTTCAGCTCAGCGCGACTCAACCCCGACATCATGACGATCGAATCCGACCACGACATGCGCAACCCCACCGACATGATCGTTCTCGACCGGGTCGCCAAGGCGCTGTTCCGTATCGAGGGCATCGCGATGGTCCAGAGCATCACCCGTCCCCTGGGTTCCCCGATCGCGCACAGCTCGATTCCGTACCAGATCAGCATGTCCTCGGTACCGATCACCCAGAACCTGCAGTTCCTCAAGCAACGGGTCGGTGACATCAGCGGGATGTCCGATGATCTCGGATCGATGATCGCCTCGATGACCCAGATGCAGCAGTTGATGCAGCGACTCTCCGGCGCGATGGACACCACCGTCGGCACCGCACGCGGCGCACTGGACACCGCACGACTCACCGTCGACGACGTCAACGTCATGCAGGGCACGCTCGACGAGATTCGCGACAACCTGGCCGACTTCGACGATGCGGCCCGGCCGCTGCGAAACTACTTTTACTGGGAGCCCCACTGCATCAACATCACGGTCTGCGAAGGCATTCGGGCAGTGTTCGATGCCTCCGACGGCGTCGACACTTTCAGTCAGAACATGACAGCGCTGCGCACCAACATGGAATCGCTACTCGGCGGTATGGACGGCGTGATCGGCGGCATGGACGATATGAACGCCCTCGTCCCCCAGCTTGTCTCGCAATTCCCGCCGATTATCGCAACGGCCACCGCGATGCAGGGCACGCTGCAGACCATTGAGAGCAGTTTCGACGGGCTTATCACCCAGATGCAGCAGATGACCGACACCGCGACCGCGATGGGTGAGGCATTCGACGCATCAAAGAGCGACGACTACTTCTATCTGCCCCCCGAGGTGTTCGCCAACCCTGACTTCCAGAAGGGCTTGAAGCTCTTCCTGTCCCCGGACGGAAAGGCCGCGCGGCTGATCATCACCCACGACGTCGACCCAGCCTCCGAGGAGGGCATTTCCGTGGTCGACGACCAACTCGTCGCGGCGCACGAAGCCATCAAGGGCACTGCACTGGCGGAGGCGGACGTCTATCTGACCGGCACCGCGGCCACCTACCGCGACATTCAGTCCGGCGCGAAGTACGACACCATGATCGCCGCGTTCGCCGCTCTGACCTTGATCTTCATCGTGATGCTCATCCTTACCAGGGCACTCGTCGCGTCGATGGTGATCGTCGGCACGGTGGTGATCTCACTGGGCGCCGCGTTTGGCCTGTCGGTGCTGATATGGGAACGCCTTATCGGCATGGAATTGAACTGGATTGTGCTGGCGTTCGCTGTCATCATCCTGATGGCCGTAGGCAGCGACTACAACCTGTTGCTGGTGTCCCGATTCAAGGAGGAGATCGGTGCGGGCATCAACACCGGGATCATCCGTTCCATGGGCAGCACCGGCAGTGTCGTCACCGCGGCGGGCCTGGTGTTCGCCTTCACCATGGGGTCGATGGCCGCCGGCGATCTTCTCAACGTCGGACAGGGCGGCACCACCATCGGCATCGGCCTGCTGCTGGACACCCTGATCGTGCGATCGCTGATGACGCCGTCGATCGCGGCGATTCTCGGGCCATGGTTCTGGTGGCCGCTGAAGGTGCGGTCGCGGCCCGCCTACTCCGAACGCATGCACGCCGTGACATCGAAATCGGCGGCACAGGTACCGGGCGGCGGCGACCTACCGGATGCCGACCTTGTGCCGTCGAGCTCCACCTGAGCGCTATCTCATTGTCCTGGCCAGCCGCCACCTGGAATCAACTCGTTCGACGAGCCCGGCGATCTCCAGCATTGCCAGCGGGCCCAGGATGGCTTCGGGCGCTATTCCAGAGGCCACGGCGATCTCATCGGTAGTTCGGATCCCACGGCCCGGCAGCGCCTCATGTACCTGGCGTTCGATGTCGGTCAACGCGTCCAACGGGTTCGTCGGCCGGGTCTCCTCTTCGGCGAGTTCGCCCGCTCGCCCGATGATTTCGCGAACCTCGTCGGCGCGCGTGACGAGTTCCGCACCGGCACGCAGCAGGACGTGGCAGCCAGTCGATGCCGCCGAAGTGACCGGCCCAGGCACCGCGCACACCACCCGGCCGAGTGCGCGCGCCCAGGCCGCGGTGCTCGCCGCGCCGCTACGAATTCCGGCCTCCACCACGATGGTTGCACCTGAGAGCGCAGCAACCAGTCGGTTGCGGGTGAGGAACCGGTGCCGCGCCGGACGCACACCCGGTGGGTACTCGCTGAGCAACAGGCCGGTTGCGCCGACCCTGTGCAGCAGCGCTGAGTGTCCGGCGGGATAGAGCACGTCAACTCCCCCGGCCAACACCGCCACCGTCATGCCATCGGCGGCCAGGGCGGCGCGGTGCGCGGCACCGTCGACACCGTAGGCACCACCGGAGACGATGGCCACATCATGGTCGGCCAGACCTGCCGAGAGTTCTGCAGCGACATGTTCACCGTAGGCCGTGCAGGCTCGCGTTCCGACAATCGCCGCAGCACGCTCGGCGACGTCGTCCAGTCGCAGTGGTCCGATCGCCCAGAGCACCAGCGGCGCCCGGCCCTGCGGGCGGTCACGCACCGGAGCCCCGCGAAATGACGCAAACGCCAACCCGGGCCACTCGTCATCCCCGGGCGTGATCAGCCGGCCGCCGCGACGCTTGAGCAGCTCCAGATCCTCTGCTGCGCAATCAATGTCACGCCGGGCAGCAGTGGAATTCACTAGAGCGTCATCAACGTCGGCTCGCCGGATGCGCTCGGCGGCTTCTACCGGTCCAACGCCCTCGACCAGGCGCACCATGTCAGCGCACGGCGCTTCGGCAACACGGGACAGGTATGCCCAGGCCATCATCTCGTTCTCGGTACTCACGGTGTGATCTCCGTCTGCCGGAAACTCAGGGCCAACGACACGTCGTTGAGATCCGGGGTCGTGCGGCCGGCCAGGTCGGCAAGGGTCCACGCGACGCGCAGTGAGCGATCCACGCCACGGATGCTCAGCAGTCCGCGATCCAGAGCAGTTCGCAGTGGCGCCATCACCGGTGCGCTCAGCCGAAACCGGCGGCGCAGAATCGCACCGCTCACTTCCGCGTTGGTGGTGAACCCATGGGGCTGCCACCGGGCCGCCGCGGAAAGGCGCGCCTCTGCAACCCGGGCGCGAACCGCCGCACTGCTTTCGGCAGCCTCCGGCGCGAAGGCTCCGGCCCGTGCGGTGTGCATCTGCACCCGCAGATCGACCCGGTCGAGCAGTGGTCCGGAAAGCTTGCCCAGATAGCGACGCTTCTCCAACGATGTGCAGGTGCAGTGCCGCGGATCGGTGGGCGCGCAGGGGCACGGGTTGGCTGCCATCACCAACTGGAACCGGGCCGGATATCGCACCACACCGTCGCGGCGGGCTAGCCGAATCTCGCCATCCTCCAGAGGCGTTCGAAGCGCTTCCAACGCGCTGATTCTGATCTCGGCGCACTCGTCGAGGAAAAGTACTCCGCGATGGGCCCGACTAATCGCCCCCGGCCGGGCGAGCCCCGAGCCGCCCCCGACGAGTGCGGCGACACTGGAGGAATGATGCGGCGCGATCAGCGGCGGCCTGGTGACCAGCGGTACCCGCTCTGAGAGTAGACCCGCAACCGAGTGAATCGCCGTCACTTCCAGGGCTTCGTCGTCGGTCAGATCAGGCAGCAGGCCCGGAAGTCGTTGCGCCAGCATGGTTTTACCCACTCCAGGCGGGCCGGTCAGCATGAGATGGTGGGCACCGGCGGCAGCCACTTCGACAGCGAAACGCGCCTGCGACTGCCCCACTACATCAGCGAGATCGGCAATCGGTTGGTCCTCCGGCGTAGGCGTGGCAACCCTGCCCGCCAGCCCGGTGCCACTATCCAACCACTGGTGCAGGAGTCGCAGGTCGCCGACGCCGAGCACCTCGATACCGTCCACCAGGCTGGCCTCGGCCAGATTGGGCAGCGGCACCACGATCGCGGGCCAGCCCTGCCGTTTGGCCGCCAGCACTGCCGGCAGCACGCCGCGCACCGGACGGATCCTGCCGTCAAGGGCGAGTTCGCCGAGCAACACCGTCTTCTCCAGCCGGCCCCAGGACTTCGTGCGCTCGGCGGACAGCACCGCGCACGCCAGGGCGATGTCATAGAGGGATCCGGTCTTGGGCAGCGTGGCCGGCGAGAGCGCGAGCGTGAG
>CAMDFY010000112.1 GCA_945897705.1 Bifidobacterium breve | reverse complement strand
TGCCGACCGCCCCGCCAACCGCCGCCGCCGGCGCGGTCGTCGCGGGCGCGGCAGGGGCAGGGGAGACTCCGGCACCGACGGCGAGGATGACGATGCCGAACGTCCCGCGGGCGGCGACGATGATTCCGCCGCAGACGGAGACGAATCCGACCCCGAATCCGACGCCGGTGATGAGGAATCGGCGACCGGGGAGGGTGCGACGCGCCGCCGGCGGCGGCGTCGGCGCCGCAAGTCCGGGTCCGGTGAGGACGCCGAATCAGGTTCCGACGACCCGCCAAACACCGTGGTTCACGAGCGTGCGCCGCGGTCGAAAGCCGACCGGGAATCCGGCGAGATCCAGGGCATCAGCGGTTCCACTCGACTGGAGGCCAAGCGGCAACGACGTCGTGACGGCCGCGACGCCGGTCGCCGCCGCCCGCCCATCCTTTCCGAAGCCGAGTTCCTGGCCCGCAGGGAGGCCGTGGACCGGGTGATGGTGGTGCGGGACAAGGTTCGCACCGAAGCGCCGCATGAGGGCTCCCGCTACACCCAGATCGCGGTTCTGGAAGACGGCATCGTCGTCGAGCACTTCGTCACGTCGGCGGCCTCGGCGTCGATGGTCGGCAATATCTACCTCGGCATCGTGCAGAACGTGCTGCCCTCGATGGAGGCCGCATTCGTCGATATCGGCCGTGGCCGCAACGGTGTGCTCTATGCCGGTGAAGTGAACTGGGAGGCCGCCGGCCTCGGTGGGGCCAGTCGCAAGATCGAGCAGGCACTCAAGCCCGGCGACTACGTCGTCGTTCAGGTCAGCAAGGATCCGGTCGGCCACAAAGGTGCCCGGCTCACCACGCAGTTGTCACTGGCAGGCCGCTACCTGGTGTACGTGCCAGGCGCGTCGTCCACCGGCATCAGTCGCAAACTGCCCGACACCGAACGTCAGCGTCTCAAGGAGATTCTGCGCGAAGTGGTGCCCGCCGATGCCGGCGTGATCATCCGCACCGCATCGGAGGGCGTTAAGGAAGAAGACATCCGCGGTGACGTCACCCGACTGCAGGATCGCTGGGTTGGCATTGCCGAACAGGCCGAGCAGATCAAGGCGAAGGCCGCCGGTGCGGCCGTGGCACTCTACGAAGAACCGGATGTGCTGGTCAAGGTCATCCGCGATCTGTTCAACGAGGACTTCTCCGGACTGATCGTCTCCGGTGACAGCGCCTGGGAGACGATCACCGAATACGTGAATTCCGTTGCGCCCGAACTGGTACCGAAGGTGACGAAGTATGAACCCGTCGGCGGGCCGAACGGGCCCGATGTGTTCGCGGTGTACCGGATACAAGAGCAACTTGCCAAGGCGATCGACCGGAAGGTCTGGTTGCCCTCTGGCGGCACACTGGTGATCGACCGCACCGAGGCGATGACCGTAGTTGACGTCAACACCGGGAAGTTCACCGGCACGGGCGGCAATCTCGAGCAGACCGTCACCAAGAACAACCTCGAGGCGGCCGAAGAAGTTGTGCGTCAGCTTCGTCTGCGCGATATCGGCGGCATCGTGGTGATCGACTTCATCGACATGGTGTTGGAGTCCAATCGTGACCTGGTGCTGCGGCGACTCACTGAGGCGCTGGCCCGAGACCGCACCCGCCACCAGGTGTCCGAGGTGACCTCACTGGGCCTGGTGCAGTTGACCCGTAAGCGCCTCGGCACGGGTCTGATCGAGGCCTTCTCCACCAACTGTCCGGACTGCAACGGCCGGGGGATCCTCCTGCACGCCGACCCGGTGGACAACGCCGCGATGGGCGCCGGCAAGTCCGACAACGGGCCCCCTCGGCGCGGTCGGCGGGGCCGGAAAGGCCGAACCGATGAGCCGGCAGTGGCGCGGGTGCCCGCACACACTCCCGGTGAGCACCCGATGTTCAAGGCGATGGCCGCGACCACGGGCAGGGACGCCGAAGATGAGGACGGCGACGTCCTGACCGACGTCGACGAGGACGCCGTCGACGAGGACGCCGTCGACGAGGACGCCGTTGACTTGGACCCCATCGACGATGACGCGATCGACGACGACGGCCTCGATGGCGACGATGACGACGACGACGACGATGACGACGGCGACGATGATGACGATGATGACGATGATGACGACGACGACGATGATGACGACGACGATGATGACGACGATGATGACGACGACGATGATGACGACGACGATGACGATGGCGATGAGCAGGACGACGACGACGACGATGCGCCCGAAGACCGGGTGGCCGAGGTTGATGCACCCCCCGGGAGGTCACGGCGGCGGGCGGCGGCCCGTCCCGCTGGACCGCCAGCGTCGGAGAACTGAGGTCCGCGCTCGCGGTTTGACCCTCCGATGCTGGTCGGAGTACCCTTATGCAGTTGCCGCCTGGCCCTGCCGGTGGTAGCGGGTCGGCAGGTCACCCCGGTGCGGCCCGCAATCCAGACCAGATCGCGCGACTGAACCCAGCGCGCGACCGCGACACCGCGACCTTGAGTCGCCAACTTGGAAGAGGAACGGATGGCAGCCGATACGGCCACCTACGCGATCGTCAAGACCGGTGGCAAGCAGTACAAGGTTGCCGTCGGCGACATCCTGAAGGTCGAGAAGATCGAATCAGAGCCGGGAGCCTCGGTGTCGCTGCCGGTCACCCTGGTCGTCGCAGGCTCGACGGTCACCACTGACGCCTCAGCACTGGCCAAGGTTGCCGTGACCGGCGAGATCCTCGAGCACACCAAGGGCCCGAAGATCCGCATTCACAAGTTCAAGAACAAGACCGGCTACCACAAGCGGCAGGGCCACCGTCAGCCGCTGACGGTGCTCAAGGTCACCGGTATCAAGTAGCAAGGGACGGCAGACATGGCACACAAGAAGGGCGCTTCCAGCTCGCGGAACGGCCGCGAATCCAACGCCCAACGCCTCGGCGTGAAGCGATTCGGCGGCCAGGTCGTCAAGGCTGGCGAGATCATCGTTCGCCAGCGCGGCACGCACTTTCACCCCGGCGTCAACGTTGGTCGCGGTGGTGACGACACCCTGTTCGCCACGGCTCCGGGTGCGGTGGAGTTCGGCGTCAAGCGCGGCCGCAAGACCGTCAATATCGTTCGTCCCTCCGCGGAGGCCTAGGCTCGCGCGGGAGTAGTCGGCGATGGTCCGCTTCGTCGACCGCGTGGTGATTCACACCAGCGCCGGTAACGGCGGCAACGGCTGCGCCTCGGTACACAGGGAAAAATACAAGCCGCTCGGCGGCCCCGACGGCGGCAACGGCGGTCGGGGCGGCAGCGTCGTCCTCGTCGTGGATCCGCAGGTACATACGCTGCTTGATTACCACTTCCACCCGCACGTCGTCGCGCCGTCGGGGAAGCAGGGCATGGGCGGCAATCGAGACGGCGCCTACGGTGCCGACCTCGAGGTGCGGGTGCCCGACGGCACGGTCGTCCTCGATGATCAGGGCCGCTTACTCGCCGACCTGGTGGGGGCGGGAACCCGCTTCACCGCCGCGGAAGGTGGCCGGGGCGGATTAGGTAACGCCGCGCTGGCTTCCCGGGCGCGCAAGGCGCCCGGGTTCGCCCTTCTCGGCGAGAAGGGTCAAACCCGCGACCTGACCCTGGAACTCAAGACCGTCGCCGACGTCGGATTGGTCGGCTTTCCCTCGGCGGGAAAGTCGTCCCTGGTGTCGACGATCTCGGCGGCCAAGCCAAAAATTGCCGACTACCCATTCACCACGCTGGTGCCCAACCTCGGCGTGGTGTCCGCCGGTGAGCACACCTACACCGTCGCCGACGTCCCCGGCCTGATCCCGGGTGCCTCCCAGGGGCGTGGGCTGGGCCTGGACTTTTTGCGTCATATTGAGCGATGTTCGGTGCTCGTGCACGTGATCGACTGCGCCACGATGGAACCGGGCCGAGATCCCATTTCCGATATCGACGCCCTGGAAGCCGAACTTGCCGCCTACCAGCCCACCCTGCAGAGCGATTCGGTCCTGGTCGATCTCGCGAAGCGACCTCGGGCGGTGGTCCTGAACAAGATCGACGTCCCCGAGGCCCGTGAGTTAGCCGAGTTTGTCCGTCCCGAGATCGCTGCCCGCGGCTGGCCGGTGTTCGAAGTGTCCACCGTGACGCGGGAGGGTCTGCGCGAACTGACGTTCGCCCTCTGGGGCCTGGTTGCCGACTATCAGGCCGCTTTGCCCCCGGCGGTGCCGCGCCGGCCGGTGATCCGTCCGGTGCCCGTCGATTCCAGTGGTTTCACCGTTGAGGCCGATCCGGCCAACCCCGGTGGCTTCGTGGTCCGCGGCAATCGACCCCAGCGTTGGGTCGCACAGACCGACTTCTCCAACGACGAGGCCGTCGGGTATCTCGGCGATCGGCTGGCGCGACTCGGCGTCGAGGATGAGCTGTTGCGCCGCGGTGCCACTCCCGGGTGCGCGGTGACTATCGCGGACATGACCTTTGACTGGGAGCCGCAGACCCCGGCCGGAGTTGACGTGATGCCGACCGGCCGCGGTACCGACGCGCGTCTCGAGCGCAATGACCGAATCGGTGCGGCCGAACGCCGGCAGGCCCGCCGGCACCGCCGCGAGGAGTCCGACGAGCAGGGAGCTGGCGAATGAGTCGGCATCGCAACGCTATTCGTGCCGCCCGCAGCGTCGTGGTAAAGGTTGGAACCACCGCGCTGACCGATTCTGCCGGGCTGTTCGACGGTGCGCGCCTGGCGACCCTGGTCGATGCCATCGAGGCTCGGATGAAGGCCGGCTCTGATGTGATCATCGTTTCTTCCGGTGCCATTGCCGCCGGTATCGAACCCCTGGGTCTGAGCCGGCGGCCCACCGATCTGGCCACCAAGCAGGCCGCGGCCAGCGTCGGTCAGGTGGCACTGGTCAACGCCTGGAGTTCGGCCTTCGCCCGGTACGGCCGCACCGTGGGACAGGTGCTGCTGACCGCGCACGACATTTCCCAGCGAGCGCAGCACACCAATGCGGCGCGCACGCTCGACCGGCTCCGGGCACTGCACGCGGTGGCGATCGTCAACGAAAACGACACCGTGGCCACCAATGAGATCCGATTCGGCGACAACGATCGACTCTCGGCCCTGGTGGCCCACCTCGTTGGTGCCGATGCGCTGGTGCTGCTGTCCGATATTGACGGGCTCTACGACTCGGATCCGCGAAAGAGCCCCGATTCGCGGTTCATTGCCGAAGTCGCCGGGCCCGAGGACCTCGACGGGGTGCGCGCGGGGCAGGGCAGCCGACTGGGAACCGGCGGGATGGCCTCGAAGCTCTCCTCGGCGTTACTGGCCGCCGATGCCGGGGTGCCGGTGCTGCTGGCCGCCGCGGAAGATGCCTCCGCCGCATTGACCGACGCGTCGGTCGGCACCGTGTTCGCGGCGCGGCCCACGCGGATGTCCGCGCGGCGATTTTGGGTGCGCTATGCCGCCGAATCGACCGGGGTGCTCACCCTCGACGGCGGTGCAGTGGGGGCGGTGGTCACGCAACGCCGGTCCCTGCTGCCGGCCGGCATCACCGGTGTCACCGGAAAGTTCCTCGGCGGGGATGTGGTCGAACTGCACGGGCCGGACGCGCAACTCATTGCTCGCGGTGTGGTTGCCTACGACGCTGGCGAGTTGGCGACGATGATCGGGCGCTCGACGTCGGAGCTGCCGCCCGAGATGCGGCGACCCGCGGTGCACGCCGATGATCTCGTCGCGCTGTAGCGACATCCCTACCGGCGGCTTCCGACGAGTTCCTCGGCCAGCAGCGTCAGCATGGGCGAGCAACCCGCCTCAACCTTTACCGTCGCCACGTCGTCGCCGCGGGTCGCACCGCGGTTGATGATCGCGATCGGTAGTCCCCGGGCGGCAGCATGGCGGACGAACCGATAACCGGAGAACACCGTCAATGACGATCCCGCCACCAGCAGCGCCTCGGATTGATCTATCAGTGAATACGCCTGATCGACAACCTCCTTGGCGACGGATTCACCGAAATAGACGATGTCGGGTTTGAGCATGCCACCGCAGACGGGACAGTCGATGAACCGGAACGAATCGGTGTCCGAGACCACCGCATCAGCATCCGGGGCCACCGCCAGTCCGCCCACCCGCTGTGCGCGCTGCGTGAACCCGGGGTTGGCGGACTCGAGTTTCTCCGCCAACGCCTCCCGCGACATGGTGTGGCCGCAGTCCAGACACACCACCATCGCGTAGGTGCCGTGCAGGTTGATGACGGCACGACTGCCGGCCTTGGTGTGCAACAGGTCGACGTTCTGGGTGATCACCCCGATGACGACCCCGGAGCGTTCCAGGGCAGCCAGGGCTCGGTGCCCGGCGTTCGGCTCGGTACGCGCCATGTGCCGCCAGCCGAGATGGTTCCGGGCCCAATAGCGGCGCCGGTAGTCGGCGCTGGTGGTGAACTGCCGGATGGTCATGGGGTTGGCCGGTGGGGAGTCCGGCCCCCGGTAGTCCGGGATGCCGGAATCGGTGGAGATTCCTGCTCCGGTCAGCGCCGCGACCCGCCGCCCGGCCAGCAGCGCCACGAGTTCGGGGGCGTCCACACCGACAGGGTAGGCCAACCGGGCCACCTGTCGCTGTCCTGCCACCCCGTCGTGCTGCCACCCCGTCGTCGTCCTGCCACCCCGTCGTGCTGCCACAATGTGGGATATGGACTTCTACTCCGCCTATGCCCGCGGTTTCGCGCGGGTGGCCGCCTGCACGCACCCGACGGTGCTCGCGGACCCGGCCGCCAACGCCGAGGCGGTGCTGCGGATCGCGCGGTCCTGCCACGATGACGGCGTCGCGGTTGCGGTCTTTCCGGAGTTGACCCTCTCCGGCTACTCGATCGAGGACATCCTGCTGCAGGACAGCCTGCTTGACGCCGTCGAGGCCGCGGTGGCTGACGTCGTCGCGGGATCGACCGACCTGCTGCCGGTGCTGGTGGTCGGCGCACCCCTGCGACACCTGCACCGGATCTACAACACCGCGGTGGTAATCCATCGGGGGACGGTTCTCGGTGTCGCGGTGAAGTCCTACCTGCCGACCTACCGCGAGTTCTATGAGCGTCGGCAGATCGCGCCCGGCGACGACATGGGCGGGGTGACGCGCGTTCTCGGTGCTGACGTGCCGTTTGGTCCGGACCTGTTGTTCGATGCCCTCGACGTCCCCGGCCTGGTGCTGCACGTTGAGATCTGCGAGGACATGTTCGTCCCGATTCCACCGAGCGCGCAGGCGGCACTGGCCGGCGCGACGGTGCTGGCCAACCTTTCCGGCAGCCCGGTCACCATCGGCCGGGCCGCCGACCGCACGGTACTCGCCCGCTCGGCGTCGGCGCGCTGCCTGGCGGCCTACGTCTACTCGGCGGCCGGGGAGGGCGAATCGAGCACCGATCTGGCCTGGGATGGCCAGGCGATGATCTTCGAGAATGGCCGGCTGCTCGCCGAGTCCGAGCGGTTCGGGACAGGCGACCGCCGCTGTGTCGCCGATGTCGATCTGGATCTGCTGCGTGCCGAGCGGTTGCGGATGGGGACGTTTGACGACAACCGTCGCCACCACCAAGCGGGACTTGATTCATTCCGTCGCATCGGGTTCCGGCTCGAACCGCCGACCGGAGACATCGGCCTGCGTCGCGAGGTGGAGCGGTTCCCGTTCGTGCCCAGCGACCCGGAAAGGTTGGAGCAGGACTGCTACGAGGGCTACAACATTCA
>CAMDFY010000111.1 GCA_945897705.1 Bifidobacterium breve | reverse complement strand
GAGCGTGACTTTCCGACACTCATCGATCTTTATCGCCAGGGCCGCCTTCCGCTGGAGAAGTTCGTCTCCGAACGCATCGGGCTCGACGGCGTCGAGGAAGCGTTCCACAAGATGCACGCCGGTGAGGTCCTGCGCTCGGTGGTGGTGCTGTGAGTTCGAACCACAGCGGTATCGAGCGAGTCGTCACCCACGGAAACTTCGAACTCGACGGTGGTAGTTGGGAAGTCGACAACAACATCTGGATCGTCGGTGATAACTCTGAGGTCATCGTCATCGACGCGGCACATGACGCCAAAGCCATCGAAGACGCGGTCGCCGGACGGCACGTGGTGGCAGTGGTGTGCACCCACGGGCACAACGACCACATCACCGTCGCACCGCAGTTGAGCGCGGACCTCGACGCACCCGTGCTACTCAACCCCGCAGACACCATGCTGTGGGAGACGACCCACCCCGACAAGGCCTTCCGTGCCCTCGCCGACGGTCAAGTGCTCACCGCGGGCGGCATCGAACTTCGGGCCATCGCCACTCCGGGACACTCCCCCGGATCGACCTGCCTCTACGCACCGGCATTGGGCGCGGTGTTCTCCGGTGACACATTGTTCGCGGGCGGTCCCGGCGCCACCGGGCGCTCATTCTCGGACTTTCCGACCATCCTGGGTTCCATCAAGGACAAACTCGGCGCCCTGCCCGCCGACACCGTCGTCTACACCGGGCATGGCGACAGCACCACCATCGGTGGGGAGATCGTGAACTACGACGACTGGGTGGCCCGGGGCCACTGAGCGACGACTGGGTGGCCCGGGGCCACTGAGCGAGGGTCAGGGCACCACCGCGGAACTGCGCGGGTCGATGAGGATCTTGGCGTGCCGATCCGGGTCACCAAGGGCCTCGAACGCCGCCGCGACTCCGCCGAGTCCTACTTTGCCGGTCAGTAGTGGCGCGGCATCGACCTTCCCGTCGGCCAGCATGTGCAGGGTGTCGTAGAACTCCAGCGGGGTGTAGCCGAACACGAAGCGCACGTCGATCTCTTTGCTCAGCGCCATCGTGGGCCGGATCGTATCGGTGCCCATGCAGACCCCGACGACGATAACCCTCGAATTCAACGGTGCGGCGGCCAGCACGCCGTCGATCATCCCGGGCACACCAACGCATTCGAAGATCACCGGTCGCTTCGGGCCGGCCGCACCACTGGCATCGGCAGCGCGGTAGATATGCGACCACCCCGGCAGTTTGCGTAGCTTTCCCATGGTGCCCAGCGCAAGCTCATAGAGATCCGGGATGTTCGTCAGCATGCCCTTCGACGCTGCGATCTCATACGGGGAATCGACCGCCGGGTCGACGACCATATCGGCACCGCAGCGCTGCGCCAGATCTCGGCGTCCGGCGCACAGATCACTGGCGACGACCGTGCTCACCCCTCGGGCCTTGAGTTGGCAGATCACCATCAGGCCGACCGGCCCGCAGCCGACCACGATCGCAGTATCGCCTTTCTTGATCTCGCTGCGGCGCACCGCGTGCAGTGCCACCGCCATCGGCTCGGTCATCGCCGCGGTGTCAACCGCCAGTCCATTGGGCACCGGAAAGGTCAGCGCGGCCTCGACCAGAACCTGCTCGGCGTAGGCACCCGGTGCCAGCGGGGACAGTCCGGTCAGTTGCACGGCGCCGCGGGAGCGAACCAGCGGAAACGACACGACCGTCATGCCCTCTTTGAGCGCCTTCGGCGTCTTAGGGCCGCGTTCGGCGATCACGCCGACGAACTCGTGTCCCATCACCGTCGGGGTGTCGCCGCGCATGAAGTCGCGGTAGCCGATCTGAGCCATCACGTCGGTCAGTTCATCCGCGTGGTCCTTGGCGTGCAGATCCGATCCGCAGATCCCGCAGGCCCGAACATCAAGAATCAGTTGCCCTTCAGCGGGACGCGGGTCCGGCAGATCGACAACCGACAGATTTCCGTTCTCGCAACTGACTGCTTTCACGAACCTGGCTTCTCCCCCACGCAGTGCCAGTTGAGTGTCAGCAATTGCTCCTCCTCGGCCTTGATGTAGGACATGCTGTTGGCGTTCATACGCTGCATCAGCGCATTGGTCTTCTTCGGGATGAGACGCAGCTTCGCCAGAAGTTTGAACGCCGCCTCGTACTTGTCGAACAGCGCGACCTCTTTTTTGATCAGCTCCACGGCGGGCCGGCCCACCGACGAGATCAACTCGAAGCCGGCGGCACGATAAACGTCTTCCCAGTACTTGTAGTACCAGAACCCGCCAAACACGGTCAGCTCGCGAGTGTGCTGAATCAGAGTCCGCTGATGCTCATCGTTACGGTCGTAGGCATCAAGTGCCGCGACGTCGTTGATGACGAACACGCCTCCCGGCTTCAAGATCCGGAAGACCTCGGAGAACGTGTAGGCGTGGTCGCTGACGTAGGTCATCGGCTGAATCGCGTACACCGCGTCGAAGGATGCGTCATCGAACTCCAGCGCCTTGTTGAAGTCGCCGACGGCGAAGTTGCCGCTCGGCAGGTTCGGGTTGCGCCAGGCCTTCTCAATCTGTGACAGGTCCAGGTTGATGCCGTAGGGGGTTGCGCCGGTGAGTTCCGCGATGTGTTCGGCGATCGCGCCACAACCGCAACCGAGTTCGAGCACCTTTTCGCCCGGACGCAGCTTCAGGTCGTTGGCGACAATCCGCTCGAACAGGATCTGGTTTGCCAGCACCGACTGTTCGGGGTCGATCGTCGGGGGCATGTACATCTTCTCGACCGAGCCCAGCGTGCAGAGAAGATGAATGACCTTGTACAGCTGGGTCAACTCATTGCTGCTGCCCTGCGGATATCCGCGCAGCGGCACACTGCGGGCGTAGTCGGCTTTGGTGTTCTCCGGTGAGTCGACGAACAGTTCGCCGTAGGACCGCATGTAGGCGGTGTAGTCCTCATTGCTGATGGTCGCCAGGCCCCGCAGGGCACCGAGCCGATCCAGCAGGGTCGTCGGTTTGTGTGCCACGATGCCTCCGAATTGGCGCCGGAATTCCCCGGCAAGGCCTCGAACCTACCCCCAGGCTTGATCAGCGGATAGTGCCGCGACCCGGGATCAGTGGCAGATCAAGGGCGGTGACCCAACCCGGCGGGAGGTCGTTCACGGCCGGCACCGCGTTAAGAGCGCGCAGGCCGGTGGCCAGGCAGCCGGCGGTGGCCGCATCGCGCCCGGATCCGTCGGTGAAGCGGAACGCCGTTTCCTGGAAGATGCTGGGCGTGCCCTCGATGTCGACCCGATAGACGTCATCGGAATCGCCCGATGGCCAATCCGGTGCGGCATCGCGGCCGATCCGGTTGACGTGCTCGAGTTGGATGCGGGTCTCACCGCGGTAGACGCCATTGATGGTGAACCGCACCGCCGCGACATTGCCGGCCTCAATCACGCCCTTGACGGTCGTGCGGTCAGTCGGGGTGACCCACTTGTCCCAGGTGGTGGTGATCTCATCGAGTTCGATGCCGGCGGCGTGGGCGATCATCGGAACCGTGGCACCCCAGGCGAACACCAGAATTGAGCTGTTCGCCAGCATCGGGCTGAACTCGGGCTCACGGCCGATGCCCATCTCGATCTCGTAGTCGCCCTCGTAGTTGGTGTAGTCAAGAAGTTCCGAGGCGCGCACCCGGCGCACCTGCGAACACAGTCCCATCAGGGTCATCGGAAACAGGTCGTTGGCGAAACCCGGGTCGATACCGGTGGTGAAGCACGATGCCCCGCCCGCTTCGCAGGCCTCGGTGATGGGCTCGATCCAATTCGGCGGGTTCAGCCGCATCGTGGGCCACACCCACGGCGTCATCGCCGTCGAGCAGACGTCGATTCCGGCCCGCAGAAAACGGCCGATCACGTCGATGTTGGCGTCGGCTTTGGCTGCGGTCGGCCCGTAGTGCACCAGGGCGTCGGGCTTCAAGGCGGTCAGCGCATCGATATCGTCGGTGGCGGTGATGCCAACCGGTTGCGGCAGCCCGCAGATGTCGGCGACGTCGAGGCCTACCTTCGCCGCGTTGCTGACGCCCACCCCAACCAGTTCGAATTCCGGATGGGCGAGCACCTCGGGGATGACCATCTTGCCGACGAAGCCGGTTCCCCACACGACTACGCGTTTAGTCATGTGAATCCAATCATCAGTGAGTCTCGTTGGTGCGCAGGGCATATCGACGCTCGGCGTAAGCAAGGTCGTCGCGCCAGAGTCGCGCAGCCCCAAGCTTCATCAGCGGTCGCAACAGCGGTGCGCCCAGCAGCGACAGCTGGAATCCGGTGCGGTCCGACTGGGCGATGACGGCCTCGATGACGGCGGTGCGCGGCCGACCGTCCGGCCCGGGTCCGATCGGCGTGGCGTGTGTCTCAACCACACTGCCCACGCCCTCCCCTTCGACGATGTGCATCACCACGGTGCGCGGTTCGGGAACGCTGAATTGAGTGATCACCGGCATACCGACGCGTCCGAGGTGGAAGGTCACCGCCACGGTGAAGGCGTCGGAGTCCTCGTCGGCGTCGACCGGGGGTGCACTGAGCACCTCCAGTTGGGCGAACGAGTAGGGGTGAAACCAGGCACCATGCCAAGGATCGAGCCGATTGGCGATGATGTCGCGGGGTTCGCAGGCGCCTTCTAGACGAGTGACGGCAGCCAGTCGCGAGCCGGCCGGCCGGGCCGGCAACACCGGGGAGTCCAGGGGCTCCTCACCACCGACCTTGTCCAGCCTGACCCATACCAGCACACCGTCGTCGTGGGCCGGCAACGGCTTCCAGCCGAATTCCCGGCCACCGGAGAGTCGCAACCCGTGCCAAGGGCAGATCAGGCCGCCGCACTGAACCGTGCCGGTGGACAGGTCAGCGCCCAGGTGCGGACAGGCCGCCGGGCCGACATGCAGGCCGCCTTGTTCGTCCCGCCAGGCAACGATCTCCATGCCTGCGACCCGGGTGCCGAACGGTCGGTTGCCGCGCACATCGGTGCTGGCGGCGAAGACGAACCAGTTACCGCTGGGACGTGCGTGCGCACGCTGCAGCGCGGCGTCGATGAGCGCTGGCTCGGCCTGCTGGTAAGTGGGCGTCTGGCGGGCCCAGTCGATTTTCGGGAGGACTTTCATCGGCGAGTCCTTCGGCATCCGCTCGGCTACCCGGGACCACAGATCCATCTCAGCCGGCGCCTCTCTGTGCCAACCGGCGCAGGACGGGCGAACGTCCTTGCACCGGCACCGTGTACAGCGTGTGTCCGCTGACCCCCCAGCCCGACAGCAGCCGGTTGGCCGCCGTCCAACCGGTGGTAGCGGCACGCTCCATCAAGGCTACCGGTAGGTCGATGCGGATTCCGTCACCGGCGAGCATCAGACCGGGCACCGGTGTGTCCACTGATGGCCGGGTCGCATGCGAGCCCGGCGAGAACAGCGGGCAGTCCTGCCGGAGGAGGATTCGCTCGGTCACGATCTCCGCCGCGGCGGTCTCCGGGTAGATCTCGTGCAACCGCGCCAGCATCTGCTCCCTGAGTTGTTCCTCCTGCCCCGAGACCGAGTAGGAGTGCACCTCGACCACGGATCCACCGTGGGCGCGCGCCCATTCCGCAGCCTGCCGCTCATAGTTGCTCACCACGCTGATGTTGTCGACGGGCTCAAGTCCACCGGTGCCCAGGAAGTCTGGTCGGCCGGCATCGACAGGCCGGTCCAACCACAACCGTTGCACCATGAACGGCGGTGCCACCTCCATGGCCGCCACTCGGTGCCGCCAATCGGCGTCTCCCAAACCCGTCGACGCGCCGACGATCTGCTGGAGTCCGCCGACGTCGGTGGCCAGCACCACGCCGTCTGCGTCGATGAGGTTTCCGTCGTCGGTGTGGACCCGCAGTCGCTTGACGCCCCCGGTGGAGATCGAGGACACCGACACGCCGGTGTGGAACTTCACCCCCTTGGTACCGAGGTACTCCCCCAGCGGGTTCCACAGCGCGGTGTCGAAATTCGATTCGGCGACGTCGAAAACCAGTCCCTCGCTGGAACCCAGGAAGTAGATGTGGAACATCGCCGCGAGTTCAGCGGCCGAGAGCCGGTCGGGGCGCGCGAAGAAACTCCGCGCGAAGACTTCGAACGCCAGATGACGAGCGGCGACGGGAAAGTTGATATCGGTCAGGAAAGTGTCCGCGTTGCGGTCGTCGAGCCGTTCGTAGATGCCGGGCACCGTGACAGTGGCCAGCGGCGCGGCCGCGGCGGCGTTGATCCGGATCAGATCCCGGAACCGAAAGGTCGGACTACGCAAGGCGAAAACCAGCGCATTCCACGGCGGAGACTGCGGAAGGCCGCGGAAGGTATCCCGCCGGCCCTCGCCGTCGATGAGCGGATAGTCCTCTACCGCCCGCAGGCGCTGCAATCCCGGGTCGCTGCGTTGCAGCAGCGCACGCAGGTTGTAGTACTGCCGGAAGAAGGCATGGAAGCCACGGTTGTTGGTGGTCACGGTGCCGTCATCGAGGTGCTCAGTCCACCCGGCAACTCGCCCGCCGAGGTTGGGTTGGCGCTCCAGCACGTCCACCGAGACTCCGCGTTCGGACAGTCCCGCGGCGGCGGCGAGTCCAGCGATCCCGGCACCGATCACCACCACGTGCGGGACCGCCGGCAGTGCGCCGGCATCCGGCAGGCCGCGTGGGGCCGGGTGGGCCACTCGTCGTGAGTCCTTCATCGGGGCGCATCCGCGAGGAAGGTGTGCACGATGTTGTGCTGCCAGCCCGGCATGGTCTCGCTGTGCACGCCGGCGAAACCGGCGGCGGTCAAACGTCTCTGAAAGTCCGCTGCACCGTCGAAGGAGTTCACGCTGCGCCACAGGTGTCGATACAGGGTGCTGTCGCGAGTCTGCCGCCAGCCCGACGGGATGATGATTCCCCAACAGACCGCGTTCCAGATTGCCCGGGCCGGCGGGGAATCGCGCACCGAGTACTCGTGGACGGCAAGGGTCGCACCGGGTCGAAGCAACCCGGCAAACCTGCGCAACTGGGCGTCCGGATCGGCGAGGTTCCGCAGCAGATAGGCCGCCAGGATCCCGTCGAACGGTCCGTCCACCCCGGCGTCGGCCAAGTCCTCGATCGGGGTGTGCACGAATCGCACGTTATCCGGCCAGGACTTGCCGGCGGCCTGCTCGAGCATGCCCGCCGACGCATCGACCGCGACGATCTCGGCGTGTGGGGCGGCCTGGAGCAACGCGGCTGTCGAGGCGCCGGTTCCGCAGCCGGCGTCAAGCAGACGAAGTCCCCTTCCGCCGTTGGGAATTCGCAACCGGTTCGCCGAGATACGGAGATGGTCGTGATAGCCGGGGTTAGCGCCGACAAGCCGGTCATAGGCGTCGGCCCCGACATCGAAGGCCCCCGGGACCTCGGCTCTGGGCAGGCCTCCGTATGCGGGCCGCATCAGGTGGCACTCCGCGGGATTGGCCCCCCCGGCGTGGCCGGGATCCTCCTGGCTCGTCGGGCCCGAATCAGGCCACCGCCAAATACCTGCATTCTGCGGCCCAGGCCCACCGATGCGCGCTCGCTGAAGACCGCGAAGTCGATGTCCTCGATCCGGTCGAGAATCTCCGAGTACAGGGTGAACGCTGTCGTCACACAGGGCCGTGACTGCGGTGCCAGCAAGGCGATGCCCTTGTGCGCCTCGCGGTAAATCCCGCGGGTGATCTCGTGCTGAGCGGCGAGAGCCTGACGAACTCGGGGTTCGGTGCGCCCGTTGTCGTGACACCACATCAGTAATTCGCGGTCCACCCCGAAGGCCGCGAGTTCATCCGCAGGGAGATAGACCCGGTTCCGGTCGAGGTCCTCGTTGAT
>CAMDFY010000110.1 GCA_945897705.1 Bifidobacterium breve | reverse complement strand
GGCCCCAACCGGGAGCGCAGCCTCGCCGGTCTGCGCCGGGTGTCCAAGCCCGGTCTGCGGGTGTACGCCAAGTCGACCAACCTGCCACGCGTCCTCGGCGGCCTGGGTGTCGCGATCATCTCCACGTCCGCCGGTTTGCGAACCGACCGCCAGGCCGCCCGCGAGGGCGTCGGCGGCGAAGTCCTCGCCTACGTGTGGTGAGAGGGGTTTAGACATGTCGCGTATTGGTAAGCAACCCGTTCCGGTTCCGGCCGGAGTGGACGTGGTGATCGACGGGCAGAGCGTGTCGGTCAAGGGCCCCAAGGGTGCTCTGGAGTTGGCGGTCGCCGAGCCGATCAGCGTGGCTCGCGGCGACGATGGCGCGATCCTGGTCAGCCGGCCCGACGATGAACGGCGCAGCCGCTCGTTGCACGGCCTGTCGCGGACTCTGGTCGCCAACCTGATCACCGGGGTCACCGAGGGCTACACCACCAAGATGGAGATCTTCGGCGTGGGCTATCGCGTGCAGCAGAAGGGCAGCAACCTCGAGTTTGCCCTGGGCTACAGCCACCCCGTGTTGATCGAGGCACCCGAGGGCATCACCTTCGCGGTGGAGAGCCCCACCAAGTTCTCGGTCTCGGGCATCGACAAGCAGAAGGTCGGCCAGATCTCGTCGAACATCCGCCGGTTGCGCCGCCCGGACCCGTACAAGGGCAAGGGCGTGCGTTACGAGGGTGAGCAGATCCGCCGCAAGGTCGGAAAGACAGGTAAGTAGTCATGGCTGAAACGAAGACACCCAAACCGGGCGCGGCGATCGAGCGCAAGCCGGTCGGAACCACCGCGTCGGCGGCCCGCCGGGTGGCCCGGCTGCGGCGGCACGCGCGGCTGCGCAAGAAGGTCGTCGGCACGGCCGAACGGCCCCGCTTGGTGGTGAACCGCTCGTCGCGGCACATCCACGTGCAGTTGGTCAACGACGCCAACGGCACCACGGTCGCCGCCGCGTCCTCCATCGAGGCCGACGTCCGCGCGGTTGACGGTGACAAGAAGGCGCACAGCGTGCGGGTCGGTCAGCTGATCGCCGAGCGCGCGAAGGCCGCCGGCGTCGAGGCCGTGGTGTTCGACCGCGGTGGTAACACCTACGGCGGACGGATCGCCGCACTGGCCGACGCCGCCCGTGAGAACGGACTGAAATTCTGATGCGCTCGCATACCAACGGAAGGACCGCATAATGGCGGACCAGACTCCTGCCACCGACGCGGCTCCCGAGTCGGCACCCAACACCGGCGGGCCCTCGGCGGGCACCCGTACCGACGAGCAGCGCAGCGGAGGTCGCGGCGATCGTGGCCGGCGCGACGACCGCGGCGGTGACCGCGGCGGCCGCGGTGGCCGCGACGGCGGCGAGAAGAGCAACTACCTCGAGCGGGTCGTCACGATCAACCGCGTCTCCAAGGTGGTCAAGGGTGGCCGCCGGTTCAGCTTCACCGCCCTGGTCATTGTCGGTGACGGCAACGGCATGGTCGGCGTGGGCTACGGCAAGGCCAAAGAGGTCCCGGCCGCGATCGCCAAGGGCGTCGAAGAGGCCCGCAAGAGCTTCTTTCGGGTCCCGCTGATCGGCGGCACCATCACGCACCCGGTGCAGGGCGAGGCGGCCGCCGGTGTGGTCATGCTGCGTCCGGCCAGCCCGGGCACCGGCGTCATCGCCGGTGGCGCGGTGCGCGCCGTGCTGGAATGTGCCGGCGTGCACGACATCCTGGCCAAGTCGCTGGGCAGCGACAACGCGATCAACGTGGTGCACGCCACCGTGACCGCGCTGAAGATGCTGCAGCGTCCCGAGGAGGTGGCCGCTCGCCGCGGACTGCCGATCGAAGACGTCGCACCGCCCGCGATGTTGCGCGCGCGTCGAGAGAGCGAGGCTGCAGCACGGCATGCGGTCGCGGCATCGGTACGTGAAGGAAGCGCATAGCCATGGCCCAACAGGATTCAACACAGCTGAAGATCACTCAGGTGCGGGGCACCGTCGGAGCGCGCTGGAAGCAGCGTGAGAGCCTGCGGACCCTCGGCCTGAAGAAGATCCGCCAGTCCGTGGTCCGGGAAGACAATCCGCAGACCCGCGGATTGATCAAGACCGTGCACCACCTCGTCGAAGTTGAGGAAGTCTGATGACGATCAAGCTTCATGATCTGCGGCCCGCGCCGGGGGCGAAGACCCGCAAGACCCGCGTCGGCCGCGGCGAGGGGTCCAAGGGCAAGACCGCCGGCCGCGGCACCAAGGGCACCAAGGCCCGCAATCAGGTGCCGGTGGGGTTCGAGGGTGGGCAGATGCCGATCCACATGCGCCTGCCCAAACTCAAGGGTTTCAAGAACCGGTTCCGTACCGCCTATGAGGTGGTCAACGTCGGCGACATCAATCGGCTGTTCCCCAACGGTGGCGAGGTAACGCTGGCCGACCTGGTCGAGAAGGGCGCCGTCCGCAAGAACACCTTGGTCAAGGTGCTCGGCAACGGAAACATCTCCGTCAAGGTCGCTGTGACCGCGCATAAGTTCAGCGGCAGCGCTCGGGAGAAGATCACCGCCGCAGGCGGATCCGTCACCGAAGTCGCCTAGCTCGTCGGGATGGCGGTGACCCGGTAACGTCGGGGACATGCGCTCCTTCCTGCCCGGTGTTCCCGACGACCTGCGCGGCCTGGGTCGTCGGATCGACACGGTCCGTCATCACGGCGTGCCGAACGGCTGCATCCTCGAACTCGATCTGCAGTCGCTACCGGCGGAGACCGCCGGATTCGACCCGATGGCCTTCATCGCCGGTGGCGGCCGCCCACTGCTGCTGCGCGACGCCGTCGCCGCCATCTACCGGGCAGCCGAGGATCGCCGCGTTTCGGGACTGATTGCGCGCGTGCAGTTTTCTGCCGCTCCGCCCGGCGCCGTGCAGGAACTGCGCGAGGCCATCGCCGCCTTCGCTGCGGTCAAGCCCACTGTGGCTTGGGCCGAAACCTACCCGGGCACGCTGTCGTACTACCTCGCCTCGGTGTTCGGCGAGGTGTGGATGCAGCCCTCCGGCACGGTGGGATTGATCGGATTCGCCACCAACGCGCTGTTCCTGCGGGACGCCCTCGACAAGGCCGGCATTGAGGCGCAGTTCACCGCGCGGGGGGAGTACAAGTCGGCGGCGAACATGTTCACCCAAGACCGCTACACCGACGCCCACCGGGAAGCCGACAGCCGACTCATCGACAGCCTGCACTCGCAGGTGTGGCAGGGTATCGCCGAGTCCCGGGGCCTCGATGTTGCCGTGCTCGACACCCTCGCCGACCGCGCACCGCTGCTGCGCGATGACGCCGTCGGCGCCTCGTTGATCGACCGCATCGGCTTTCGTGACGAGGCGTATCGCCGCATCGGCGAGCTGACCGACCCGGACGCCGATTCCGATCCCGACGACGCGCCCCCGCGACTCTTCCTGTCCCGGTACGCCCAGACCCGCGAGCGCGGGCCGTCGCTGCCGGGCCGTAAGAAGGATCCCGCCGTCGCGGTGATCACCGTGGCCGGTCCGATCGTCGGTGGCCGTGGCGGACCGGGGCTCTCACCGTTCGGCCGCTCCAGCGCCGGCGGCGACACCATCGCGGCCGCCCTACGCCAGGCCACCGCCGACGACGATGTGAAAGCCGTTGTGCTTCGAGTGGACAGCCCCGGGGGTTCGGTCACCGCGTCGGAGACCATCTGGCGCGAGGTCGGTCGCGTCCGGGCAGCCGGCAAGCCGGTAGTCGCATCGATGGGATCCGTCGCGGCGTCCGGCGGCTATTACGTTGCCATGGCGGCTGAGGTGGTCCTCGCCAATCCTGCGACCATCACCGGTTCGATTGGCGTGATTACCGGAAAGCTGATTGCCCGCGAGCTCAAGGATCGGCTCGGGGTGGGGTCAGAGTCGTTGCGCACCAACGCAAATGCCGATGCATGGTCGGTGAATTCACCGTTCACCGCAGAGCAGCACGAGATGGTCGAGGCCGAAGCGGATCTGTTCTACGACGACTTCGTGCGCCGGGTGGCCGAGGCGCGGAAGATGTCGATCGAGGACGTCGGCATCGTCGCGCGCGGCCGGGTATGGACCGGAGCGGACGCCATCGAACGCGGCCTGGTCGACGAACTCGGCGGACTGCGGACGGCGGTGCGTCGAGCGAAGGTGCTCGCCGGTCTTGATATCGACGCGACGATTCACCTGATCGCCTACCCGGGTTCCTCGGTGCTGGACTTCCTGCGACCCAAAGCCTCCTCCCAGCCGGCTGCTGCCTCGCTGCCGGACGCGGTCGCGTCGGTGGTTCACCGGGCGGTATTCGACGCGGTGGACCGCAGCGAGCGGTCACTGACCGGAACCAGCGCACTGTGGGTGGGCGACTACCGGTTCTGACGCGTCAGCGACTGGCGCTGACGTAAACGATCTCCCCGAGAGGGTCGCGGTCGCCGCGCTCAGGCGGTGTCAGGTCACTGCGGAGGAACAGGTCGTCTCCGGGGGTCCCGGTGACCTGCCAGCCCTTCAGGGCCAGGTAATCCATGACATTGCTGCGCGGGCCGGGGTAAACCAGGTCCGGCATGTCGAGGTCGAGGCCTTGCAGGCGCATCGCCGCGGTCATCTCGCGGGCCTTGGCGGCGTCGAAATCGATGATCCCCGGGGCGTATTCGGTTGCCACGGTGCTCCCCGGCGCGCTCAAGGCGGTAATCCTGTCGAGCAGCCCGTCCTGGGCGTCGGGGGGCAGGTAGATCAGCAGGCCCTCGGCCAGCCAGGCGGTCGGGGCCAGGGGATCGAAGCCGGCCTCGGTCAGCGCGGCGGGCCAGTCCTGGCGCAGGTCGATGCCAACGGTTCGGCGTTGGGCGCGGGGTTGGGCACCGAGGTCGGCCAGCACGGCGGTCTTGAAGTCGATGACGGCGGGCTGATCGATTTCGTACAACACCGTCTGCGGCGGCCACGGCAACCGGTAGGCGCGGGAGTCCAGTCCAGAAGCCAGGATCACCGCCTGGCGGATGCCCTTGGTCGCGCACGCGGACATGACGTAGTCATCGAAGAACTTCGTTCGCAGGGCCATTCCGGCGATCATCGCCGCTATCTGTTCCGGTGTGGTGTCACCCAACTGCGCGGCATCGATGCCGCCGTCGAGCATCATGACGAAGAACTCGATACCGACCGCACGCACCAAAGGCTCGGCGAACGGATCGTCGATCAGCTGGCGCGGATCTTTGGTGGCCATCGCCCGGCCGGCGGCGACCATCGTCGCTGTGGCCCCCACACTGGACGCCAAGTCCCAACTGTCGTCGTCGCTACGCGCCATGATCGGACCTCATGCCAGGGTCGCGGTGAGGTACTGGAAGCCGGCGAACTTTTCTGCCATCTCGTCGTCGTGATGGTCGAATCCGTTGGCGGCGAACAGTTCTTCGATCCCGCTGCCGCTGACCTGCCAGCCCAATCGCCGGAGGTAGTCGATGACGTGGCTGCGCTCGCCGACGTAGACCAGCCCGGCCAGGTTGTCGTGGAAGCCGAGCCGCCGCCACCGGTCCGCTCCCGGTTCGTCACCACCGGCCGGGGGGTCGGTGAACGCGTCCATGGCGGGCATGAACTCCGTCGCCAGCCGACTGCCGGCGGTGCTGAGCGCGGTGATGTGATCGAAGAGCCGGTCCTGGGCGTCGGGGGGCAGGTAGATGAGCAGGCCCTCGGCGATCCAGGCAGTCGGCCGGCCGGGATCGAATCCCTGGGCGGCCAGCGCCGCCGGCCAGTCCTCACGCAGATCGACGCCGACGTTGCGAACCTCGGCGGTCGGCCGGGCACCCAGGCTCTGCAGGGTCGACACCTTGACGTCGATGACCCCGGGTTGGTCGACCTCGAACACCACGGTGCCCGCCGGCCACGGGAGGCGATAACCGCGAGCGTCCAGACCCGAGGCGAGGATCACCGTCTGACGAATATCGGTGACGTGTGACGTTTCGCGCAGGAAGTCATCGAAGTAGCGGGTGCGAATCGCCATCCCATGCACCATCCGTTGCACGTCATCGCTCGTTTCCGGGGCGTCCAGCAGTTCCTGGAAGTGCTCCATGCCCACGGCCCTGACCAGCGGTTCGGCCCAGGCGTCGTCGATCAGTCCGGCCCGATTCGCCAGGGCCCGAGACGCGGCGACCGCGGTCGCGGTGGCACCGACGCCGGACGCGAGGTCCCAGCAGTCGTCGTCCGCGCGCGCCATCACGGCCCTCCCGGCTCCGCGGCGGCCGTCCGCCGCGCTTAATTAGGCAATTTAACCAGTGCTCGCTGCGCCGGGCGTCGGGTCCGGCCGGATTCCCGTCCGGACCCGGCCAACTGTTAGTCTCGTAGACTGTTCCACTGCGCGCTCGCGCCGGGTCCGCCCGGCGTTGATTCGCGTACAGCAGAGTTACCGCCAACGCTGGTCAGGCCAGCCGCATCGGCTCGCCGCGACCAGGGTCCGGCCGCCCAGGAGGAAGAGTGCTTTCGGCTTTCATCTCGACACTGCGGACGGCCGACCTCAGGCGCAAGATCATTTTCACCCTGGGCATCGTCATCCTCTACCGGGCCGGCGCGGCTTTGCCGTCACCGGGGGTCAACTACCAAAACATCCAGCAGTGCGTCGAGCAGGTCAGCGGGGGCGCCGGCGGGCAGATCTACTCCTTGATCAACCTGTTCTCCGGTGGGGCACTGCTGCAACTATCAGTCTTCGCGGTGGGTGTGATGCCCTACATCACCGCCAGCATCATCGTGCAGTTGCTGACGGTGGTGATCCCGCGCTTCGAGGAGTTGCGTAAGGAGGGCCAGTCCGGCCAGGCCAAGATGACGCAGTACACGCGTTATCTGTCGGTCGCGCTGGCCATTCTGCAGGCCACCAGCATTGTGGCACTGGCCGCCAACGGCGGCCTGCTGCAGGGCTGCACCCTGGACATCATCGAGGACAAGGGCATCTTCCCGCTCTTCATCATCGTGCTCGTAATGACCGCGGGGGCGACCCTGGTGATGTGGATGGGTGAGTTGGTCACCGAGCGCGGCGTCGGCAACGGCATGTCGTTGCTGATCTTCGCCGGTATCGCCGCCAGGATCCCGGCCGAGGGCAAGTCGATCCTGGACAGCCGCGGCGGCGCCGTGTTCGCCGCGGTGTGCGTCGCGACGCTGCTCATCATCATCGGCGTGGTGTTCGTCGAGCAGGGCCAGCGCCGCATCCCGGTGCAGTACGCCAAGCGCATGGTGGGCCGACGGATGTACGGCGGCACCTCGACGTACCTGCCCCTGAAGGTCAACCAGGCCGGCGTCATCCCGGTCATCTTCGCCTCGTCGCTGATTTACATTCCGCAGCTGATCACCCAGCTGATCGCGAGCGGTGGCGACGGGCCGGGCAACAGCTGGTGGGACCGCTTCGTGGCCGACCACCTCACCAACCCCGCCGACTACATCTACGTTGCGATCTACTTCGGCCTGATCATCTTCTTCACCTACTTCTACGTGTCGGTGACGTTCAACCCCGAAGAGCGCGCGGACGAGATGAAGAAGTTCGGTGGCTTCATCCCGGGCATCAGGCCCGGCAAGCCGACCGCGGACTATCTGAGCTACGTGCTGAACCGGATCACCCTTCCCGGCTCGATTTACCTCGGTGTTATCGCGGTTCTGCCGAACCTGTTCCTCCAGATCGGCAACAGCGGTAGCGTGCAAAACCTGCCGTTCGGTGGGACCGCGGTGCTGATCATGATCGGCGTCGGCCTCGACACCGTGAAGCAGATCGAGAGCCAGTTGATGCAGCGCAACTACGAAGGGTTCCTCAAGTGAGAGTCGTCCTGCTGGGGCCGCCGGGGGCGGGCAAGGGCACCCAGG
>CAMDFY010000109.1 GCA_945897705.1 Bifidobacterium breve | reverse complement strand
CCAGCGAGGACTGCCTGAACCTGACGGTCTGGAGCCCGAGTGGGGCCACCGCGGGGGAGCCGCGGCCGGTGATGGTGTGGATCCACGGCGGCGGCTTCCTCAACGGCAGCTCCGACATCTACAACTCGGCCTGGCTGGCAACCCGCGGCGACATCGTCGTCGTCACTATCAACTACCGACTGGGCGCGCTGGGTTTCCTGGCCCACCCCGCGCTGGCCACCGGTGCCGGGCAACCGGGCAACTACGGCCTCGCCGACCAGCAGGCCGCGCTGCGCTGGGTGCGCGACAACATCGCCGCGTTCGGCGGCGACCCCGCCAAGGTGACCATCGCCGGTGAGTCGGCCGGTGCCATCTCGGTGTGCGACCACCTCGTGGCACCGGAGTCCGACGGGCTCTTCCGGGCGGCCATCATGCAGAGCGGGCCGTGTCAGGCGCAGGCCGACCTGCCCGCCGGCGAACGCATCAGCGCCGACTACGCCGCGGGAAAAGGGTGCGTCGATCCCGCGTCGGCCGCGCAGTGCCTGCGCGCGCTTCCCGCCGACCGCCTTCGCGACGGACCGCCGTACGTCAGGATCGGCGCCAACATCCTCACCGGCCCGGTCACCGGGACCGAGAGGCTTCCCTTCGCCCCGGCGACGGTGGCCGACCGCAGTCGCACCACGGCGGTGCCCATGCTGATCGGCACCACCGCCGACGAGTTCACCCTTTTCGTGGCGCTGAGCTACCTGCGCGACCAACGACTGCCGGCGTACCGGACGCTGCTCGAGGACACCTTCGGTGCCGAGGCCCCCGCCGTCGCCGCTCGCTACCCGCTGTCGAACTACGACGGCAGTGTCGGCCTTGCCTACGCCGCGAGTGTCACCGATGGGGTGTTCGCCTGCCCCGTCGACACCCTGGCTACCCAACTGGCCGACCGCGCCCCGGTCTACGCCTACGAGTTCAACGACCCCGGCGCACCCGCGCCCGACCCCGTACGCCGGGTGCCCTTCGCGGTAGGTGCCAGCCACGCCCTGGAACTGCGCTACCTGTTCGACATAGGTGGTGCCCCGGATCTGGACGAGGCGCAGCGGGTGCTCTCAGACCAGATGATCGCCTACTGGAGCCGCTTCGTGACGACTGGCGCACCGGAGGTGCCCGGCCTACCCGAGTGGCCGCAGCTGAATCCCGAACGGCCGCAACGACTCTCGCTGACAACCGGCGGGCCGACCGTCACCGACGACTTCGCTGCCCGCCATCAATGCGGGTTCTGGTCGTCGCGGGGCTAGTCGGCGCGTCGCGGGGACCGGCCGGCGGCCAGATCCGGAGCAGCGCGCCCGGCGATCAACGGCAGGTCCAGATAGGTCTTGATGCCGGACTCGGCGGCGCAGACGTACGGGATGGCGCTGACGCAGTGATTGGCGGTGGCCACCACGCCGGGGTTGCGGATCAGGCCCTCGGCTACCGACTCCGGTTGCAGACCCTTGAACGTCAGCGACACGGGGGGATCGCCGGTGATCTCCACCTCGAAGCGCTCACCTTGCTCGCCGAGCGTCCACGGCGGGTCCAACTCCACCTCGCACATCAACCAGTTGACCGCGGCGGTGACCACCGGCCGATCGTCGACGATGGCCTCCCAGCGGAACCGCCGCGCCGCCACCGTGCCCGGCTCCATCGGCACGATCAACTCGTCGGATCCGGTGACGGCGACCGCCACCTCCTGGGTGGAGCGGATGCGGGGTTCGGCGTCGAACCCCAACTGGTCGGTCACCATCCGCACCGACTGCTTGAACCCGGCCTCCAGCAGGACCGCCATCGGCCCGCCCATCGCTTGCTCGGGCGTCAGGCCGAAGCCCATGACCTCCCGCACCACCATGGGCGCGTTGTAGGTGCGCAGGTCGGAGAACTCCTCGGCACGCACATGGGTGATCGCCGAGGACAGCGATGAGACCATCAGCGGGAAGCGTTCGGTGATTCCGCCCGGGTGGATTCCAGAGCCGTGCAGGGTGACGTTCCCGGCCACACAGGCCGCTTCGATGGCCGCCACGGCGGGGCTTTGCCGGTCCGGGTAAACCCAGCCGACCGGGGTGACCACGTTCTTGCCGGATTGCAAGATCCGGATGACGACCTCGTTGTCGGGCAGCAGTGGCGAGTACATGACGCAGTCGGCATCGGTGGCCAACAACGCCTCGATGTCGTTGGTCGCCAGCACCCCGATTGGGTCCTCGCCGGCGAGTTCGCCCACGTCGCGGCCGCTCTTGTCGGCGCTGTGCACCCAGCAGCCGACGAGGTCGAGTTCGGGGTGGCGCAGTACCGCCTGGATCGCCGCTTTTCCGACGCCGCCGGTGGCCCACTGGATCACTGTGTACATCGCAACTCCTCGCTCGGTGATGGCACCGTATGCCGCGCCGGCGGGCTTATCCAGGGATTTGGCCCAGGGGTGGTTCTGGGGCATACTGGGCGGGTTGCCTTGAGCCGGGTTCGCACCCCACCGGGAGCGTGTCGCACAAGGTAAACGACCAGCGCCAGCACTGGCGCGTCCGGTCCCCACTTCGGAGCGAGACGATTTCCGTCGCGCGTCGAGGCTGCGCGAGGGTGACACACCCGACCGCGGGGGCCGGTGGACCAGGACAGGTAAACAGCGGCGGCGAGAGCCAGCGCCGGTAACCCGGCGCGATACCAGCAGTGAAGGTGGGACAAGCGTGGCGGGACAAAAGATCCGCATCAGGCTCAAGGCCTATGACCACGAGGCCATTGACGCCTCGGCGCGCAAGATCGTGGAAACGGTCACCCGTACCGGCGCCAGCGTGGTCGGGCCCGTGCCGCTGCCGACCGAGAAGAACGTGTACTGCGTGATCCGGTCGCCGCACAAGTACAAGGACTCGCGCGAGCACTTCGAGATGCGCACCCACAAACGGCTCATCGACATCCTCGATCCGACGCCGAAGACGGTCGACGCGCTGATGCGCATCGATCTTCCGGCCAGCGTCGACGTGAATATCCAGTAGGGGTCTGCGAAATCATGGCTCACTCACGCAAAGGAATCCTGGGCACCAAACTCGGTATGACCCAGGTCTTCGACGAGAACAACCGCGTCGTCCCGGTCACCGTGGTCAAGGCCGGACCGAACGTGGTCACCCGCATCCGGACGCCGGAGCGCGACGGCTATAGCGCCGTGCAACTTGCCTATGGCGAGATCAGCCCGCGCAAGGTCAACAAGCCGGTCACCGGGCAGTACGCCGCCGCCGGTGTCAATCCGCGGCGGCACCTGGCCGAACTGCGCCTCGACGATGAGGTCGCGGCGTCCGAGTACGAGGTCGGCCAGGAACTGACGGCGGAGATCTTCGCCGACGGCAACTACGTCGACGTCACCGGCACCTCTAAGGGCAAGGGTTTCGCCGGCACCATGAAGCGCCATGGCTTTAAGGGCCAGGGCGCCTCGCACGGCGCCCAAGCGGTGCACCGGCGGCCGGGTTCGATCGGCGGATGCTCCACGCCGGGCCGCGTTTTCAAAGGCACCCGGATGTCAGGCCGGATGGGCAGCGACCGCGTCACCACCCAGAACCTTGTGGTGCACAAGGTCGACGCCGCCAATGGTGTGCTGTTGATCAAAGGTGCGATCCCCGGTCGCAACGGCGGCCTGGTGATGGTGCGCACTTCCGTCAAACGCGGTGGGGCTAATCGAGGTGACAAGTAATGGCGATGAAGATCGACGTCCACACTCCGGACGGCACGAAGAGCGGCAGCGTCGAGTTGCCGGCCGAACTGTTCGACACCGAAGCCAATATCGCACTCATGCACCAGGTGGTGACGGCGCAACTGGCCGCGGCCCGTCAGGGAACGCACTCGACCAAGCGTCGCGGTGAGGTCTCCGGCGGCGGCCGCAAGCCGTACCGCCAGAAGGGCACCGGCCGGGCTCGTCAGGGCTCTACCCGCGCGCCGCAGTACAAGGGCGGCGGGGTTGTGCACGGCCCGAAGCCACGCGACTACAGCCAGCGCACCCCGAAGAAAATGATTGCGGCCGCGCTGCGCGGCGCCCTGAGTGACCGGGCCCGCAACGACCGGATCCACGCGGTCACCGAACTCGTCGCCGGGCAGAATCCGTCGACCAAGAGCGCCAAGGAATTCCTGGGCACGCTGACCGAGCGCAAGAAGGTTTTGCTGGTGATCGGCCGCAGTGATCAGGTCGGCGCGCTCAGTGCGCGCAATCTGCCTGGCGTGCACGTGATTTCACCGGACCAGCTCAACACCTACGACGTGCTCAATGCCGACGATGTGGTGTTCAGCGTCGAGGCGCTGAACGCCTACATCGCGCACCATGCGGCGGACAAGAACGCGGCGGATAAGAACGAGGAGGTATCAGCCTGATGGCAACTGTGACTGACCCCCGCGACATCATCCTGGCCCCGGTCATCTCCGAGAAGTCCTACGGGCTGATCGAGAACAACGTCTACACGTTCATTGTCCACCCGGACTCGAACAAGACCCAGATCAAGATCGCCATCGAGAAGATCTTCGCGGTCAAGGTGGACTCGGTGAACACGGCCAACCGGCAGGGCAAGCGCAAGCGCACCCGTTCCGGCTACGGCAAGCGCAAGGACACCAAGCGCGCCATCGTCACGCTGGCCGCCGGAAGCAAGCCGATCGACATCTTCGGAGCACCGGCCTAGGCCGGCGGAAAGCTTGAGGACATAGATATGGGAATCCGTAAGTACAAGCCGACGACACCCGGTCGCCGCGGCGCCAGCGTCTCTGATTTCGCCGAGATCACCCGCGCGACTCCGGAGAAGTCGCTCATCCGTCCGTTGCACAGCACCGGCGGCCGCAACGCGCACGGCCGGATCACCACGCGGCACAAGGGTGGCGGCCACAAGCGCGCCTACCGGGTGATCGATTTCCGCCGCCACGACAAGGATGGCGTGAACGCCAAGGTCGCCCACATCGAGTACGACCCGAACCGCACCGCCAACATCGCCCTGCTGCACTACCTCGATGGCGAGAAGCGTTACATCATCGCCCCGCAGGGCCTGGCCCAAGGCGCGATCGTCGAGTCGGGCCCCAATGCCGATATCAAGCCGGGCAACAACCTGCCGTTGCGCAATATCCCGTCCGGCACCGTGGTGCACGCCGTGGAATTGCGGCCCGGTGGCGGAGCCAAGCTGGCCCGGTCGGCCGGCTCGAGCATCCAGCTGCTGGGCAAGGAGGGCGCCTACGCCTCGCTGCGGATGCCGTCGGGCGAGATCCGCCGGGTCGACGTGCGCTGCCGCGCCAGCATCGGCGAGGTGGGCAACGCCGAGCAGGCCAACATCAACTGGGGCAAGGCCGGCCGGATGCGGTGGAAGGGCAAGCGCCCGACCGTCCGCGGTGTGGTGATGAACCCGGTCGACCACCCGCATGGCGGCGGCGAGGGCAAGACCTCCGGCGGACGTCACCCGGTCAGCCCGTGGGGCAAGCCCGAGGGCCGAACCCGCAAACCCAACAAGCCCAGCGACAAGCTCATCGTCCGACGCCGGCGCACCGGCAAGAACAAGCGCTAGACGGCCCGGGACAGAGGGAGAAGCAGAAATGCCACGCAGCCTGAAGAAGGGTCCGTTCGTCGACGGTCACCTACTCAAGAAGGTCGACGTCCAGAACGACAAGAACACCAAGCAGGTCATCAAGACCTGGTCGCGTCGTTCGACCATCATCCCGGACTTCATCGGTCACACCTTCGCCGTCCACGATGGCCGCAAGCATGTGCCGGTATTCGTCACCGAGTCGATGGTCGGGCACAAACTGGGCGAATTCGCGCCCACGCGGACGTTCAAGGGTCACATCAAGGATGACCGGAAAGCGAAGCGGCGATGAGCGTTGTCACTGAATACCCCTCCGCCACCGCGGTGGCGAAATACGTGGGCATCTCGGCGAGCAAGGCGCGCCGGGTGATCAACCTGGTTCGCGGCAAGTCCGTCGAAGAGGCCCTCGACATCTTGCGGTGGGCCCCGCAATCGGCCAGCGAGCCGGTCTCGAAGGTGATCGCCAGCGCCGCGGCCAACGCGCAGAACAACAGCGGCCTGGATCCGCGCAGCCTGGTGGTCGCCACCGTCTACGCCGACGAGGGGCCGACCGCGAAGCGAATCCGGCCGCGCGCGCAGGGCCGCGCCTTCCGGATTCGCAAGCGCACCAGCCACATCACCGTGATCGTGGAGAGCCGTCCGCCGCGCGATCAGCGCGCCGTGCAGTCCTCGCGGTCGCGTCGCGCCCAGGGCAGCAAGGCCGCCGCGGGCACCGGCGTCGCTCCGGCGAAGGCTCCCACCAAGAAGGCTCCCGCCAAGAAGGCTCCGGCCAAGAAGGCTCCGGCCAAAAAGGCTCCGGCCACCAAAGCGGCCGCCACTCAGACTGCAGAAGCTTCAGATGAAGCGAAGGGAGGCTCGCAGTAGTGGGCCAAAAGATCAATCCCCACGGTTTCCGGCTCGGGATCACCACCGACTGGAAGTCCCGGTGGTACGCCGATAAGCAGTACGCCGACTACGTCAAGGAAGACGTCGCGATCCGGCGTCTGCTGGCGTCGGGTCTGGAGCGCGCCGGTATCGCCGATGTCGAGATCGAGCGCACCCGCGACCGGGTTCGCGTCGATATCCACACCGCGCGACCCGGCATCGTGATCGGCCGCCGCGGTACCGAGGCCGACCGCATCCGCACCGACCTCGAGAAGCTCACCGGCAAGCAGGTGCAACTGAACATCCTGGAGGTCAAGAACCCGGAGTCGGTCGCCCAATTGGTGGCACAGGGCGTGGCTGAGCAACTCAGCAACCGGGTGGCGTTCCGCCGTGCAATGCGCAAAGCCATCCAGTCCGCCATGCGCCAGCCGAACGTCAAGGGCATCCGGGTGCAGTGCTCGGGCCGTCTTGGCGGCGCGGAGATGAGCCGCTCGGAGTTTTACCGCGAAGGCCGGGTGCCGTTGCACACGCTGCGCGCCGACATCGACTACGGCCTCTTCGAGGCCAAGACCACCTTCGGACGTATCGGTGTGAAGGTCTGGATCTACAAGGGCGACGTCGTCGGCGGTAAGCGCGAACTGACCGCAGTGGCACCGTCTGCCGATCGCCCACGCCGCGACCGTCCGACGGCGGGCACCCGCCCGCGTCGCAGCGGTGCTTCCGGCACCACCGCGACCAGCACCGAGGCCGGCCGTGCCGCCTCCAGCGGCGACGACGCACCGGCCGAGGTTGTCGAGAGCGGTTCTGCCGTCGAAGCGGCCGAGAGCACCACGTCGGAATCGGAGAGCTGAACCATGTTGATTCCCCGCAAGGTCAAGCACCGCAAGCAGCACCACCCGCGTCAGCGCGGCCTCGCCAGTGGTGGCACGGCGGTGACGTTCGGCGACTACGGCATCCAGGCTTTGGAGCATGCCTACATCACCAACCGGCAGATCGAGTCGGCGCGTATCGCCATCAACCGGCACATCAAGCGTGGCGGCAAGGTGTGGATCAACATCTTCCCGGACCGCCCGCTGACAAAGAAGCCGGCCGAAACCCGAATGGGCTCGGGCAAGGGCTCCCCGGAATGGTGGGTCGCCAACGTCAAGCCCGGCCGGATCCTGTTCGAACTGAGCTTTCCGGATGAGAAGATCGCGCGCGACGCACTGACCCGTGCGATCCACAAGTTGCCGATCAAGGCCCGCATCGTGACCCGAGAGGAGCACTTCTGATGGCAGTAGGCGTCAGCGCGGGTGAACTGCGCGAATCGACCGACGACGAGCTGATCACCAAGCTGCGTGAGGCCAAGGAGGAGCTGTTCAATCTGCGCTTCCAGACGGCGACCGGACAGCTCAGCAACAATCATCGGCTACGTACGGTGAGACAAGAGATCGCGCGCATCTACACGGTGCTGCGTGAACGTGAGCTGGGTCTGGCCACCGGGCCCGGCGGTGAGGATTCCTAAATGGCAGAAACAAAAGGCTCCCAACACACTGCGCCCACCGAGAAGCCGCGCGGCCGCCGCAA
>CAMDFY010000108.1 GCA_945897705.1 Bifidobacterium breve | reverse complement strand
GTCATGACGAATTCGCAGGATTGGTGGCCCGCCGACTACGGCAACTACGGTCCGTTCTTCGTCCGGATGGCCTGGCACTCCGCCGGCACCTACCGGGTCCAGGACGGCCGAGGCGGCGCCGGCTCCGGCATGCAGCGCTTTGCGCCGATCAACAGCTGGCCGGATAACACCAGCCTGGACAAGGCCCGCCGGTTGCTCTGGCCGGTCAAGAAGAAGTACGGCAAGAGCCTTTCGTGGGCGGATCTGATGATCTTCGCCGGCAACCACGCGATGGACGCGATGGGCTTTAAGACCTTCGGCTTCGCCTTCGGCCGAGAAGATCGCTGGCAGCCGGACGAGGACATCTACTGGGGCTCCGAGGACACCTGGTTGGGAACCGACGCGCGCTACACGGGCCAGCGAGTCCTGGAGAACCCGCTGGGCGCCACCACGATGGGCCTGATCTACGTCAATCCCGAAGGCCCCGAGGGTGTTCCCGATCCGTTGGCCGCCGCGATGGACATCCGTGAGACGTTCGGCCGGATGGCGATGAACGACGTGGAAACCGCGGCGCTGATCGTCGGCGGACACACCTTCGGTAAGACCCACGGTGCGGGCGGCGACGGAACCGTCGGCCCGGAGCCGGAAGCCGCTCCGATCGAGTTGCAAGGCCTGGGCTGGAAGAGTGCTTTCGGCACCGGTGTCGGTAAGGATGCGGTCACCAGCGGACTGGAGGTCATCTGGACCCCTACCCCGACCGAGTGGGATAACAGCTACCTGGAAACCCTGTACGGCTACGAATGGGAACTCACCGCCAGCCCGACCGGAGCTCATCAGTGGAAGCCCAAGGACGGCGCGGGTGATGATGCCGTGCCCGAGGCCTTCGGCTCGGGCAGGACACATCCGTCGATGCTGACCACGGATCTCTCGATGCGGGTGGACCCGATCTACGAGCCGATCACCCGCCGCTGGCTGGACCACCCCGAGGAACTTGCCGACGCGTTCGCCCGGGCCTGGTTCAAGCTGGTCCACCGCGACATGGGGCCGGTCGCCCGCTATGTGGGGCCACTGGTGCCCAAGGAGGCACTGCTGTGGCAGGACAACATCCCCACCGGCCAGAGCAAGCTCAGCGCTAAGGACATCACGGCACTGAAGGCGCAGATCCTCGCGTCGGGTCTGACTGTGCCGCAGCTGGTTTCGACCGCGTGGAAGGCGGCCTCGTCCTATCGCGACAGCGACAAGCGCGGCGGCGCCAACGGCGGACGCATCCGCCTACAGCCGCAAGCCGGCTGGGAATCCAACGAGCCCGATGAGCTCGCCCAGGTGGTGCGCAAGCTGGAGGAGATCCAGAAGGCGTCCGGTACCTCGGTGTCGTTCGCCGATCTTGTGGTGCTCGGCGGCGTCGCAGCGGTGGAGAAGGCCGCCAAGGACGCCGGATTCGACATCGCCGTGCCGTTCACCCCGGGTCGCGGCGACGCCACCCAGGAGATGACTGATGTCGAGTCCTTCGCGTACCTGGAGCCGAAATCCGATGGTTTCCGCAACTTCGCCGGCAAGGGCAATCCCCTACCGGCGGAGTACATGCTGATCGACCGGGCCAATCTGCTGACGCTGACGGTTCCGGAGATGAGCGTTCTGGTAGGCGGTCTTCGGGTGCTCGGCGCCAACTTCAAGGACTCAAAGCTCGGTGTGCTCACCGACAAGCCGGGTCGGCTGACGAACGACTTCTTTGTGAACATTCTCGATATGGACACCGAGTGGTCGCCGTCATCGAAGGACGACGAGACCTACGTGGGTAATGATCGGTCCACGGGTAAGCAGAAGTGGGTCGGAAGCCGCGTCGACCTGATTTTCGGGTCGAATTCGCAACTGCGTGCGGTGGCCGAGGTTTACGCCGAGGATGACGCGAAGGAGAAGTTCGTCCGGGACTTCGCCGCGGCGTGGTCCAAGGTGATGGACCTGGACCGGTTCGACGTCAAGAAGTAGCAGCCCGCAGACGAGATGCCCCGCCGAGTGGCGGGGCATCTTGTCGGTCGGCGCGTCTACCCGCAGCTGTTGGCGCTGACCCAGCGGCCGTTGTAGCCCACGCAGGCGTTCACGTTGGGCGCGATGTCTTGGGGAAGCGGCGCGTAAGCGTCGGGCCCCACCACATAGGGCGCCATCACGTCGGACAGGTTGGCACACCCACTCACCGAGACTCGTCGCCCGGCGCTGGCGCAGACATCGGCATGGGCCTCTCCGCTGCCGGAGATGGTGACGATCGCCACCGGCACCGTCGTCAGACCCAGAACTGCTGCCGCAGCGGCAACCCAGGTGCGGGTGGACTGTCTCATCTCGTTCCTCTCGACCTGTTCGCGTTCCACTCGTGCCCAACCGCCTGCCTCGGGCGCGCAATTCGACTATAACGGCGCTGCGCCTACCGGTGGACCCGTCGCCGCCGTGCCCATACCGCCGCGGCGGCCGCGATGAGCACACCCAGGGCCAGCAGCCACGGCCAGGCGCCGTGGGTATAGACCCAGCCCGCCAGCGCACGCTGGATCCGCCCCGCCGCACTGACCACCGGATCTTCGGCACTGCCGTTCGCGGTGAACAGCCGAATCTCGTAGAAGCCGTAGTAGCCCACATACAGGCCCACCACCACCAGGATCAGGCCACTGATTCGGTTGATGTGCGGCAACACCGCGCGCAGCCGGTCGACCATCGACGAACTGGCCAGCGCCACTGCTACCGCCAAGACACCGACAACGAGGGCGATTCCTGCCGCATAGGCGACATAGACCAGCACACCCTGGGCCGGCGATCCCCGCCGAAGGCTACTTCCGGTGACCGCCAGGAAGGGCCCGATGGTGCACGACAGGGACGCGATCGCATAGCCGACGCCATATCCGAACATTGATCCCAACCGCGCCGTGGGCGCCCACCGGCCACCCGCCAGGTTCGGGGCACGAAGTTCCCGGCCCGACAGCAACCAGAGACCGGCCACGACCAACCCGACTCCGATGATCAGGGTGACGTAGGGCAAATAACGCTGCACCGTTGAGGCCACCGACACGGTCAGCAGACCGAACGACCCGAACACCGCCAGGAACCCCACTGCCATGGCCGCGGTCGCGGCCAGTGCCCGTCCCACCGCGGCGAGTTGCCCGCCGCTCTGCGGATCGATCACCAGGGTCAGGTAGGCAGGCAGCATCGCGAACCCGCAGGGGTTGAACGCCGCGACCATGCCAGCCACGAAGGCCAGCGCGACGAGATTTTGTTCCACCTACGTGAGCGCTTGCACCCGATTAGTGAGATCCTGCTGGGACATCGCCGAGACCGGGTTGTTCACGAAGGTCGACGAACCATCAGAGTTGAGGAACACGTAGGCGGGCTGCCAGGGCACGTTGAACATCGCCCAGATCGAGCCGTCGGCGTCGTTGAGATTGGTGAAGTTCAAGTTGTACTTCGACGCGAAGTTCGCCATGGCGGAGACGTCTGCCCGGGTCGACACCCCGACAAAGGTCACCTTCGGATTGGCGGCCGCGACCGCGCTGACGCTGGGTGCTTCCTGATTGCAGAATGGGCACCATGGAGTCCAGAACCACAGCACCGCGGGCTTGCCCTGAAGGCTTGCGCCGTTGAACGGTGCCCCGCTCAGGGTGGTCCCGCTGAAGTTGAGATCAGCGGCGGCCGCGGGGGCCGGCTGCGCGATGCCGAAGGTCAACCCCGCCACCGCCATTACCAGGGCCAATGACCTGATCAGGGCTTGGATAGGTGTCTTCATGCGAATCCTCTCGAGTGACGAGCGTGTAGTTCGAGGCTAGGGACACCGGGTGGTGGCCGCCAGGGATTTAGGCCCTCGGTCAGAAAAGCGTAAGACGGCGGTTCACCACCACATACCGTTGGCCCCGACATACCGACAGGAGTGCAGGGCGTGGCTGACGACGAACTCGCGCAGGCTTTCCATGGGTTGCTCGCCGAACTCGCGGCCATCGAAGCGAAATTCCTGGCGGCCGATCCGCCCCTGGAGGAAGCAGATCTGCTCGACGGCTATCGGCTGACGTTCAGCCTGCTGCGGGTGGCGGTCGATGCCTACGTGTGGGGCGATAAGGACAACCCCCGCTTCGTCGACATCATCGGCCCGTACCAGAAGTGGGGTGGGGACAACTCCGACGCGTTCTATCAACTCGCGCCTATCGACCCCCGTCGCAGCTACCGGGTGAGCGGGAACCGCGGGGACTCGGTGTACCTGTCGGTCACGGTCTACGGCGGTCCGGACGACGGCCACTACAGCAATCGGATCGTCGGCACCCTCAACGACCGCTCGCTGTCGTTCGACGCCGACGGGAACTTCGAGTTCGTCCTCTCCCCCGGGCCTCTGGGTGGGCAGCCGGGCCTCACCCTCGACGCCGACGCCGTCGTCGCACTGACTCGGGACTACCTGGACAACCCCGATACCGACCGCCGGGCGCAGTGGCGCATTGAGGCGATCGACCCTCCGAGTCGCCGCCATGACAGCCGGGAGGACCTCACCCGCAGGCTGCGGGCCGCCCGGACCTGGATCAATGAACAGTGCTCCTTCATCCCGACCCGGATATCGCCACCGAACGAGATCGCCGAGCCCTACCCGGTGCCCCAGCACGCCTACGGGTGGTCGGCCGCTGACGCCGCCTACGCGATGGGCGCCTACCAACTCGAGCATGGTCAGGCGCTGATCATCGACGGCACCTCGCCGGCGTGCGCGTTCTGGAACCTGTGCCTGTGGAACCCGTTCCTGCACACCTACGACTACACCTACGAACGCGTCGCCGGCGAACGCGTCACCATCAACGGCGCCCACATCGCCTACGAACCGGACGGATCATGGCGGATCGTGGTCAGCGACACCGATCCGGGCCATCCCAACTGGGTATCCACCGCAGGACGGTCAAGCGGTCTGATCTGGTTGCGCTGGTTCCTGCCCGAGGAAACCCCGCAGCGGCCGGTCTGCCGGGTGGTCAAGGTCGACGAGGTTCTCAGATGACAACCGCCCGGCCGGAAGCGGTGGACCTTCCCGACTTGGCCCACCCGGTGTATCCGGAGGCAGCCGAGCCGATCCGTGCGGCGCTCGCGGTCTACGGCACCACGCTGGAACTCACGCCTGCGGCGCTGATGTCGACCGCGTCGGAGCGCACCGGTCTGAGTCAGTGGGGTGAACCGGAATTCCGCGAGCGCCTGGAGGTGCTGTGCGCGGCACTGCGTGATGAGGCCGGCCTGTCGCAGACCGGCGTGGCGATCGCGTTCGAACAACTGGTCGGCAACCTGGTGAATCGGCTCCGGTTGGAAGCACTGATCGCCGCGCATCCCGAAATCGAATCCATTGCGATCGAACGGCCCATCATCATCTGCGGGCTGCCCCGCAGCGGCACCACCCACCTGCACAACCTGATCGCCGCCGACCCCAACATCCGCTCGCTGCCCTACTGGGAAAGCCTCGAGCCGTTCCCCGCGCTCGACGACATCGATGAACAGGGGCGCCGGGACCGTTGCTCAGCGGGCCTGGAGCTACTTGATGCGACGCTGCCGGAGTTCAAACGGATGCATGAGATGACCGTTGATCATGCCCACGAGGAGATCCAGCTGCTGGCTAACGACATCTCCGGGATGCTCTTCGAGACCACGTACCAGGTGCCCAGCTTCGCCGCGCACTACAGGTCACACGATCAGCTGCCCTCGTACCGGTATCTCAAGCGCTCCCTACAGGCCCTGCAGTGGCTGCGCGGCGGTACCCGATGGGTATTGAAGTCGCCGCAACATCTAGAGCAGTTCCCCGCCGTCGTTGCCGCCTTTCCGGATGCGACTTTCGTGGTGACGCATCGTGATCCGGTTGACGTGATCCGCTCACTGGTGACCATGGTGGCCTATGCCTCGCGGATGGCCAACGATCACCCCAACCCGCGCGCCATCGGACGGTACTGGCTGCATCGGGCGGAGGATCTGCTGAACGGATGCCTGCGCGACCGCGACGTGTTGCCCGGTGCGCAGTCGATTGATGTTCGATTCGTCGATTTCATGGCAGACGAAGACGCCACGCTCGACGCGATCTACCGAGTGGCCGGTCAGCCGTACACCGGGGACGTGCGAGCGGCAATGGCGGCATTCAGCGCCACTCATCCGCGCGGGCGCCACGGTGGGATCAACTACGACCCCGCCGCGATTGGCATCGACCCCGACGAGGTGGGACAGCGATTGAACGACTACCGCAACCGATTTGTTGCCGCCGAACGGCCACAACAGGTCCCCTCCCGACCTGCCGGGTAATCTTTGCGTTATGGATCGGGTTCTCGCGTGCACCGCGGTCATGGTGGCCCTCGGGTGCGGTCTCTACGGCCCCGGGATAGCCACCGCTGATCCGGGAGATCCATCGGTGCCGTCCCCGGCGCCCTCTGCTGAGTCTGCCCCCGTGCCGTCCCCCGTGTCGTCCCCCGTGGAGCCCCTCATCGAGGATGGGACCTTCGCGGTCGGCACAGAGATCGCGCCCGGCGTGTACGCCTCGGCCGGCCCGGTGGAGGGAGAAACCTGTTACTGGAGGCGGATCGGCGCCGATAGCGTCACCCTGAACAACGCGCTGACATCACAACCTCAGTTGATCGCGATCGAGGCAACCGATGTCGCCTTCAAGACCCGGGGATGCCAACCGTGGCAGTTGACACAGGACGGTATTCCACCGGAGGAGATTCCGCCCTGGCTCGCACAACTGCGATTGCGTCACGAACTCAACGTGCTCAACGGACTGGCGGGTGCGTCCGGAAACGGTCAGCTTCCGTTCTGAGCAACCCATCCCCCGTGATCGCCGCCCTGGTACGGATCGCGGTCTGTGCATTGCTGGTCGTGACCAGCGGTTGCGTTTCGCCTCCCCGCGCCGACCGGCTCCTCATCTTCGCGGCGGCGTCCCTACAGACGCCCTTCACCGAGATCGGCGACCGGTTCACCGCCGCCAATCCCGGTACCGTCGTCGAATTGTCCTTCGCCGGTTCCGCCGATCTGCTCAGCCAGTTGACTCAGGGAGCCGACGCGGATGTTTTCGCCTCGGCCGATACCCCGACCATGAACCGGACCGCCGGTTTCGGACTTCTCGGCGGTCAGCCCGCAGCCTTCGCCACCAACACCCTCACAATCGCCGTTGCACCCGAAAATCCTCTGGGCCTGAGGTCATTTCGCGATCTACAGAACGTCAGCGTGGTGGTGTGCGCGGTCCAGGTTCCGTGCGGGGCGGCGCTACCCCGGTTGGAGCAAGAGGCCGGTGTCGATCTGCGGCCGGTCAGTGAGGAATCATCGGTGACGGACGTGCTGAACAAGGTGACCAGCGGAGCCGCCGATGCCGGCTTGGTGTACGTCACCGATGCGCTGGCCGCCGGCGACAGCGTGACGGCGGTGTCGTTCCCGGAGGCCGCGAACGCGATCAACACCTACCAGATAGCGACCCTGAAGCAGTCCCGTGATGCCTCGCTGGCAGGCGCCTTTGTGAACTTCGTGACCGGCCCGGTCGGCCGGTCCGCGTTGGCTGCGGCGGGTTTCGGGACCCCCTGACCGCCGGCCGGTTAACGTCGGGGACGTGATCGTCGTGCTTCCCCCCTCGGAGACCAAACGCGCCGGCGGCGACGGGCCCGCGATGAAACTGGCGCTCCTCGGATCCGGTGAACTGAACCCGCTGCGAGAGGCGCTCGTCGGCGAACTCGTCGACCTCGCCGCCGATCCGGAGACCTGCCGGCGCGCGCTGGGGATCTCGGCAGCCCAAGATGTTGAGATCGGCCGTAACGCCGCACTGCGTACCTCGGCGACGATGCCCGCGATTCACCGCTATACCGGCGTGCTCTACGACGCATTGGATTTCGGGTCGCTGCGCGCAGCCGAAGCCGATCGGGCACGCTCTCGGCTGGCGATCGGGTCGGCGCTCTTCGGTCTGTTGCGTGCCGGTGACCCCATCCCGGCATACCGGCTTTCGGCGGGAGCCAAACTGCCGGGTCGCCCCGGCTTGGCCGCGCGCTGGCGGC
>CAMDFY010000107.1 GCA_945897705.1 Bifidobacterium breve | reverse complement strand
GTCTTGGCGGTGAGCATGACGATCGGCACGCCGGAGTCCGACCGCAGCACCCGACAGACGTCGATGCCGTTCATGCCGGGCAACATCAAATCGAGCAGCACCAGATCGGGCCGCAGTTCCCGCACCGCGGTCAGGGCCTGGGAGCCGTCGGCGATCACCGCAGTCTCAAACCCCTCGTTGCGCAAGACGATGGTGAGCATCTCGGACAGCGAGGTGTCGTCGTCAACGACCAGAATTCTTTGCCTCATGGAGGCCATGGTGTCACCGAAACGCGATAATCCCCGGAAACCACGCCGCTAGACCTGCAGCGAGACCGCCAGCCGGGCTGGGTCGACGTCGGCCCCGGCGAGCAACCAGCGGCCGTGCCAGCCGGCTTCGGCCAGTCCGGCGTAGACCCCCTGGGTCCGCTGTTGCAGGCCGGTGTCACGCTCGTAGGCATCGCGCGCCCGATCGGCCTCCAGCCCGGCCCGGCGCTGCGCGCGCTGGGCGGCCAGCGCGACCGGCACGTCGAGCAGGATCTGGTGATCGGGCTCGGGCAGACCGAATCGGTCGTACTCGAGTTCGCCGACCCAGGAGACGACCTCCCCGTCGGCACCCTGGTGCAGTCGAGCCGCACTGTAGGCGGCGTTGGAGGCCACGTACCGGTCCAGGATGACGACGTCGTGGCCGTCGCACAGCGCCGCGAGCTGTCCGCGGGCGGCGGCTCGATCCAGGGCGAACAGCACCGCCATCGCGTGCACCGACTCGGCCAGGTCGCCATGGCGGCCGTGCAGGGCCTCGCTGGCCAGATCGGCGGTGATCGACTCGCCGTACCGCGGGAACGCCAGCGTGCTCACCGTCTTCCCGGCCGCTTCGAAAGCCGCCCGCAGACCCTGGGTCAGCGTGCGTTTGCCCGCGCCGTCGAGTCCCTCAATCACAATCAGCACGGCACGCACTCACCGCTAGGCGAATCCCACGAATGACGCGACAGCGCCGTCCGTGGTGCGACGCGACTGCACGTGGTTGGCCACGAATTCCTCGTCCGGGTATCCCATCGCCACACAGGTCATGATCACCTGATCGGCGGGAATGTCGGCGTTCTCGCGCACCACCGAGGACTGCATGATGCCCTGGCCGTTGATGACGGTACCGAGGCCTTTCGACCAGGCTGCGAGCACCAGCCCGTACGTCACCGCGCCGCAATCGAAATGGGCGATGGTGTCATTCGCCAAGGCTTTGTCGACGGTGATGACGACGGAGACCGGCGCATCGAACTGGCGGAAACCCCGCATCACCCAATCCTGGCGCCGGTCTTTGTCATCGCGGGCGATCCCCATCGCTTCGAAGAGCTGGACCGCGATCTCCACCTGGCGGTCGCGATGGGGACCTTCGTATCCGTGGTTCAACGTGATCTCCCGGTCGATCGCCGAACCCGCCATCATCTTCTCGGTGTTGCCCTGACGGACACGTTCGAGCGGTTCGCCGGTGAGCACGTGGAAATGCCACGGCTGGGTGTTCATCGATGACGGTGCCCGTTGGGCGATCCTGATCACGTCCTCGAGCACATCGCGCGGCACTGCCTGGTTCTTGTAACCGCGAATGCTTCGACGTTCGAAGACGATCGTCTCCAGGTCGCTGCTACCGCTGTGGAGCCGTCGCGCCATTGCTCAGTAGCGGTAGTGCTCGGGCTTGTACGGCCCGTCGACGTCGACGCCGATGTACTCGGCCTGGTCCTTGGTGAGCACCGTCAACGTGCCGCCGAGTGCCTCGACGTGGATCTTGGCGACCTTCTCGTCGAGATGTTTGGGCAGGCGGTAGACCTCGTTGTCGTATTCGTCATTCTTGGTCCACAGTTCGATCTGCGCGATCACCTGGTTGGAGAAGCTGTTGCTCATCACGAACGACGGATGGCCGGTGGCGTTACCGAGGTTGAGCAGTCGGCCCTCGCTCAACACGATGATGGAATGGCCGTCCGGGAATACGAACTCGTCGACCTGCGGCTTGATGTTGATCCGCCGGATCTTCGGGTCGCGCTCAATGGCGGCCATGTCGATCTCGTTGTCGAAATGGCCGATGTTGCCCAGGATCGCCTGGTGCTTCATGGCCCGCATGTGGTCGAGGGTGATGATGTCTTTGTTGCCGGTGGAGGTGATCACGATGTCGGCCCACCCGATGGCCTGCTCGACGGTCTTGACCTCGAAACCATCCATCATCGCCTGCAACGCGTTGATCGGGTCGACCTCGGTGACCGCGACGCGCGCCCCCTGGGCCTTGAGCGCCTCGGCGCATCCCTTGCCGACGTCTCCGTAGCCGCAGACCAATGCGGCCTTTCCGCCGATCAGCACGTCGGTGCCACGATTGATGCCGTCGATTAGCGAGTGCCGGGTGCCGTACTTGTTGTCGAACTTGCTCTTGGTGACCGAGTCGTTGACGTTGATCGCCGGGAAGGTCAGCTCGCCGGCGGCGGCGAACTGGTAGAGCCGCAGCACGCCGGTGGTGGTCTCTTCGGTGACGCCCTTGATCGCGTCGGCGATCTTGGTCCACTTCGTCTTGTCGGTCTCGAAACGCTCCCGGAGCAGGTTCAGGAAGACCTTGTACTCGGCGGAGTCGTCCTCCTCGCCGGGGGGAACCACGCCGGCTTTTTCGAACTGGGCGCCGCGCAGCACCAGCATGGTGGCGTCGCCGCCGTCGTCGAGGATCATGTTCGCCGGGGCGGGGACGCCGTCGACATCGGGCCAGGTGAGCATCTGCTCGGCGGCCCACCAGTACTCCTCGAGGGTCTCGCCCTTCCAGGCGAAGATCGGCACTCCGCGGGGTTCCTCGGGGGTTCCGTGCGGGCCGACGACGGTCGCCGCCGCCGAGTGGTCCTGGGTGGAGAAGATGTTGCACGACGCCCAGCGCACCTCGGCGCCGAGTGCGACCAGCGTCTCGATCAGCACCGCGGTCTGCACCGTCATGTGCAGTGAGCCCGAGACCCGTGCGCCCTTGAGTGGCAGCACGTCGGCATACTCACGCCGCAGCGCCATCAGACCGGGCATCTCGTGCTCGGCGAGCCGAATCTCCTTGCGGCCGAATTCGGCGAGCGAGAGGTCGGCGACTTTGAAGTCGATTCCGTTACGGACGTCGGCGGTCAGCGTCATGGGCACTACGGTAACCCGGCCGCCTCACGCCGGTTCGGTGGCCCCGTGCCGCTCGGCGAACGGAGTCATCAGCCGGGCCAGATCAGCGGCGACATCGTGATCGGCCTCCGGCGGCATCGACACGTAACTCAATGCGAGCCGGACGATCGCGCGGGCCAGCACGCCGGCGTCCTCGGCGTCGGCGTGCACCCACGTCGCCAGAAATGCCTCGGCAAGCCGTCGACTGCAGTGGGTGATGATCGGCCCGCTGTCGGTAGTGATGATCTGCAACAGATCAGGTTTGGCCGAACCGGACAGCAGCGAGGCCACCAGTGGGTCGGCGGCGGAGTCGGCGAAAAAGGCCCGGAAGCCGGTCAGGAACGCCGCATGGACGTCGCCGCCGCTGCCGTCGATCGCCCCGCCGACGGCATCCACCAGCCGGTCGGCCAGTCGCAGCGCGTATCCCTTCGCCAGGCCCTGACGGGAGCCGAACTCGTTGTAGATGCTCTGCCGACTGACACCGGCGGTGCGGGCGACATCGGACAGCCTGATCGCCGGCCAGTCCCTGGTGAGCAACTCCGCGCGCATGGCGTCGAGCACGGCGTCCCGGAGTTGCTCGCGCGGGCGGGTTGCTTCGACCCGGATCGATCTGCCTCGCCGCACCCGAGTGGCCCGCACGGTCAGATTCCAACCGTGGTGCGGAACAGTCGGGCCGGGTGTGTCGCCTCGACCCTGATCGGCCCGTCGTCGGCGGCCACCCATGCCGCCGACCCGCGTTGCATCCGGACTTCGTCGGACTTGCTGCGCACGACGACCGATCCCTCGGTGCACACCAGGATCTGCGGGCCTTCGTGCCGGCAGGGGGCATCCACCTCGTGGCCGAGATGCTCACCGTCAAATGTCAGAACCGATCCGGCGAATTCCGCCGTCGGGGTGTCGTAGGTCAACTCGATGCCGTCGCGGGTGGTTCTGACCCGGGCGTCGGTCACCGGCGTGAAGTCCAGCACCCGAAGCAGTTCGGGCACATCGACGTGTTTCGGCGTAAGCCCACCGCGAAGGACGTTGTCGGAGTTGGCCATCACTTCCATGGCCATGCCCTGCAGATAGCTGTGCAGGTTACCGGCGGGCAGGAAGATGCCCTCCCCACACTTGAGGCTGATTCGATTGAGCAGCAGCGCGGCCAGCACACCGGCGTCTCCGGGGTAGCGTTCGCCGAGTTCCAGAACGGCGCGGGATTCAGCGGCGAATTCCTTTGCACCGGAACGAATGTAGGCGACAGCTCCTTCAAGAACCATCGGAATCAACGAGTCGATTTGGGCTTGCGGCGCGGTGATCCAGGTGGTGAACAGTGCACGCAACCCGGGGGCATCGGCTTGGCCTTCGAGCAGCCCGATGAACGGTTCCAGACCCGGAACCTCAAGGGCGCGCATCAGGTCAACCGAGCGTGCGGCCGGCCGGAAGCCGGCCAGCGCCTCGAAGTCCGACAGCGCAACGAGCAGTTCCGGCTTGTGGCTGCGATCGCGGTAGTTGCGCATCGGCGAATTCAGCGGCACGCCGCGGCGGTCCTCGCGCTGGTAACCGTCGACGGCCTGTTCCGCACTCGGGTGCGCCTGCAATGACAGAGGTTCGTCGGCCGCGAGCACCTTCACCAGAAAGGGCAGCACGTCTCCGAACCGGTCCCGCACCGCGGTGCCGAGCTGGGCTTGCGGATCGGCACCGATGGCCCCCGACAGTGACGTCTCACCACCGGTGTCCTGCAGGTGGGCCGGATCGCCGGGATGGGCGCCCAACCACAGCTCCGCCTCGGGGTGGGCCGTCGGGGTCGGCCGGCCGGTGAACTCGGCGATCGCGCTGCGAGACCCCCAGGCGTAGGTACGAATTGCTCCGCGTAACAGCTGCACGATTGCCGCTATCCCCCGGCCAGTCGCAGGTACACCGCTGACATCTCCAGACGCAGAGCCAGGGTGGACAGCTGCTGTTCCGGCCGGCCGGCAGCCGGGATGGTGCCGGCGTCTCCGACGTCGGCGACGCCCACCAGATCAAGATCGGAGATTCCGGACAGCCGCGCGGTGAGCAGCTGCCGCTCGGCCGCCAGCGCCAGCACCAGCGCCAGCAGTCGGGGCCGGGCCGGAAGCGGTCCGTCGATCTCGGCGTCATGAAACAGCGCCTGCACCGGGTCGTCGAAACCACCCGATGCGGCGCCGCGGCCCGAGCGCATCGCGACGACGGTGTCGGCCAGGCCGGCGGCCGCGACCGCGTGACCGGCCACCCGTAACAGCACCGCCGCGCCGTGCCGGGCCAGCGCCAGGGTCCCCGGGCCGTCACCGGCAAGCACGGTGTGACGCCCGGACATCCGTTCGGCCAGTGCCTTGGCCGGGTTGGTGAACATGTCGCGACCGACGCTGTTGCGCAGTGCCTCGGCGTCGAGTTCGTCGGCCAGGGCGGCGAGGTCGGTGCTCACCGCCGGGTCGACGGCCGCCAGCGTGGCCAGGCCGACGGCCAGGTACCGGCACAGGCCGAACTCCTCCGGCACGCTTACTCGCGGCGCCAGAACCGCGGCGCGTCCGGCGGTGGCTTCCCGCAGCGGTCCCTCGTAGGGCGCGGCCACCACCACCCGGGCGCCGCGGCGCGCGGCGGTCGCGGCTGCGGTCACCAGCACCGGGTCGCTCGGATCGTCGCCGGCGGCCACCAGCACGTCCAGGGGGCCGACCCACGGTGGTGAGTCGGAGAGGATCACCAGGGGCTCGGCCGCTGATCCCGAGAGGGCCGCGGTCAGCATCGCACCTGCGGCCTCGGCCGCTCCGCGGGCGCCGACCCAGATCACCGTGCGGGGGCGCTGGCCGCCGGTGATGGACTCCAGCGCGCCCTCGTCAACAGCCGCGGCGGTCGCACGGACCTGGGCACCCGCCTGCGCCGAGGCACGAAGGAACCCGTCGCGATCGGCCTCCAGCAGCCCCTCGGTGTCGTCGAGGTCGACGGTGGCCTGCGCCGAACTCACGGCGCGGCGATCTGTTCGGCGGCCTGGGCGACGATGCGGTCGATCTCGGCGACCGTGCGGGCTTCGGCGTTGAGCCGCAACAGCGGCTCGGTGTTCGACGTGCGCAGATTGAACCATGCCCCGTCACCCAGGTCGACCGTGACACCGTCAAGGTGATCCAGCGAAACAGTCTGCGGTTGAAAGGATTTGACGACCGCATCGACACACGCGGGTGCATCGTCCACCCGGTAATTCAACTCACCGGATGCCGCGTAACGCTGATAGCCGCTCATCAATTCAGACAATGGCCGGGGCTGCTCTCCCAGCGCGGCCAAGACGTGTAGGGCGGCCAGCATGCCGGAATCGGCGCCCCAGAAGTCGCGGAAGTAATAGTGCGCCGAATGCTCCCCGCCGAAGATGGCGCCGGTCTGCGCCATCAGCGCCTTGATATAGGAGTGCCCGACCCGCGACCGCACCGCGGTTCCGTGGCGTTGCGCGATGAGTTCGGGTACCACCCGCGAGGTGATCAGGTTATGGATCACCGTCGCGCCCGGTTCGCGGGTCAGTTCCCGGTCGGCGACCAACGCGGTCACCGCCGACGGAGACACCGCGTCGCCGTGCTCATCGACGACGAAACAGCGGTCGGCGTCGCCGTCGAATGCCAGGCCGATGTCCGCCCCGCTCGCCAGAACGTGCCGCTGCAGGTCGACGAGGTTGGCCGGCTCCAGCGGATTGGCCTCATGGTTGGGAAAGGATCCGTCGAGTTCGAAATACAGCGGTAGCAGGGTCAGGCCCGGAATCGCTCCCAGCACCGCCGGGGCGGTGTGTCCGGCCATCCCATTGCCGGCGTCCACGGCCACCCGCAGTGGTCGCAGTGCGCTGACGTCCACCAGCGACCGCAGGAACGCGGAGTAGTCGGCCAACACATCTTGATCGCGAATCTCTCCCCGGGCGCCGTCATACGTCGGGACCCCGTCGATGAGTTCCTCGCGGATCAGCGCCAAGCCGGTGTCGGAACCCACCGGCTTGGCCTGCGCACGGCATAGTTTGATGCCGTTGTAGGCGGCCGGGTTGTGGCTGGCGGTGAACATCGCACCCGGGCAATTCAACAGGCCGGAGGCAAAATACAACTGGTCGGTCGAGGCCAGCCCGATGCGCACCACATCGAGTCCCTGGCCGGTGACTCCCCCGGCGAAAGAATCTGCCAGACCCGGCGAACTGTCGCGCATGTCATGGCCGATGACCACCGGGCCGGCGGCGCCGGCGTTCTCCTGCCGGAGCATCCGGGCGAACGCCGCGCCGACATCGGCCACGAAGCCTTCGTCGATGTCGACGCCGACCAGGCCACGGACGTCATAGGCCTTGATCACGCGGCGCACCTGATCGGCGGGCCTGGGCATGGCGGGACTCCTGTGGCGAGGGGACTTTCGTGTCTCGCCAGCCTAGCCGTTGCTCAATCGGAGGGGTCTGGAAGAACCCGCAGGTGTCCCCGCCGACGACCTGCAGATGTCGGGCGATGAGCACCGGCGGAAACACCGGCACCCGGGGCACCTGCGTGCACCGCGCCGTGCGGGTCGGAGAACCCCGCCAACGGCGTTGCGCCCGGGACCCGACCCTCGCGCACCGCATCGGCCAGGGCGATGAGGTCGTCCTCGTCGGGATTGGTCGGCAACGGTCCGGCATGCCGCATCAGCTCCCACCCGCGGGGCGCGGTGATCCGGCTGGCGTGTCCAAGACACAGATCCCAGGAGTGCGGCTCGCGGGCAACGGCGAGCGGCCCCACGACTGCGGTCGAGTCCGAGTAGACGTACGTCAGCGTCGCCACCGCGAAATGGGGACACCCGGGCCGACTGCAACGACGGGGAACATTCACGTTCGCGAGATTAACCCGGTGAAATGGGCCTCGACGCCGGACACGCGCAGCCACCGACGTGCTGATGTCCAACCGTTACGATC
>CAMDFY010000106.1 GCA_945897705.1 Bifidobacterium breve | reverse complement strand
GGCGTCAGATCGGGCCGCGCCGGTGCGGTGGTGCGTGGCGTCGACCCCGAATCGCCCCGGCGCGCCCCGGTCTCGGCCGCGGGCCGGCTCCAGCGGGTCCGAGTCGTCGGCCCAGCCGAGTCCGCTCGGGCCGACGAAGCGGCCTCCGTCCCGGCGTCGGAGGGTTCGGCCGGGTTCGCCCAGGCGGACCCCGCACCGCCTGTGACGACCGCGGCCCCGATTCCGAGCGCGACAGCCAGACCACCAACCCGTCCGACGTGGGCCGACGCTCGCTTCACGTTGAATCTCCCGACCGCTCTGCGGACCTCTGCCCGGCAGAGAACAAGACTTCGCTGATGGTATCTGAGAAAAGCCTGAGCGGCTAGTCAAGTGCGGCCGGCACGCTCCATCGGAACAGAGCCGGGGGGCTACACCGTTTCGCGCTTCGGCACCTTCCACCCCGGCCGCGGCCAGTGACAGGTGTAGCCATTAGGGATGCGCAGCAGGTAGTCCTGATGCTCGGGTTCGGCCTCCCAGAAGTCCGACGCCGGGACCACCTCGGTGACGACCTTCCCCGGCCACAGCCCGCAGGCGTCGACGTCGGCGATGGTGTCGAGGGCCACCTGCTTCTGCTCGTCGTCGACGTAGAAGATCGCCGAGCGATAGCTGCTTCCGAGGTCGTTGCCCTGCCGGTCCTTGGTGGACGGGTCGTGGATCTGGAAGAAGAACTCCAGCAACGCCCGATAGTCGGTCTGCGCCGGGTCGTAGACGATCTCGACTGCTTCGGCGTGGCCGGGGTGATTACGGTAAGTCGCGTTGTCGTTGCGCCCGCCGGTGTAGCCCACCCGCGTCGAGACCACGCCCGGCTGGCGACGAATCAGGTCCTGCATACCCCAGAAGCAACCGCCGGCCAGGATCGCGGTCTTGTACTCACTCATGCTGTCCTCCTTGCTAAATAGTGTGACGTAGTCGCTGTAGCCCTGCGCCTCGAGGTCGTCGCGGTGAACGAACCGCAGAGCCGCGGAGTTGATGCAGTACCGCAGCCCGCCGCGGTTCCGCGGGCCGTCTTTGAACACGTGACCGAGGTGGCTGTCGCCGTGCGCCGAGCGCACCTCGGTGCGCGGGAACAGCATCGTGAAATCCCGTTTGGTGACGACGTTGCGGCCGTCGACCGGTTTGGTGAAGCTTGGCCACCCGGTGCGGCTGTCGAACTTGTCGACCGAGGCGAACAGTGGCTCCCCGGAGACGACGTCGACGTAGATACCCGGTTCGTCGTGGAGCCAGAACTCACCGCTGTACGCACGCTCGGTGCCGTTGCGCTGCGTCACCCGGTATTGGTCGGGCGTCAGCGCTGCGATCGCGTCAGGATTCTTGCGGTAGGTCATCGCCGTCCAGTGTGCGCCAGTTCGATCTCATCGCGCCCGTCGAGTGCCCGACGGTCACCGACACGTCATCCGCGCCCTCAAGTTGCCCTGGGGATTCGGTGTCTGTCAATATCGATACATGTCGAATCAACGGTCGCGGCGGGACAACTGTCCGGTGGCCCCGCTGGTGTCCGAACCCCTCGGCGCGTCGGCGGCGGTGCGGATGGCGGCGAAGTTCAAGGCACTGTCGGATCCGGTCCGGCTGCAACTGCTCAGTTCGATCGCCAGTCATGCCGGCGGTGAGGCCTGCGTGTGCGATATCTCCGCCGGAGTTCAGGTGTCTCAACCGACGGTGTCGCATCACCTGAGGGTGCTGCGCGACGCCGGACTGCTGACCTCGCGGCGCGAAGCCTCCTGGGTGTACTACGCGGTGGTGCCCGAGGAGTTGGCTGCATTGTCGGCGCTGCTGAATTCAGGAGTGGAAACTGCTGCAGCCGTCTGTGTTTCATCATGACAGGTGCAGTCAGCGCAGAAGCTCCGGTCGTCGGACGGCTCTCGACGCTGGATCGACTACTGCCGGTGTGGATCGGCGTCGCGATGGCAGCCGGACTGCTGCTGGGCCGGTGGATCCCGGGCCTGAACACCACCCTGGAAAAAGTCCAGATCGACGGCATCTCGCTGCCGATCGCGCTCGGGCTGCTGATCATGATGTACCCGGTGCTGGCCAAGGTGCGCTACGACCGCCTCGACACCGTCACCGGTGATCGCAAACTTCTGATCAGTTCCCTGGTGCTCAACTGGGTGCTCGGCCCCGCCCTGATGTTCGCCCTGGCCTGGCTGTTCCTGCCGGACCTGCCCGAGTACCGCACCGGACTGATCATCGTCGGCCTGGCCCGCTGCATCGCCATGGTGATCATCTGGAATGACCTGGCCTGTGGCGACCGGGAGGCCGCCGCGGTGCTGGTCGCTTTGAACTCGGTGTTCCAGGTCATCATGTTCGCGGTGCTGGGCTGGTTCTACCTCTCGGTGCTGCCCGGCTGGTTGGGGCTGGAGCAGGCCTCGATCGCAACGTCGCCGTGGCAGATCGCCAAGTCGGTGCTGATCTTTCTGGGCATCCCCCTACTGGCCGGCTACCTGTCGCGCCGACTCGGCGAGAAGGCCCGCGGCCGGCAGTGGTACGAGAGCGTATTCCTGCCCAAGATCGGCCCGTGGGCGCTCTACGGCCTGCTGTTCACCATCGTGATCCTCTTCGCCCTGCAGGGTGAACAGATCACCAACCGGCCCCTGGACGTGGTCCGCATCGCGCTGCCCCTGCTGGCCTACTTCGCGATCATGTGGGGCGGCGGGTTCGCCCTCGGGGCCGCACTGGGCTTGGGCTATGCCCGCACCACCACGCTGGCGTTCACCGCGGCGGGCAACAACTTCGAACTGGCCATCGCCGTGGCGATCGCCACCTACGGAGCGACCTCCGGGCAGGCGTTGGCCGGCGTGGTCGGGCCGCTGATCGAGGTGCCCGTGCTGGTAGCGCTCGTCTACGTGTCGCTCGCTCTGCGGAAGCGCTTCTCCCTGCGGTCCTGAAAACCTCCTGAAAGGTGCTGCCCTCCATGACGTCTCGACCCAGCGTGTTATTCGTCTGTATTCACAATGCCGGCCGGTCGCAGATGGCCGCCGGGTTCCTGCGCGCGCTGGCCGGGGACGCCGTCGAGGTCCGCTCGGCCGGCAGCGACCCCGGACCGCACATCAACCCGGCCGCCGTCGAGGCGATGGCCGAAGTCGGCATCGACATTTCCGATCAGTCTCCGAAACTGCTCACCTCCGAAGCCGTCGAGGCCGCTGACGTGGTCATCACGATGGGCTGTGGGGACGCCTGCCCGATTTTCCCCGGCATCAGCTACCGCAACTGGGAACTCGAGGACCCAGCCGGCAAGGGCGTCGACGCGGTGCGACCCATCCGCGACGAGATCCGACAACGCGTGCAGGAACTCGCGGCGGTGATCCTGCCCGCGGCGCCAGGAGCGTGACTTACAGCGCGACAAACATCCGGATGCCTTAGGCTGTGGTCGATCGATCGTCCGACGATAGGGCAGGTATGACCAGTATCAAATCCATTCCGGCGATACTTGCAGCCGGCCTCGTCACCGCGGGCATCGCGGCGGCCACAGCATGGGCCGGCGGACCCGGCGGCACAGTCGAAGACACTGCAGTCCCATTCCGGGCAATCGGTACCGGGACATTTGAGGACTATGGCGACGGCCCCGCGGGCGACAGCACGGAGGTCGGTTTCGCTGCCACCGGTGCCACGGCCGAGGAGGCGTCGGCAGCGGTGATCGCGGTATGCCAGGCCGCCGGAGGTGTGGATTGCTCCAGCGACGTAGTCACGAATGACGCCGTCTGCATCGTCTCGGTCGGCGACGACGACATCGACGTCGTCAGTGGCGGCGCTGGCGTGACCATCGACGCCGCCCGCCAGGACGCTCTCCAGCGCGCGGCGGCCAGCAACCTGCCTATCGACCCTGCTTCGCCCGTCATCATCTCGGCATGCCCGTGATGCGCGCGCACCCGATCCGCAGCCTGAAAGGTGCAAGTCCCATGACTAACCAAGGCAAGCTGGCCATGCTGGTTGTCGGTGTCGCCGTCGCGGCGGGAGTCACAGCACCGGTCGCCGTTGCGCTGCCGAACTGCCAGACCGTGGGCCAAGTGTCCACCTGCCGCACCAACGGCAGTGTGTCGATCAAGGTAACGCCCGGCAGGACTGCAGCGCCGAATCAGGGCATCCCCTGGTTCATTACCGACCCACGGATCAACCCGAACAGGAGATGATCCGTGGTGGCTGCAGCGCGACGGTGTCGCCCCACGAGGTGACGAACGCGCACCGACCGCCACGGTCCGGACTCAGTCGTCGGGAATTCCTGCGTCCCCAACGCCCGGCACGACGTCCTCGCGATGCAAGGCCGATCGTGCGCTGGTTCTGAACTTCGCCAGTAGGTCGACGATGGCCCGACCCTCCTGCGTGTGACCCCAGATGCTGATGCCCTGATGGGTGGTCGGCTCCCAGGTAGATTCGTCCACCACGATGGGGTTCCAGCCAAGTTCCCACTCGAACCCCGACGGCGTCATTGCATAGAACGACAGTTCCTTGTCGTTGGTGTGTTGACCCACCGACAGCGTCATGTCGAAGCCGAGCTGCTTGACCCGCTGATACGCCAGCGTCATATCGTTGAGGTCGGCGACCTGAACATTGCAGTGCTGGACCCGCGTGCGGATCGGGTTCAGCGGCAGGCGGTTCATCGAGGCGATGGCGATCGTGTGGTGGCGTTCATTCACCCGCAGGAACCGAATCTTGAACTTCAGGCCATTGATGGTCTCTTCGATATAGTCCGACAGTCGTGCATCGAAGACACTGTTGTAATAGCCACGCATCTGTTGGGGCTTCTTGGTGGCGATGGCGACGTGCCCCATCCCGTCTACCCCTGTGATGAACCCGCCCTCGACACCCAACGACAACGGCGCAGCGGCTGTTCGGGCGTTGACGTACATCTCCTGGGCCAATCCGTTGGGTCCGGGGAAGCGCACGAAGCGTTCCACTCCCCGCAGCGCCGTTTCCTCGGCGGTCCCTTCAGTGAGCGGGACACTGTGGGAGGTGATCCGCGCGGCGATGGTGTCGAAGGTGGCGTGGTCGTCGAGTTCCCAGCCCAGTGCGGTGGTGTCCTCGGCCGGTCCGCGCTGCAGTAGGAAGCGGCACTCGTTGCCATCGAGCCGAAACCGCATGACACCGGGCAGCGTCTCATCGAGGTGCATGCCGATCGCGTCGCGGCCGAACCGCCGCCACTCGGCGAACTTCTCGGTCTCGATCACGAGGTAGCCGAGGTGCACCTTGTTGAACACACTGGAGTCAGTGAGGACACTGGATCCGGAGAGGCTCATCACGCCGCCAGGTACGAGTCGGCGCCCAGGAAGTCGGTGACGAGTTGGTTGAACAACTCAGCGCGTTCCCATTGCATCCAGTGCCCGGTGTGCGAGGTCATCACCAGTTCGGCGTTGGGCAGGACGTCGAGCAGTTGCGGGCCTCCGGAGGGACGGTTGACCTTGTCGTCGCGGCCCCACAGGATCAACGTCGGGGTCCTCAGTTGCCGGAGGCGCTTATCGCGGGTGAGATCCATTCGCCATAGCGTGCGCAGTCCGGACGGCCTGCGCAGCGGCGGATCGGCCACCACCTCCGGATCCAGCGACGCCTGATAGCGCAGGTCGATGAGTTCGTCGGGGACCGCCGCGCCGTCGTAGACGAGGTAGGTGCGGATGAAGGTGGCGAGCTTGTCCCGGCTGGGGCCCTCGCCGCTGTAGTAGGACAGCAGGCTCTTCAGGCCAGCGGTGGGGAGGCCGCGCGTGGTGCCGATGCCGCCGGGCCCCATCAGAACGAGCTTCCCGACGCGCCGCGGGCTGTCCACCGCCAGCCTCAGTGCTGCCGCCCCGCCTAGGGAATTGCCGACCAAATGTGCTGTCTCGATGCTCATTTCGTCGAGCAGGTCCCGGATGGTGTCGGCGAGAAAACCGAACGGGTCGGCGTGGTCGAAGTGCTTGGCTGACCGGCCGTAGCCGGGCATATCAGGCACGATCACCCGATGGGTCCGCGCCAACGCATCGATGTTGCGCGAGTAGTTCGACACCCCCGAGGCGCCCGGTCCGCCGCCGTGCAGCAAGACCATCGCCGGACCGGTTCCGGCCTCGGCGACGAAGAGTGGCTTGCCGGCGACGGTGACGACGCGCTCGGTCAGTTCGGTGGTTGCCATTTCGGTGGTGACCTCTCACGCGATGCTTGTTCTGGAGTGATCGCTACGCTAATGTAGTGATCATTACGGAGTCAAGGGTGGGTGCGCGTGTGACCGATAAAACAGGTCCCCGGCAGCGGCAGCGGCGTCACGACGGAGAGCTGTCCCGCTCCCGAATTCTGGATGCCGCCGCCGAAATCGCGGCTTCACGGGGCTATGAGGGCACCAGTATCGGAGCCGTGAGCGCCAAGTGCGGGCTGCCCGCCAGCAGCATCTACTGGCACTTCAAGGACAAAGACGACCTGATCGCCGCCGTCATCGAACGCAGCTTCGCCAACTGGCTCACGACCTGGCGACCCCCTCAGAGTGGCCCACCGCGCGAGCGCCTGGCTGCGATGACGAGCCAGACCGCCAAGGGATTTCTGGACTCGCCGGACTTCATCCGGCTCGGACTCATGCTCATGTTGGAGCGCCGGCCGGTGGAACCGCGCGCGCGGACGATGTTCCTCCGAGTCCGGGACCGCGCGCACAGCGAGTTGCTCACCAACTTGGCTGATCTTGCGCCCGGGCTCACCCGGGCACAGATCGAACAGCTCGCCACCTACGCCATGGCCGGTGCCGACGGTCTGTTCATCGCCAAGGAGATCGGTGGCGACAGCGTCGACCTGCCCGCGTTGTTGGAACTTCACGGCCAGTCCGTCTACGACACCGCGCTGCGTATGTTGGCCGACGAAGGCGGCGACGCCGATTCGCCGACGACCTGAGGACGTCAATGCCATCACCGGCAAAATGGCCCGTCGCCGTGATCGGCTCGGGCAACATCGGCACCGATTTGATGATCAAGAGTCTTCGTAAAACAAGCCGTCGTCGAAACCGCCGGCCGGTAGCCTCGGGCCACGGAGGCCACCCACCATCACCTCGGAGTGTTCATGGCGGATTCAACGCAGTCGATGTCAGCACAGCATCGGGTCGTCCTGTGGGGCACCGGCGCCATCGGTAGCGAGTTGCTGACCGCGATTCTTGACCACCGACCGGATCTGCAGATCGTCGGCGCGCGGGTGTACTCGCCGGACAAGAACGGCGCCGACATTGCCACTGTCCTCGACCGCTCCCCCATCGGCGTCACCGCCACCACCGATGTCGACGAGATCCTCGCCCTCGAGGCCGACTGCGTGCTCTACACCCCACGCAACACCAGCATCGACGAGGTCTGCGCCATCCTGGAGAGCGGGAAAAACGTTGTCACGACGGCGTTTCTGTTCCATCCACTCCGCATCGACGCGGACGATCGCGATCGACTCCTTGCGGCCTGCCAGGCCGGGCGCAGCAGCGTGCACGGCAGCGGACTGAACCCGGGCAACCTTTCCGGAGTGCTGCCGTTGGCCCTGTCCGGGATGAGCCGGCGCATCGACCGGATCACCCTGCAGGAGCGCGCCGACTGGTCGTTCTACGACAGCACCGCAATCACCTTCGACAACATGGCCTTCGGCCAGCCCGTGGAGGACATCAACCCCACCGCCAACGACTTCCTGGCCTTCAACAGCGGAATCTTCAGCAATGAGGTGTGGCTGATGGCCGATGCACTCAACGCCGGCATCGACGAGGTGTCTGCGACGGTCGAGGCCGTCCCCGCCTTGGCGGACCATCAGATCTTCGACCACCTGTTGCGGGCCGGAACCACGGCCGGTCAGCGCTGGAGTTGGGCGGGCCGCCGCGGCGGCAAGACGCTCGTCGAAATCGAGGCACTGTGGACCGTCGGCGGGGAATACCCGTCGCACTGGCCCAAACCCCAGCACGGCTGGACGCTGACCATCGACGGCGACCCGACCATGCGCACCCATTTCCTTGTGATGGCCGGTAACCCCGGCGCGAGCATGCTCGAGCACGTCACCGCATCCAACGTCGCCACCGCCATGCAGATCCTCAACGCCGTCCC
>CAMDFY010000105.1 GCA_945897705.1 Bifidobacterium breve | reverse complement strand
GGGCACGGTGGCCATAGCCAACTCCCACGGCCAGATCACCGGCGCGGCCGGCGGGGTGCTGCTGCGCCCCTTCGCCCGACTGATCTCCCAGGCCGGTGACCAGGTCAGCACCTACGGCGAACCCTGGGACATGAACTAGCCCTGGGCTCTGAACTAGCGCGCCCGAACAACCGACGAAGAAGGCCCCCGCAAATGCGGGGGCCTTCTCGCGATCGGTGCTCTACTCGGTGATCTTGAAGTCCTTCGCCCGGGGTCCTCCACCGAGGGAATCCTTGCCGCCGAGGGCATCCCGGATCTCGGTCAGCAGTCGGGCCTGCTTGTCGGCCGGGGCTTCGGCAGCGTCCTTGGACCGCAGCTTGTTGTACGGCAGCACCACCAGGAAGTAGACCACCGCCGCCACCAACACGAAGTTGATGAATGCCGTGAGCAATACGTTGAGGTCGATGGTCTGGCCGCCGCCAATGCTGATCTGGAGGATGCCGTACGAGGCTTCTTTACCGGCTCCGATCCTGTTGATCAGAGGCTGGATGATGCTGTCGGTGAACTTGGTGACCAACGCGGTAAACGCGGTGCCGATGACCACCGCGACCGCCAGGTCGACGATGTTGCCTCGGGCGAGGAACTCCTTGAATCCCTTTAACACGGTGAGCCTTTCTTTGCTGAAGTTGCCTGTTCGCGTGGCCAGCGTAGCGCACGAGGGTGGCCCTCAGTGGATAGTGAGGGTGACTGTCTGCACCAGGGTGGCGGCTGCCAGTGCCTGCGCGGCGGGGCCTGGCAGGGCCACCATCACCACCCGCTCGTTGCCGGCTCCGATCGACTCGGACTTGGCCGATACCAGGACCACGACGGCATTCGCTGCCACCACCCGAGCGCGGGCATTCTCCTCGGGCCCTGCCGCACCGACGACGTCGACGACGTCGCCGGTGCGGATCAGGTCAAGGACCGCCGCGTCGGCGAGGTGCAGTGGCACCATCCGTGCGCCCGGCCCGGCGTTGAGTCCGGCCAGCCGTGATCCGAGCACCCGGGCGTCGGTCAGTATCTCGCCGCGTCGGATCGGGCCGGCCAGGCTCGCGCCGACGATCGATAGATCCGTGGCGGCGCCGTCGGGAAGCGTTGCCACGGAACGTGTTTCCAGACGAACGTCCTCGGCCGTGAGAGTCAGCCCAGGGCTGAGATCCCGAACCGCTATCGCCACATGCCGCTTCGTGTCGCCCGGATCGGGGCGTACAACGGCAATCCCCGCCAGTACCACCAGGAATCCTGCCGCGATGCGGCGCGCCAGCACCGTGCGCGCGAAGTCTGGCCGAAGTCCGCGCGAAACCCTCTCCAGCAGAGTGGGATTCAATTCCGTCACGCCGCAACGGTAGAGCGCATCCCAGTCACCGGGTCGCCGCACTCAGAGGGTCCTGTGGATACCTCAGTCCGACGGTGGTCGGCCGGATACCTCAGTCGGAGGACGCGGCCGGGGTGGAGGTGCTCGGTGCCGGCGGCGTGGTTCCCGATGCCGCCGGGGTTGATTTCGCGGAATCGGACTTCCCCGATCCCGTTTTGTCGCCACCGGACGGTGCTGCGGTCGAACCCGAGTCACTCGCCGACGAACTCTTGGCGGCCTCGCGGCTGTCATTGCGGTAGAAGCCGCTGCCCTTGAACACCACGCCGACGGAGTTAAAGAGCTTGCGCAGTCGGCCAGAGCATTGCGGGCAGGTGGTCAGCGCATCCTCGCTGAAGGCCTGAACCGCATCGAAGGTATGGCCGCACTCGGTGCATGCGTAGCTGTAGGTCGGCACGTGTTCCTCCGGGAGAGACTGAATTATTGGCACTCTAGCGCGTCAAGTGCCAGATCGCGTCACGCGCCAGATCGCTCCGGCAGTGCGATCATCCCGCGCGTGGGCGTCAGGGCGTGCGTCATCGGCACATCGTGTGATTCAGCCGGCAGCGAGTCGAGCACCTCGCTGTCGCGCACCACGGCGACCAACGGGGTTCCGGGAGCGCTGAGTGCCAGGGCCCGGTCGTAGAAACCCCCTCCGCGCCCCAACCGAACGCCAGTACGGTCGACGGCGAGCGCTGGTACCAGCACGATGTCAGCGCGGGCCAGCGTGGCCGGATCCAGCAACCCCCGGGCCGGTTCGCGCAGACCGAGGGTGGCCGCCACCAGTTCTCCGGGCACGTATTCGGCCCACCCCAGCACCGGGTGCTCGCCGTCGGCATCGGTGCGTGCTAGCGGCAGCAACACCGCGTCGCACAGTTCACGAAGCCGCTCCAGCATCTCCACCGACCCGGGTTCGGTGCCCACCGGCACGTAGGCACAGACCGTTCGCGCGTCGCCCACGACATCGCCGAGATGGCCGCACAGCAGGGCGGCTTCGGCCCTGCGCACCGCCTGGGGCACTGCTCGGCGGGCAGCCAACAGTTCGGCGCGGCACCGGGCTTTGGTCATCGCACTCACCGCTTCACTTTGTCACCCGCCCGGCCCGGCAGGCCATAGCTGGGTGCGCCGCGTGGGGGTTAGGGTGTGACCGTGTCCGATGCGCAGCAGGTCCCCTTCCCCCGCACGGCAATTGTGCCGGCGGCCGGTCTGGGCACCCGTTTTCTCCCGGCGACCAAGACCATCCCCAAGGAGTTGCTGCCGGTGGTCGATACCCCGGGCATCGAGCTGGTGGCCGAGGAGGCTGCCGAAGCCGGAGCCGAACGGCTGGTGATCGTGACCTCCGAAGGCAAGGACGGGGTGGTCGCGCATTTCGTCGAGGATCTTGTCCTGGAGGGCACCCTGGAGGCCCGCGGCAAGAAGGCCATGCTCGCCAAGGTCCGGCGGGCACCGGATCTGATCAAGGTGGAGTCGGTGATTCAGGCCGAACCGCTGGGCCTGGGCCACGCGGTGGGTTGCGTGGAAGCAGTGCTTTCACCCGATGAGGACGCCGTCTCGGTGTTGCTCCCTGACGATCTGGTGCTTCCGATCGGTGTTCTGGAGATCATGGCTAAGGTGCGCGCCAAGCGAGGCGGCACCGTGCTGTGCGCGATCGAGGTCTCGCCCGCCGAGGTCAGCGCCTACGGCGTGTTCGACGTCGAGACCGTGCCCGACGCGGTCAACCCGAACGTACTGAAGGTCAAGGGCATGGTGGAGAAACCGCCCGCCGACCAGGCGCCGTCGCTGTTCGCGGCGGCCGGCAGGTACATCCTGGATCGCGCTATTTTCGATGCGCTGCGCCGGGTGAAACGTGGCGCCGGCGGCGAGATCCAGCTCACCGACGCCATCGCGCTGCTGATCGCGGAAGGCCACCCGGTGCATGTGGTCGTCCACCGGGGTACCCGACACGACTTGGGAAATCCCGGCGGCTATCTCAAGGCTGCGGTTGACTTTGCCTTGGATCGTGACGACTATGGCCCGGACTTGCGGCGCTGGCTCGTTGAGCGGCTGGGTCTGGCCGAGCGGTAGGCCTCGCGGCGGTCCCACTCGGAGCGGAAAGGCGCGCTGTGCGTTCGGTGGAGGAGCAACAGGCCAGGGTGATGGCCGCCGCGGTGGCACCGAGGCCGGTGCGGGTGCCGATCGCGGAGTCGCAGGGTTTGATGTGTGCCGAGGAAGTGATCACCGAGCAGCCACTGCCCGGATTCGACCAGGCCGCGATCGACGGCTACGCGGTGCGCAGTGTCGATGTCAACGACGGCGCTGAGGGCGAGATCGTGCTGCCGGTGACGGCGGTCATCGAGGCGGGCACCCGCACGCCGAGTCGTTTGCAACCCAAGCAGGCCGCGCGGGTGCAGACGGGTGCGCCGATGCCCACGCTGGCCGATGCGGTGCTACCCCTGCGGTGGACCGACGGGGGACAGTCGAGAGTGCGGGTCTTGCGCGGGGTGCGTTCGGGTGCCTACGTGCGTCGCGCGGGCGATGACGTCCAACCCGGAGACGTCGCGGTGCGGTCCGGCGCGATCATCGGACCCGCCCAGGTTGGACTGCTGGCCGCAGTGGGCCGGGAACGGGTCCTTGTGCACCCGCGGCCGCGGGTGACGGTGATGAGCGTGGGCGGAGAACTCGTCGACATCTCCCGCACGCCCGGCAACGGCCAGGTATACGACGTGAACTCCTACGCGCTGGCCGCCGCCGCCCGCGATGCCGGCGCGGAGGTGAGCCGGATCGGGATCGTCAGTGCCGGCGGCTCGGAGTTGCGCGACGTCGTTGAGAGCCAACTCAACCGGGCCGAAGTCGTGGTGATCGCCGGGGCGGTCGGCGGCGGTGCCGCGGAGAATCTCCGCGCTGTGCTCGCCGAACTCGGCGACATGGAGGTCACCCGGATCGCCATGCACCCCGGATCGGTACAGGGCTTCGGACAGCTTGGCCCGGAAGGCGTTCCGACGTTTCTGCTGCCGACTAACCCGGTCAGTGCGCTGGTGGTGTTCGAGGTCATGGTGCGCCCACTGATCCGGTTGTCGCTGGGAAAGCGACAGGCCATCCGCCGGGTGATCCGCGCGCGTACCCTCAAGGGAATCGAATCAGTGCCCGGCCGTAAGGGGTTCCTGCGCGGACAACTCCTCCGCGACCAGGACAGCGGTGACTACCTGGTCGAGGCAATCGGGGACACCCCGGGCGGATCGTCGCACCTGCTGGCATCGCTGGCTGAGGCGAACTGTCTGGTCATGGTGCCCAGCGACGTCGTGGAGATCGACGCCGGTGAGTTTGTCGATGTCGCCTTCCTGGCCCAACGCGGCTGACGGTTTTTGATGAGCCGGTGGGCAAGTGGTGCCGCGCACCCGGGGTGGCCTGCCACGGTCGGGCCTTTGCGGGTGGCCGCCGGCACTGTCCGGTTGCGGCCGATGCGGATGCGCGATGGTGGCCAGTGGAGTCGTACCCGCGCGGCTGAGCGCGACAACTTGGAACCCTGGGAGCCTACTGCGGAAGTGGATTGGCTTGCGCGCCATACTGTTTCGGCATGGCCGGCAATGTATTCGGGTCTGCGTTCGGAGGCCCGTAAAGGGCGAATGCTGCCGTACGCAATCGAAGTCGATGGCAGCTTCTGCGGCCAGTTGACGATCGGCAACGTCACCCACGGCGCATTGCGATCCGCGTGGATCGGGTACTGGGTGGCCAGCGCAGTCACCGGCGGCGGCGTGGCGACCGGCGCGTTGGCTCTGGGCCTGGACCACTGTTTCGGGCCGGTGATGCTGCACCGCGTCGAAGCCACCGTCCGTCCGGAGAACGCCGCGAGTCGCCGGGTGCTGGCCAAAGTGGGTTTTCGCGAAGAGGGCCTGCTCAAGCGTTATCTCGACGTCGACGGCGCCTGGCGGGATCACCTTCTGGTGGCCGTCACCGCCGAGGAGATCGAGGGTTCGGCGGCGGCCCAGTTGGTGCGCCGGGGACTGGCCCAGCGTTGCTGACGGCGGCCTGCCCGAAACCCGCCAGTGTTACAAATGTGACATTTGTGACTGTTGGTGCTTGTCTTCCTGGAATTACACGTGTGTAATTGCCTCGGCGCGCCACCGCAGGGCGTGGACGTCACAGACCTAGCCTGAAGGGGAAAGGAGCAGGCCACATGCCAAGCATCCCCCAGTCGTTACTGTGGATCTCACTCGTGGTGCTTTGGCTCTTTGTTCTGGTGCCGATGCTCATCAACAAGCGTGAGACCGTGCGTCGGACGAGTGATGTCGCCCTCGCCACCCGGGTGCTCGACGGCGAGACCAGGTCCCGCCTGGTGAGGCGAGGTGGCCCCGCGACCGGACACCGCCACGATCCGGACTGGCAACGCGACGATGATTTCGCCGATGACCTCGACGGCCTCGATGAGGTCGAGGAGTACGACGAGGCCGTCCGGGCCGCCCGGTCCGGCGCGCACGCCCGGTCCCGGTCGGCAATGGTGATGGCCACGTCGAATCGCTCCGGTATGGCAGAGGAAGCCCTGACCGAGCCGGTGTACCTCGACGTCGACGTGGTGGATGAGAACTCCGGGGCGCTGCCGGTCGGATCTGAATCGGAGGCCGAGACCGAGTCAATGCCTTCTGCGGCCGCGGCGGGAGAAGCGATCATCGACCCGGTTGCCGAACCGATCACCGACCCGGTGGCCGAGTCGCAGTCCTTCGATGAGGCCTCGGGAGAGTTCGCCGACGACACCTATGAATACATCGACGACACGTCGGGCCTGGAAGTAGAGGAAACCGACCAGGTCGACGCCGAACCGGCGGCGGTCCCATCGCGTCCGGGCAACCGGCAGCGGCGCTTCGACACGACTGCCGCGGCCGCGGTGAGTGCCCGTAAGTACCGGTTCCGCATGCGCATGCTGATCACGATGTCGGTGATCATGGTGGGAACTGCCGTGGCGTCGCTGACCGTGAACCCGGCGTTGTGGTGGGCCTGCGGTGCAACCGCCGTCGTCACGGTGCTCTATCTGGCGTATTTGCGACGGCAGACCCGGATCGAGGCGCAGATTCGGCGCCGGCGTCAACAGCGAATGGCGCGATCGCATCCGATGGATCGGGCCCCGCAGGCGCGGGCCGATCGGGACTATGGCCGCGATCGGGACTATGGCCGCGATCGGGACTATGGCCGCAGCCTCGACCGGGACTATGGCCGCAGTCTCGACCGGGACTACGACCTCGACGCTGAAGAGTTTCCATCCCGGTTGAGCCGCCCCGGATCGGTAGTGCTGGACATCGACGACGAGGATCCCGTCTTCGAACATCTCGACGAGGTCGCCTACAGCCGCCGCCATGACCTGCCGAGGGCGGCCGGGCAGTAGGGTCACGCGGCTTCCCGGCTGGTAGCCTGCAAGCGATCAAGGGGCTATAGCGCAGTTGGTAGCGCGTCTCGTTCGCATCGAGAAGGTCAGGGGTTCGATTCCCCTTAGCTCCACCAAAATGCGCTCCACAAAGAAATGCGCTCGACAAAAATTCTGGGCCCCACCGTGCGCCCTGTTCAGCCGCGGTAGTCCGCTGAGGTGACCTTCGTCACGCCCCGGCGTCGGCGTGCCAAAAACGGGGCCTGGGCCGCCGGTGCGTTATCGTTTCGTGATGTTTGCATATCAGCAGGTTCGCAGCATGCTGTCAGCCCTGACCAGGATCAAGTCGTGGGCAACGGCACTGATCCTGCCGGCCGCGGTCGTTTTCGCCGCAGTGGCCGGTGCCAATCCAGGTGGGGAGCTCACCGCCCCGGCCGGCGACGATCCTCAGACGTGCTGCCCGGAGATGACGGCCGAGCCCGCCGCCCTGGTGGACCAGGGCGCGATGTCGCTGTCCGCCGGAGTCGTTCCCGAACAAGGACTTCAGGTCAAGACCATCCTCGCGGCGCGCAGTGTCAGTGCCGCTTTCCCGCAGATTCGGAGCGCGATCGGGGTGCGGCCGGACGCCAAGCCGTGGCACCCCAGCGGGCGGGCGATTGATCTGATGATCCCGAACCCGGGAAGTGCCGAGGGGATCGCTCTCGGCGACGCGATACTCGCGTTCGCGATGGCTAACGCGGGTCGGTTCGGGGTTCAGGATGTGATCTGGCGCGGCACCTACTACACGCCGGGCGGTGGTGCCAGCGGCTCGGGCTACGGCCACTACGACCATGTGCATATCACCACCATCGGCGGCGGGTACCCGAGCGGTGGCGAAGACTATCCGGTCGGCTGACTCACCTCTGGCGCAGCACTCTTGCTAAACCCTCGTTGACCGCCTTCAGCGCGGTGACCCGGGCTAGCCGTTTGTCGTTGGCCGCAATGACGTGCCACGGCGCCGAGTCCGATGTGGTGCGCAGAATCGTCTGGTCGACGGCCTTGACGTAGTCGTCCCACCGCTCGCGGTTGCGGTAGTCCTCCTCGGTGATCTTGTGTGACTTGTAGGCGGTCTGCTCGCGCGCAGTGAATCGCGCGAGCTGTTCCTCCGGCGATATGTGCAACCAGAACTTCGCGACGTAGTACCCGCGTTCGACAAGCTGGCTCTCGAAGTCGTTGATCTCGTCGTAGGCACGCTGCCACTCGGCCCGGGCAGCGAAGCCCTCCACTCGCTCCACCAGCACTCGTCCGTACCAGGTGCGGTCGAAGATCACGACCTTGCCGGCCGATGGTAGATCTCGCCAAAAGCGCCAGAGGTAATG
>CAMDFY010000104.1 GCA_945897705.1 Bifidobacterium breve | reverse complement strand
TCAGCAGGTCATAGAGGATTGCCGCGTCGAGGTCGCGGCCGCAGCAACGGCGCAGCGCAACCGTCACATCGCTCCTTACGTCGCAACCCGCACCCGGTCGGTCACGGCAGTGGGGCTAGATTAACCCGGCTAAGGTTGGCCCGTGACGGCAGTGCAGGCCGAATGGACCGACGATGTTCTGCCCGGATACCGGCAGCACACCCTGGCGCTGGGCACCGATCCTGATGGCGAAGGCGAGTTGTTCGCCACCCTGGTCCGCACTACCGACTCAATCCCGTCGTCGTCGGTGGTGCTTGCCGTGCACGGCTATACCGACTACTTCTTCAATACCGAACTGGCCGACCACTTCACCGCCCGGGGCTGGCGCTTCTACGGTCTCGATTCGCGCCGATGCGGCCGCTCCTGGCGGGAGGGCCAGACCCCGCATTTCACCACCGACCTGACCCACTACGACCGCGAACTGGAGGGTGCGCTGGCGATCATCGGCGCGGAAAATCCCGCCGCCCGGGTCTTGGTGTACGGCCACTCCACCGGCGGGCTGGTGGTGTCACTGTGGCTGGACCGGGTGCGCAGCCGCGGCGACACCGCGGCACTGAAGATCGCGGGCCTGGTGCTCAACAGCCCGTTCCTGGACCTGAACGGGCCGGCGATCCTGCGGACCCGGGCCACCTCGACGGCGATCGGGGCGGCATCGCGGGTGCGCGCGACCCGGGTGGTGCGCGGGGCCGGTTCCGGCGGCTACGGGCTCACGCTGCATCGGGCCTACCACGGCGAGTTCGACTACAACCTGACGTGGAAGCCGATCGGCGGTTTCCCGATCACCGTCGGCTGGATTCACGCCATCCGACGCGGCCAGGCCCGCCTTCACCGAGGGCTTGACGTGGGCGTGCCTAATCTCGTGTTGCGCTCCGATCACAGCGTCGCCGAGACCGCCGAGACGCAACTCCTGCAGCAAGGGGACGCCGTGCTCGATGTCGCGCACATCGCCCGCTGGGCGGGCTGCCTGGGTAACCGAACCACCAGTGTTCCGGTGGTCGACGCCAAGCACGACGTGTTTTTGTCGCTGTCCGAACCGCGCGCCGCGGCCTACGCCGAATTGGATCGCTGGCTTGAACAGTTGCCAGCCGCCTAACCTCAGGTTTGCACCTGATCGGCGGCACTAAAGGTCATCAATTCGCGCACCGGCGGAACAAATCACCGGTGGTGCGCGACTATTACGCCGTGGACTGCAACATCGCCCGGGAAGCGCTATCGGCCCGGATCGACGGCGAGCGCGAGCCGATCCCCGCCGCCCGCGTCGATGAACACCTGAGCGGCTGCGAGCCGTGCCGTCAGTGGCGCGCCTCGGCGATCGAGCAGACCCAGATGCTTCGGCGTCTGGCGGGACGCGCGCAGGTCGCCGCCGTCGCCCCAGTCCCACCACCGCAGCCGCTCCGACCGGCGATCCGCCAACTGCAGTCCATTTCGTGGCGGCGATGGGCGTTGGCCGGGGTCGGGGTCATTCAGGTCGCGCTGGCCACCGCACAGGCCTTCGGCGCCCATCTCGGGGTTCCGCACGCGGCCATGGGTGGGCACCTGCTCAACGAATCGACCGCGTGGTCCATGGCACTGGGCGTGGTGATGGTGATCGCCGCGATCCGGCCCGCGGCGGCATCCGGTCTGGCGGGCGTCCTCGGGGCGTTCGTCGCCGTCCTCGGCGTGTACGTGATCAGGGACGCGGCGGCCGGCACCGTCACCACCGATCGCATCCTGAGCCACCTGCCAGTTGTCGCCGCTGCGGTACTGGCGTTCCTGGTATGGCGCCGGGATCGCCCCGGCGACCCCCAACCACACTCCGACGCGCTACCGGACTCCGCAGAAATCATATTGCCCGACAACGCCTCTCGGGGTCGCCGCCGCGGTCACCTGCATCCAACCGACGGTTCAGCAGCCTGACTTTTTTCCTCGTTCCCGGAACTAAATGGGATTCATAACGACCAATCATTTGTGAACCCGCCGAAGACCATGTGTTCTTCCAGTGGCACATGGGAATCCGCGAGCACATCGCGTCGGCGCCGCCGATGTTGATCGGTCGACGAAGGATGGCAATCCGAAGATGAACAACCGAAAACGTGGGACGGCACCGAGGGTTCTCGGCGCGCTGGCGGCGGCCGGGGCCCTCGGTCTCGCCGCGCCTGGGACGGTCGCCTCAGCCTGCCCCGAACATGACAATGCATCCGGCTCCGGTGGCCAGAGCAGCAGCGGTGCGGCGGCCAGTGCCGGTGGTGCCCAGAATGCCGGTGGTGCCCAGAGTGCCGGTGGTGCCCAGAATGCCGGTGGTGCCAACACCGCCGGCAGCGCGAACCGAACGAGCGCAAACGCTCAGAAGGCCAACAAGGCGACTTCCAAACCAGCCGCCGATGGGGGCCAGGACGCGCCGAACGCATGCTCCGGCAACTCGGGGCGCCTCGACTCAGGACCGTGCGGGACCGACTTCAACTGAGAACACCTTTCCGAACATTCGACCTACCAGGAGAACCAAGTGACGAAATGCAGCAACCCGAACCATCGCCTCATGATCAGCGCAACCATCGCCGGAGGGGCCGCTCTGTCGGCACTGCTGGTGGTAGCGGCTCCCGGCGCCGGACAGGCCCATGCCCACGGATACAGCACCCCGTCGGGGGATGCGGTCGGCCGGCCCGGACTGGATAATCCCGCGCCCGTCATGCGCCTCGCCCAGGCCATCGGAGACCACTTCTACAACCAGAACACCCCGCTCAACAAGGCATTCGACGACTCGCCGGTTGGCCAGAACTACCACACCATGTTTGGGTCCCCGGATTACGAGACTCCGACGCACGGGTCGAACGGCACTTTCAAGGGAGTTCTGAACATGCCGGGGGCACTCAAGGATGCCTACAACGGCGCCCAGGCCGCGGGAAGGGGACTGCCGGAGGAGGAGGACCTGCCCGGGACCGTGATCCGGGCCGTCAGCGGGGCACCCGATCCGACGCCGCATGAGACCTCCGGGGGCGGCTCCGAGGCCTCACACGCCGCGGCCTCGATTCCGACGAAATGCACGGCTGCCGTCATCCGGGCGACCCTGCGGGCACAGGGTTCCTGCTAGAGGGTCCCGACGACGACCGTGGCCCGGTCGCGATAGGACCGGGCCACGGTCGCACATCCTCAGAGCATGACGGCGAACATGATCGCCATTCCGGCGGCCATAGTCGCCTGGCTCAGGATGCCGAACTGCTGACCCGGCGAACGGGTCGAACCGCCGAGGCGGGCGGCGATGTAGCGGTAGACCCAAAAGACCGTGGCAATCGCGAAGCCGACGGCACATACCCAATTCAGGACGCCGACCCATTCCGGCGTCGCGGAGGCCGACGCACCGGCAGCCGAGTGGCCGGCGTGACCCCCGTGGCCGGCGTGGCCTGCGTGCCCGGCATGACCGGCGTGCCCGGCCATATCCATCCCAGCCATGTCCATCCCGGCCGGCCCGGGTGCCCGCCGCAGTGCCAACCCACCCATCGCGGCATACATCCACGCCATCGCCAGCATCATCAGGGCGTGATAGACGCTGCCCCACCGCCGTGCGGAGTTGCGGACCGCGATCACCGCGAACCAGATCGCCGCGACCGCGAAAAACACCATCGGCGCCCTGGGTGGGAGTTCCGCGCCGCGCGGCCACGCCATCACCGCCATCGCCACCGCCATGATCACGTGCAGCGAGTTGCCGATGACGTTCGCACCCGAATGACGGTTCGCCACAATCGCCTGGACGTACACGCCGGCGCTGAAGACGAACAGCAGCGTGACGACCCATCGCAGGGTCATGTCCTGGATCATCTCGCCCCTCCGGTGGGCTCTGGACTGGTCACGGCTACTGGTCGGCTCCCACGGGGGGAAAGTTCCCGCCCGGGCCGTCCCGCATCTTAGGCGGCTTAGACTTAGCGTCCATGGCCCCGCCACGATCCGTCTTCCCCCGGTTGATGGTGGCGGGCCGGCTACTGCCGGCCGGATATGCCGTCCTGGCGGCCGCCGTCGCGGGGTACGCGCTCACTTTTCCCTCCGCCGTGCCTTCGACGGCCGTCGCTCATGCGCTTGGGATTTTTACCGCCGCTGTTGCCGGTGCAGTGTGTCTGGGCGGCGTTGTGCGGATCCTCATCACTGCACGGCCGGACGATCGTGGCGTCATCGACGCCCCCGCATTCCGCGTTCACCGGGTGGTGGAACGGGTGTCCGTGGTGTGGTTCGTGACGGCGTTGGTCATGGTCGTCATTCAGGTCGCCGCCGACGCCGGGCTCTCGCTGCCGCTGCTGTTCAGCGGCGACCGAATCGGCTCCATCGGCAACGCGGTGGGCGCCTCGGCGTACGCACGGGCATGGGTGATGGTCGCCATCTGCGCAGCGGTGACCATGGTGGGTCTGCGACTCACCCTGCGGTGGGATTGGCACGTGCCGCTGTTGATTCCGGCGATCATCGGCGTGGTGGCATTCCCGGTTAACGGCAATGCCAGTTACGGGCCCGACCATGATTACGCCACGAGTTCGGTCATTGTTTTCACGGTTGCGGTCTCGGTGTTCGCCGGAGTGAAGATCACATCAGCATTGGCCGGGGCAACCGGCGCAGTCGGTCAGGCCGAGCGCGTGACGACACTGGTTGCCGGAGTGGTGGCGCTGGTCTTCGGGGCGGTTTTGATGGTGCTCCTGGCTGGGCCGCCACTGGAATCCGGATACGGCCGGTTGGGGCTAGTGGCGGCGGCCGCGCTGCTCACCGGCCTGATCTTCGACTGGCGTGGGCGCGCGTCGGCGTTCAATGCCGTCACGGCGATGGCCGCACTGGCCGCGGTCTCGGCCATGACCGTCCAGATCGCACCCCGGCTACTCCCGTTCTGGTCGGCGGTGTGCTGTTACTACGACATTGCGACCAACACCCGCTTCCTGAGGACCGCCAGCGGTTCGACCGTTTCCCAACTCCTGCTGATTCTCGGCTATGAATTTCCCGGCGCACCGAGTCCCCTGCGGGTGCTGACGTTCTGGCGTTTCGATCCCTTCCTGAGTGTCGGCGGACTTCTGCTGGCCGCCCTTTACCTCGCTGGCGTAGTTCGACTGCGCCGCCGCGGCGACCGGTGGCCGGTTGGACGCACGGTGTCCTGGTTGGCCGGCTGCGCGGCCCTGGTGTTCGCGACCGGTTCGGGTGTCCGGGCCTACGGCTCAGCGATGTTCAGCATCCACATGATCGAGCACATGACGCTGAACATGTTCGTCCCGGTTCTCCTGGTTCTGGGGGCACCGGTGACGTTGGCGTTGCGAGCGTTGCCGAGCGCAGCACCCGGAGCGCCACCGGGTCTCCGGGAATGGATTGTGCGAGCAGTTCATTCGCCATTCACCGCTTTCCTGTCCAATCCGATCACGGCCTTCTTATTGTTCGTCGGGTCGCTCTACGCCGTGTACTTCTCACCGCTGTTCGACACCCTGATGAGCAACCACTGGGGTCATGAGTTGATGAGCCTGCACTTCATGCTCACCGGCTACCTGTTCTACTGGGGCATCATCGGCATCGATCCGGGCCCGCGCCGCCTTCCGTTCATCGGCAGGCTCGCGTTGTTGTTCGCGACCATGCCCTTTCACGCATTTTTCGGTATCGCGATGATGACGAAGACAATTGCGGTCGGCGGCGACTACTACACCACCATGGCGCTACCCTGGGTATCCAGCCTCACTGACGACCAGCACCTCGGCGGCGCGATCGCCTGGGGAGCCAGTGAAGTGCCGGTGCTCATCGTCGCCATCGCACTGGTCGCGCAGTGGGCCCGGCAGGATCGTCGCGCCGGGATTCGAGCCGACCGGCACGCCGACGCCGCCTACGGCGACGACGACCTCGAGGCCTATAACGCGATGCTGCGTGACCTGGCCCGCACTCGGCGCTGAATCCGCCCCCCTGCCAGGACCGGTATCAACCGTCGGGACCGGCATCAATCGGCCGCGGGCTGCCAGCGCCGTTCGGGGCGGCCATATTTCCAGAATGCGAACGCGACGAGCCAGGTCACCGCGAACAGACCAACCACAACAAAGCCGACGTCGTCCAGGCTCAGCGCGCTCACCCATTCGGTGACCGGGTCGGACATACCGAAATCGTCGTGGGCCACGGAGAGGAGTTGGACGGTCCCGATCAGCGCAGCGACCGTAATCGACAGGCCGGTGACCGTCAGGTTGTAGTAGATCTTGCGGACCGGGTTCGCGAACGCCCAGTCGTAAGCCGCGGACATGAAGATTCCGTCGAGACTGTCCATGAGGCACATGCCCGCGGCGAACAACACCGGTAACGTCAGCACCGCGTACCACGGCATACCCGCCGCCGCCCCGGTTCCCGCCAGCGCGAGCAGGGCCACCTCGGTCGCGGTGTCGAATCCCAATCCGAAGATCGCCCCCACGGCGAACATCTGCCGCGGACGGTTGATCCGTGCCATGACCGGTCGCAGGATCCGCGCCAGCAGGCCACGGTTGTCGAGTTGATCCTCGAGTTCGCGTTCGTCGAAACGACCACCCCGCAGTGCCTTGAACACCCGCCAAATACCGATCAGCGCAACCACATTGACGATTGCAATCAGAAAGAGAAAACCACTCGACGCTAGGGTGCCGATGAGACCCAGTACGTGGCGGGCCGATGAGTCATCGTCCAGAAGCGCTCCGGCGACTCTCGCCGCGGCGATCACCAACAGGGCCAACACCACCACGATTGCGGCGTGTCCCAACGCGAAGAAGAATCCCACCGACTTGGGCCGGGCGTCGTCGGCAGTCAATTTGCGGGTGACATTGTCGATGGCAGCGATGTGGTCGACATCAAAGGCATGTCGCAGACCCAGCACGTAAGCGCTCACCCCGAGACCGACCGAGAACACCTGCGCACCGACCGGGTAGTTCTCGGGAGCGATCAGAAATATCAGCAGACCGAATCCGACGGCGTGCAGCACCACGACCACACCGAGGATCGCGGAAACCTCAGCGAAGTCTCTCCGGGTCCATGAACTGACACCCTGCACGGCCATCTGACCTCCCCGTGAGGATTGCGCGTCCCCGTCGTGGCGACTTCGGCCGGGAGGGTCTGGCTACCAACCATGGGCTGGTACGGCCCCGGGTGGACACAGTGGCGCGACCGCACCGGAATCTCACCGGTTTCCGCACCGTCCGAACTTCTCGACGACCATACCGCGCCCGGTCACCGCACGATCGTGTAGTCGCCCTCAGCGGCCAACGCGGCTTGGACCTCGGCCTCGTCCAGGTGACGATCGGCATCGATGCGCACCGTCGAGGGCTCCCCCACGCCGAGTTCCACCAGGACGGTGCTCACCCCGGGCAGCGTGTTCAGCGCACCGGTGACGTGGCCGACACAGTTCTGACAACTCAGTCCGGCAACGGTGAAGGTCTGGGACACGGCGATCAACCTTTCGGTAGTGGGGCGGCGCCGAAACTGCGCAGGCGCAGACTGTTGGAGACCACGAAGAACGACGAGAACGCCATCGCCGCTCCGGCAATCAGCGGGTTGAGCAGGCCCGCCGCGGCGATCGGGATGGCGGCCACGTTGTAGCCGAAGGCCCACGCCATGTTGACCCTGATGGTGCGCATCGTCGCCCGGGCCAGGTCCAAGGCCAGGGGCACCGCCCCGAGGTCATCGCGAACCAGGATGATGTCGGCCGCGGCGATCGCCACGTCGGTGCCCCGCCCGATCGCCAGACCGAGGTCGGCTGCCACCAGTGCGGGTCCGTCGTTGATGCCGTCGCCGACCATGGCGACCACCCGACCGCGCTCCCGAAGTTGCTCAATGACGTCGACCTTGCCCTCGGGTAACACCTCGGCAATGACCTCATCGATGCCGACCAGTGCCGCCACCGCAGCGGCGGCGGTGGCGTTATCCCCGGTGAGCAGCACGGTCCGCAGGCCGCCGCGGTGCAGTGCCGCAATAGCACCCGCCGCTGATTCCTTGACCGCATCCGCCACCGCGATCGCGCCGCAGACCTCCTCGTCGACGGACACCAGAACGACCGTCTCGCCGCGTGCTTCGCCATCACGACGTGCGGATTGCACGACCTCCGGAACCGGATTACCGCCA
>CAMDFY010000103.1 GCA_945897705.1 Bifidobacterium breve | reverse complement strand
GGGCTTGACGAGGTCGATGGGCTTGACGAGGTCGACGGGGCCGGCGTCGTCGTGGGCGCCCCGGAGAATCGCGGCTGGCGGAACTCGATCCATGCGTCGCGGTAGAGCACCGAGTCGCCCTCGGATACCAGAAAGAACGTCGGTGAAATTGCATAGGTGACGCCGTCGTTGGTGGCGATGATTGATCCATCGGAGGCGCGTGTCGCGGACAGTGTCGTCGCTGCCTGATCGCTCAACCGAACTCCCCGATATTCGAGTTCGCCGTCCGGGTCAACGCAGACGGCTACCATCGCGCGGGAGGTACGCCCGAAAGCCATCAGGGTCTGGTCGTCGTCACAGCGGGCCGCGGTGTTCAGGTAGCCGTATTCGTCGCTGCTGTCGTCGGGCGGCTCCGCGACTGCATCGATGGCCGTCAGGCCTGCACTGATCGCCATGATGCAAACGGCGAGCGCGGCCAAACCCGGTGAGCTTCCCCTTCTGGACCGGTGATCGGACGCCCCAGAATTGGACAGCACAGGATCGGATAGGGCAGGCGCTGACGGCAGGCGATCGAACATCGGACTTCCTATGGTTCTGACGGTCGGACGGAAGGATCGCTTCCAAGCGAACCACCTCGGGAGCTGATTTCGGCGTTGCCGCGGCGGTGTTTTGCGGGTTCGATTCCAGCTTTCCCCGGGTTTCGCGCAGCAATCCGGGCGGTTGCGGTTAGGCTCGGCACCATGTCTCGCGGAGTCGTTATCGCAGTAGCAGTCGTAGCCGGGGCTTTGAGCGTCGCACCGTCAGCGGCCGCCGACGGGCCCTACGCCGGGGATGTGCCGGGAATTACCTACGGCGCCAATCTGAGCGCACCGTGCTACCAGTGGGATCGGTTCATCTTCGGACGCGGCCGCGACGGTCAGACGCTGGCCTGCCACTTCATTGAAAATCAGTCCTACGTTGGTTTGGTGAGGCCGCCGGAGGGCACCGGTTTCTGGGTGATCTCGCCCAAGCTGTACGGGGTCCAGACCGCCGGAGCGCCGTGCCCCGGCCCGCAGGCCGCCGCGCAGTCCCCGGAGGGCTTCCCGATGTTGTGCCGGGGTGCGTTGGGCTGGCAGGCGGGCTACCAGAAGGCCGGCGATTGGGCCAACGGCGGCTACTTCTTCCCGGCGGGGTAGCAGGATCTTCCCGGCGGGATGGCACGTTCCTCCCAGCCCGGGACGGCAGGTCGCTAGACCGCTGCGGCAGCCTCGTTGAGGTCGTTGAGCCGACTTGTGGCCTCCAGATACTCCTGCACCCAACGCTCGATCACCGTTGCGCTGCGTTCTACCTTGGTCAGTTGGCCGACCACCTGACCGACCGGGTTGAACGCGACGTTCACCGTCTCGTTGGGGTACTTGCTGGTGGCGGCGACTGCCATGCCGGAAACCATGTACTGCAGGGGCATTCCCAGCGGCTCGGGGTTGCCGGGAGTCTGCCAGGCGTCGGTCCAGTCGTTGCGCAACATGCGGCAGGGCTTGCCGGTGAACGACCGGCTGCGGACGGTATCGCGGCTGCTGGCGTTGACATAGGCCGCCTGCTGAACGGGAGTGTTCTCGGCTTCCTCCACCATCAGCCACTGCGAGCCAGACCAGCTACCGGCGCATCCCATCGCGAGCGCGGCGGCGATCTGGTAGCCGCTGCCGATCCCGCCGGCGGCCAGGACTGGTCGCGGTGCGACTTCCTTGACCACCTGCGGCCACAGCACGATGGAGCCGACCTCACCACAGTGACCGCCACCCTCGCCGCCCTGAGCGATGATGATGTCGACATCGGCGTCGGCGTGCTTGCGGGCCTGTGCGGGGGAGCCGCACAGCGCGGCGACCTTGCGGCCGGATGCGTGAATGAGTTCGATCATCTCGACCGGCGGGGTGCCGAGCGCGTTGGCGATCAGGGTGACCTTCGGGTGGCGCAGTGCTACCTCGACCTGGGGGGTCGCCGTCGCCTCGGTCCAGCCCAGTAGCTGCAGGGCGTTGGCGTCGGCGTCTCCGGTGGGCACGCCATGGTCGGCCAGAACCTTCTTGGCGAAATCGAGGTGCTGCTGCGGAACCATGTCCTGCAGCATCTTGGTGAGTACCTCCGGAGAGACGTCGGCGTCCATGCCCTCGTACTTGTTCGGGATCACGATGTCGATGCCGTAGGGACGGTCACCGATTCGCTCGTCGATCCAGTTGAGTTCGATCTCGAGCTGTTCGGGGGTGAACCCGACGGCGCCGAGCACGCCGAATCCGCCGGCCTTGCTGACGGCCACCACGACGTCGCGGCAGTGGGTGAAGGCAAAGATCGGGAACTCGATGCCGAGCTCGTCGCAGAGGGCAGTGTGCATGAGCGGGCTCCTTGGGCATCCGACTGAAACGCGTTCTAGTTTTTTACCACGAGCGGTTCGAACAGGGGAAATCGTCCGCGGAGTAAGGTTGGGGGGAGCATTAAGGGGGAGGTGTTCGCGAATGGCGGTTCGGTTCAGACTGATCTCAGTGGCTGGGCTTGCGCTGACCTGCTCGGCGCTCGCCGCGGCCCAGGCGGCAGTGGCGAGCCCCGGTGAAGCGCCCTCGCCGCCGTCGGCACCCTGCTACAACGGCATAACACCGCTTGATCCCTACGCCAACATCTGTAGCTTCCCGTTTCGACCGCCACGCGTGCGGGGATCGGCGCCGGATCAGACCGCGTTGCTCAACTGCAGTGTCGGCAGTGAGGTATTGCGAGCCCAGTGCCTATCACAGTTCGTCAACGGCGGGGTCGGCGGTTTCGGCGGGTTTTCAGGGGTATTCCTGGGGCCCGGATCGCGGCCCTGAGTTCGAGCCCTCAGTCTCCCGACTGACCGATTCTCCCGACTGAACCGTCTTACCTGACTGAACCGGTCACCGCGGCGCGCAATACACCCCGACGTCCGAGACCAGAGGTAGGTCGAGGGTGGTGCGGATCCCCGGCGGCGCGGCGATCACCGCTGGGATGGCATTGACGATGCGGGCCGCCGCCCCCGCGATGGCCGCGTGATTGTGGTCGCCGAAGCGACTGGTCGGACAGATGTCCACGGCATACGACGGCTCGCCGGTGATCTCGACGCGATAGGAGCCGCCGGGCTGGGCGGGCTGGGCCCAGTCGGGCCGGAGGTCCTCGCGCAACCGGGTCACATGCTCGACGACGATCGCGGGGTGGCCGTCCACGATGCCGTTGATCTGAAAGCGCACCGCCGCGACTCCACCCCGGGGAATATGGCCGGCGGCGATCTCGAAGGGCTCCGGTGCCGGTTCGCGCTCGTAGCTCTCGGTGATCGCGTCGATCTCGATCTTCAGCCCGGCCGCCAGTTGCCGAATCGCGCAGCCCCACGCCACGGCCAAGACGCCGGGCTGAAACAGCATCGGCACCTCGTCGAGCGGCTTGCCGAACCCCATCACGTCGAACATCACGGTGGCGCCGTCGTAGGTGGCGTAGTCGGCAATCTCCATGCAACGCACCTGCTCGATTCGTGCACAGGTGCTGGCGAACGCCAGGGGAATCAGGTCGGTGATAAAACCGGGATCCACACCGTTGATGTAGATACTCGAATTACCCTGCTGCCCAGCAACTTCGAGAGGCTCGATGTACTTATCCGGTATGACATGCCAGGGGTATTGCAGTATTCCTGGCGCCGAGCCCACTACGTTGATGCCCGATGCGAGGATCCGTCGCACATCACCCATGGCCTCCACCATGCGGGTGTCGCCCATTGCGCAGTAGACCGCGCACTCGGGTTCGGTTGCCAGAACCGCGTCAAGGTCGTCGGTGGCTTTGATGCCGGTCATCACGTCCAGCCCGGCCAGTTCGCCGGCGTCCCGGCCGACTTTGGCGGGGGTCGAGACACACAACCCGACTAATTCAAAGGCCGGGTTGGCGATCAGCTCCGCCAGCGCAAGCCGGCCCACGTTTCCGGTTCCGATATGGACGACGCGAATGGCCATACCCTTCAAGGTAGCCTGACGCCCCATGGGACGCGTGGATAACAAAGTCGCTCTTGTCACCGGCGGTTCTCGCGGCATCGGCGCGGCCGCCGCCCGGATGTTGGCCGCCGAGGGCGCCTCGGTGCTGATCGGCGACATCCTCGACGACGAAGGCGCCGCGTTGGCCGCGGAATTAGGCGACGCCGCGCGCTACGTCCACCTCGACGTCAGCAAGGCTGAGGACTGGACTGCCGCTGTCGGGACCGCACTGAGCGCTTTCGGCAGGCTCAACGTGCTGGTGAACAATGCCGGGATCGTCCAGCTGGGTCCGCTGAAGACCCTCGACGTGGCCCGCTGGCACAAGGTGCTCGACGTCAACCTCACCGGCCCGATGCTGGGCACCAAAGAGGTCATCGCACCGATGATCGCCGCCGGGGGCGGGTCGATCATCAACATCTCCTCGATCGAGGGTCTACGCGGCGCCGCCTACGTGCACAGCTATGTCGCCTCCAAGTGGGGCCTGCGCGGTCTGACCAAGTCCAGTGCGCTGGAACTGGCCAGCAGCAACATCCGCGTCAACTCGATACATCCGGGGTTCATCCGTACGCCGATGACCGAGCACCTGCCCGAGGACATGGTGACCACCCCGCTCGGCCGGCCCGGGACACCTGAGGAGGTCGGCGCCTTCGTGGTGTTCCTGGCCAGCGACGAGTCGTCGTTTTCGACCGGTTCGGAGTACGTCGTCGACGGCGGTCTGGTCACCGACGTCCCGCACCGCGCGATGTAGCGCGTCTCAGCGCCGTCGATCGCGACGGGCCGCGACCGCATCCAACGCGGCACCGATCGCGGCTCGGCCCAATCCCGGCAGGTGGCCGAGCGCATTGGCGGGGCCGCGCTGACCCGGCGCGCCAACATGCAGCACCGGCCAACCGTGTGTCGCTGCCAGTGCGGCCAGGCCAGCCCTAGGGTTGACCGGCCGGGGATGACCGACCAGCCTCATCAACGCCGCATCCTCGTTTCCGTCGGCATAGAAGTAGCTCTGGCCCACGTCGACACCGCGTTCGGCGCACAGGCGTTGGACGGCAGCGGCTTTCTGTTGGCCCCACACGATCGGTTTCGCCACCCGGCCCGTCAGCAAACCATGCTCGTCGAGTTCGAAGGAGTTGCACACGACATCGGAGATCCCCAATGCCCGGGCTACCGGTTGGGCGTGGATCGTCAACGCCGATGAGCTGATCGCAACGGTATGCCCGCGGCTTAGATGCGCATCGACGATCTGGCGCATCAGCGGGTAGACCTTGTGCGTCAGTTCCTCGGCGAACAATCGTTCGCCGACCGCAGTGAGTTCGGCCAACGATTCCCCCCGCAGGTATGTCGCACCCCGGGCGAGGAGTCGTTCGAACTGCATGCGACCCAGCTTGTAGCGCACCGAGGCCTCGACGACGCCGAGCACCTCGCCGATCCGGGCTTGACCGCGCCGGAGGCGGTCACTGGCGTGGGCGGTGGCGGTGAAGCCGGCCAGCAGGGTTCCATCGAGATCGAAGAACGCGCCGACGTCGGGACCCGAGGGACGGGCGGCGATATCGGCCAGTATCTGGGAGGCATCGGCCAGTGCCTCCGACGGCAGACGGCGCGGGGGCGGAGTCACGGCGTCGGACGTCGCGCTGCGGCCGCTTCGAGTTCGTCCTCGAAGGCACCTTCGTCGCGGCCCAGAGCGACCGTCGCGACCGCCATCGCGGCGGTGGCGATCCCCAGCGCGATCGCACTGGGCGTGCTGACCGCCAGGTGTTCGCCGAGGATTACCTGACCCAGGAGCACGGCGACCACAGGCTCGAGGACCAGCATCGCCGGAACGGATGCCTTCAACGAGCCGGCATGGAAGGCGGACTGCTGTAGCAGCGTCGCGGCCACGGCGACCACGATCAGCGCGTAGGTCACCGGTGAGGTGAGCAGTCGTGCGCCGCCCTCCTCGGTCAGGATGTGCATCTCGATTTTGGTCAGCACTGCCAGCACGCCGAAGAGCACTCCCACCCCGAGCGCCAGCAGGAGCGCCTGCCGCCACCCGGTGAGTCGCACGGCGATGACGAGGCTGGCGGCCACCACCAGCAGGCAGATCGTCGCCACCGCGACCGACGTCGGCTCGGAGGCTTCGTAGTCGCCGGGTTTGGTCCGGGCGACGGCCACAAACAGTGCCAGCGCCACGGTCAACAGGCTGGCCCATCCCCATTCGGCGCGGGTGACCCGGCGACGGGAGATCCATGCGCTCAGCGGCAGCGCGAACAACAGCGCCGACACCAGTAGGGGAGCGACCAGTAGCAGCGACCCGTAGGCCAGCGCTACCGCCTGAAATCCGTATCCGGTCACCGCGGCGGCCGTGCCGGCCCACCACAGTGGACGGTGCAGCAGTGTGTTGATCATCAACCCGCTGACGCCGCGGTCGCGCGGTACATCCAGGGTTGCGCGTTGGCGGACGACGATCCCGATTGCGGTGAACACCGCGCCGGCCAGAGCAGCGGCCACCACGAGGGCATGCTCAACCAACGTCTACCGTCCCTTCCCGCCGCCGGCCCCACCTACCGAATCTAGGCCACGGGCCGCTACTGCACCGCCGCGACCACCGGCGTGCCGCCATAGCCGGTCACCCGTACCCAGGCGGGCACCGGACCGCCGCCTGGTACCCGGCCGCTGATCTCGACCGTCTCGCCACCGAACACGCTGACATAGTTGTCGTCGTAGGTGATCGGCAAAATCTCCTCGCCCCCGGCCGTACTGAGCAGCTCGACCCGGTGGAAAAACGCGATCTGCGAGCCCCGGTTGCGCAGCGTGACCTTCACGTGAGCCGGGTCGGAGGCGTCCGGACGTGCACTGACCTCCAACGCCGGTCGGGGCATGCTGTTCAACGGTGTCATATCGGCCCAACTGATCTGCCGTGAGTCGAACGCGGTGTCATTGCCCGGCGGACCCACGTCGTCGGGCACCTGCGACTGCCAGTAGACGTTTTCACTGATCACGGCGCCCTCTGCATCGAGCAGTTCGCAGCGCACGAAGAACACCCGGGAGTCCGACGGACCGGGAGGCAGCGTCATCACGGCGGCAGCGGCGCCGGGGCCGATGTCGATACCCCCGACACCGCGATTATCGCGCAACCGGCCGCGCAAGTCGTAGGTGCGAACCCGCACCCGCAGGCCTTGACGAGCCTGTGGACTCTGGTTGACCACCGTGATCTGAGCCTGGCGATGGTCGCCGGTGGCATAGGAGTCGAAGACCACCGACAGTGACCGCAGGCCTTTCTTGGCCCCGAAGTAGGCACCGCCGGGCCGCAGGTAATAGTCGAAAATGTTGCCGAAGAACGACGGCCAATGGCTGTTCAGCATCCAGTAGACGGTCATTTTGTGGCTGTCCCAACCACCGGCGGCGAACGCCTCGAATTGTGCGCGGGTGGACTCGTAGTGGGCCAGTTGGGCCTTGTCGGCGAACATCCGGGCGTCGGTGGACGGCCCGTAGCGCCGGTCGATGACGCGGCGGACGTTGCTCAGGGTGGAGTTCTGCAGACCGGCCCCGGCGTGGAAGAACCAGGTGTCGTTGATCGGCCAGAGCCTGTCGGCGGGGATGAACCGCCGCAGGCTGGCGTACGGCGGGATGTGTTCGTTGTCGCCCTGCTCGGCAGAGGCTCCGCGGGCCGCAGAGTAGCGGCCGTTGAACCAGTACGACGGCGGGCGCCAGGAATAGGGGCCTGCCATCCGTATTCCATCCCACAGTGGGTTGCCGTCGCCGTCGCGAGCGAAGGCCGACACGGTGTCGACGGTGGCGTTCTGCCAGTGCAGATCGGCGAGGATGCCACGGTAGTCGGCGAGCACCTCGGCCGGCGGCCGGCCGTCGCTGCCGTTGGCCCAGACGAACACCGAGGCGTGCGGGCGCAGCATCTCGATCTGTGAGCGCATGCTCTCCCGCGCGACCCGACGGTCCTCGGAGTCCCACTGCTGCCACCGTTCCCACTGGTTGCAGCACATCCAGCCGTACATCAGCGGGATACCCATTTCATCAGCCATCTCGACAAGACGTTCGGAGGCGATCTTGGATTCCAGTCGCAGCATGTTGACGCCGAGGTCTTTGGCGTACCGCAGGATCGCCGCATCCCGATCCGGGTCGTAGGAGTACAGCAGATCCGGGGTGTAGGTGGCGCCCCGGATCATGAGATCCCGGCCGTTGACTCGGAGGAAGAAGTC
>CAMDFY010000102.1 GCA_945897705.1 Bifidobacterium breve | reverse complement strand
GTCGACCCGATCCTGGCCGTGCATGGTCATTCCATGACCGACCGCAGTCATCACGCCGGGACCACCGACGCCTCGATCTGGTTCCATGACGACATCCACGCCGACCGGTGGAACCTTCTCGAGTCCCGTTCCCCGGCCGCGGGTCGGGGCAGAGGCGTGATGATCGCAGGACTGTTCGACGCCGACGGGGTTCGGGTGGCGACGGTGGTCCACGAGGGTCAGGCCGTCACGCGCGGGGCCTAAAGCTCCGCCACCTCACGTTCCAGCATCTCGGCCAGCCGCGCCTGTGCGGCTGCCCGGCGGGTCGGCAGATGCTGCGACGGGAACAGCGTGTCCACCGGTTGGTACTCCTTGAGCGTGCGCCGGGCCACGGTGAGCTTGTGCACCTCGGTCGGCCCGTCGGCGATGGCCAGCGACTGCGCGGCCACCATCATCTTGACGAACGGCATCTCATCGGATACTCCGAGGGAGCCGTGCAGTTGCATGGCCCGCTGCACCACGTCGTGCAACACCTTGGGCATAGCGACCTTCACCGCGGCGATGTCGCGGCGCACCTTCTGATAATCGTGGTAGCGATCGATCTTCCACGCGGTGCGCAACACCAGCAACCGGAATTGTTCGATTTCAATCCAGCTGTCGGCGATCTTCTCCTGTGTCATCTGAAAGTCACCCAGCGGACCCTGTCGGGTCTGCCGCGACACCGCGCGCTCGCACATCATGTCGAACGCCTTGCGCGCCAATGCGATCGTGCGCATCGCGTGATGTACCCGGCCGCCGCCCAACCGGGTCTGCGCGATGGCGAATGCCTGCCCCTCGCCACCGAGCACATGATCGGCCGGCACCCGGACGTCGTTGTAGCGAACGTAGCCGTGCGAGGCGTGCGCGGAGGATTCCCCACCGACGCCGACGTTGCGGATGATCTCGATGCCGGGTGTTTCGGCCGGCACGATGAACAGCGACATCTTCTGATGCGTGCGCGCCTCGGGATTAGTCACCGCCATCACGATGTAGAACGACGCGAACCGGGCGTTGGAGGAGAACCACTTCTCGCCGTTGATCACCCAGTCGTCTCCATCGCGGGTCGCCGAGGTGGTGAACAGACCCGGATCCGATCCACCCTGCGGCTCGGTCATCGAATAGCAGGACGAGATCTCCCCGTCGAGAAGCGGCTGTAGGTAGCGTTTCTTTTGCTCGTCGGTACCGAACAGGGCGATGATCTCGGCGTTACCCGAGTCGGGGGCCTGGGATCCAAAAACCGAAGGCGCCCAACGGGACCGGCCGACGATCTCATTCAGCAACGCCAGCTGGACCTGGCCGAAGCCCTGGCCGCCCAGATCCGGACTCAGGTGCGCTGCCCACAGCCCGTGGTCTTTGACCTTTTGCTGCAGCGGTCGCAGCACGGCCATCAACTCGGGATTTTTCTTGTCGTAGGGGTCCAGCGGAGCCAGATCCAGTGGCTCCAGATCGTTCCTCATGAATTCCTCGACCCAGTCGAGCTTGCGCTGGTACTCCGGGTCGGTTTCGAAGTCCCACATCAGGGCACCACCACTGCGCGACCGGTCACTCGTCCGTCGTGCAGATCGCGGTAGGCCTGCGCGCCGTTGTCCAGGGAATAGATGGTGCCCTCGGCGCTGACCTGACCGCTGGCCGCCAACGCCAGCAGTTCGACGAGTTCACTGCGGCTGCCCCAGTAGGTGGTGGCGATGCTCACCTCGTAGGGCTGGGAGAAGAACGACAGCGGGATCTCGCCACCGCCTATGCCGACGATCGTGACATCCGCCAGGCTTCGGGCGACCCCGCGGGCGAGGTCGAGAGTCGCTGTGGCACCGACGAAGTCGATGATCACGTCGGCTCCGCGGCCGCCGGTCAGGTCGCGGATCTTCTGCGCGGCGTCGGCGTCGGACGCGACGGCGTGGTGTGCGCCGACCTTGAGGGCCAACTCGAGTGCCTCGGGTTTGACATCGACGGCGATCACCTTCGCGGCGGTGGTGGCGCGGGCGATCTGGATCGCGATATGCCCGAGGCCGCCGACGCCGATCAGCACGAGGGTGGCGTCCGGAGTGAGCTTGGGCCAGGATCGTCGGATCGCGTGATAGGGCGTCAGGCCAGCATCGGTCAGCGGCGCGGCGGTCTCCGGGCTCAGTCCGTCGGGCAGCGGCACCAGGTAGCGCTCATGCGGTACCAGCAGATAGTCGGCCATCCCACCGTGCTGTCCGAGGCCCCCACCGCCGGTCAACGACGGCCGTTCGCAGTAGTTCTCCATGCCGACTGTGCATCGCACGCAGACCCCGCAGCCCCAGGCGCCGTAGACGGCCACGGCATCGCCCTCGGCGACACCGGTGACTCCTGCTCCGATGGCGTGCACCCAGCCGGCGGTCTCGTGTCCCAGCGTCATCGGTAGTTCCCACACCGCCGAGGCGTCGAGCTCATAGAGGATGTGCAGATCCGAGTGACACGCCCCGGACGCGCCGACTTTCACGACCACCTCGCCCGGACCCGGTGTCGGATCCGGCACTTCCCTGAGTTCCGGTTCGCATTGGAATCCGACCAACTGCAACGCCCGCACACTGCCTCCTGGCTTTTCGTCCAATTCCCACCCTGGGTGATTACAACTGCTCGGGGCTGTCGGCGCGGCCGAATGCGGCATGCTTGCCGTGTGCTGCTGCTCACCCGGTTGACCGGCCAGGACGTGCGGGGACCCGATGGCCGGGTGATCGGCCGGCTGGCCGACCTGACCGTGCGGCTGAACCGCGGGCCCGAGTCGCACCTTGTGGAGCGGTTGGTCATCACCCGCCGCCATGATGCCGAGCTGGTGCTGCCCTGGACGGCGATGGCGAAGTTCCACCCCGGGCAGATGGTGCTGGGTGCCGACGTGGTCTCCGCGGCGCAGGAGTTGGAACCCGACGAGATCCTGCTCGGCCGCGATGTGCTCGACACCCAGATCGTCGACGTGGTCGGCCAGCGGCTGGCCCGGGTTGCCGACGTGGTGTTGATGCCTACCGCTACCGGTCGGTTGGAGGTTCTCGGCGTTGAGGTCGGATTCGGCGCGGTGCTGCGCAGGTTGGGCCCGGGCCGCGTCGCGCCGGCGCCCGGCGAGGACGTCGTCGCCTGGTCGGACTTGCACCTGACGTCGGATCGGGGCCACCGGGTGCAGTTGGCGACTCCGCGTGCCGCGGTACACCGCCTCGACGCGACCGCGCTGGCCGCACTGGTGAGCCGGGTCGATACCGATGCCGCCGCCGAGATCCTGGCCGCCCACGAACCGCAGATGGCTGCCGAGGCGGTGCGCGCGGCGCACCCGGATGTCGGGGAACGGATGTTGCGGGCGATGCCGGACGCCGAGGCGGCCCGAGTCGTCGCCGCGATGCCGGCCGAGCACGCCGGGCGGTGGCGTCGCCGACTCGCGCGTGCGCCGGGACTGTTCGGCCGGCGGGTACTGCGTTCGCGGGTGTGGCCTCGTCGCCGCCACCTCATTCGCCGAGGGAATAGATGAGTCGCAGCACGCGGCACGCTCGTCTCGCCGCACTCCTGGCCGTGGTTGGTCCGGGCCTGCTCGCCGGACTGTCCGACGACGATCCGGCCGGCATCACGACCTACTCGGTACTCGGCGCCGACTACGGCTACCAGTTGCTGTGGGTGCTATTGCTGTCCACGGTGGCGCTGGTCATCTTCCACGGCCTGGCGGCGCGGATGGGCGTGGTCACCGGTCAGGGACTGATCGGCCTGGTGCGGCAGCGCTACGGTGTGCGCGTCGGCGGCGCCGTTCTTACCGCGCTGGTAGTCGCAAACATCGGCACGACGTGCGCTGAATTCGCCGGTATCGCAGCGGGTTTCGAGTTGTTCGGCATCTCGCGCTACATCAGCGTCCCGGCGGCCGCTGCCATCGTCTCTCTGCTGGTATTGCGCGGTAACTTCCACCGGGTCGAGCGGTTGCTGCTGCTGGTGTCCACGGTATTCCTGGCCTATATCGTGTCGGGTTTCATGGCTCGCCCAGACTGGGGTGCGGCTCTGCGCGGCACCGTCGTCCCCAGCATGCCGATGACCGGCGAGGCCCTTGCGATCGTGACCGCAACGCTGGGCACCACCTTGGCGCCGTGGGGCCTGTCCTTCATGCAGTCCTATGCCGTGGACAAGAAACTGCGCATCGAGGATCTTCGGCTGGAACGCGTCGACGTCATCACCGGCGCAGTGCTGACCGGGGTGATCGGCTTCTTTGTGGTGGTGGCGTGTGCGGCAACCCTGCATCGCGATGGTCTGCACATCACCGATGCCGCCGATGCCGCAGTGGCGTTGCAGCCACTGGCCGGCACCGCGGCGGGGACGTTATTCGCGGTGGGGTTGATCGGGGCATCGTTTCTCGCGGCGTCCATCCTTCCACTCTCGACGGCGTATTCGGTGTGTGAGTATGCCGGTGCCGAAGCGGCACTCGACGATCCGTTCCGCGAGGCCCGCACCTTCTACCTGACCTACGGCATCATCACGCTGCTGGGCAGTGCCATCGTCCTGACGCCGGATGTTCCGCTGGTCACGATCCTGGTCGGCACGCAGGTGCTCAACGCGGTCCTGCTGGTTCCACTACTGCTGGCCATGGTGGGGCTGGGTCGTGATCGCGATCTGATGGGGAGTTACGCGACCGGACGGGTTGGCACCGCTGTCTACGGGCTCACCACAGCGGTCGTCGTGATCTGCGTGATCACGCTAGGTGTGACGGCGATAATCTGAACCCGATGGCAATCGACGTCCGCCCGGCACGCAAATCCGATGTGCCGGCACTGGCACGGGCACTGGGCCGAGCGTTTCAGGACGATCCGGTGATGTCCTGGCTGGTGCCCGACGCCGCGCGCCGAATGACCGCGCTGCCCCGCTTCTTCGGTGCGTGGACCCGCCACCATTTTCTGGCCGGCGGTCAGCCGGAGGTTGCCGGCGCCGAGTCAGGCTGCGTCGGGGCCGCGCTGTGGGATTCCCCCGGGAAATGGAATCAGGCCCCGCGCGAGCAGATCGCCATGCTTCCCGCTGTGGTCCGGGCATTTCGCGGTCGGTTGGGCAACGCCTGGGCGCTGGCCGAGCAGATGAAGGCGGTGCATCCGGCCGAGCCGCACTGGTACCTGGCGGTCATCGGTACTGATCCGTCGGTGCGGGGCGGCGGCTGCGGTCACGCATTGATGCGCAGCCAACTGGAGCGCTGTGACGCCGACTATGCGCCGGCGTATCTGGAATCGAGCAACCCCGACAACATTGCGTATTACAACCGGTTCGGCTTCGAGGTCACCGGCGAGATCACGATCTCCGGCGGCGGCCCCACCCTGTGGCCCATGTGGCGTCAGCCACGATAGTTTTTGGTGGCGGCAGCCACCGTAACCATCCGCGAGCGTGCGCGTCGGTACGCCGACACGCCGCAAACAATGCGCAGTGTGCGCACGTTCGCGGCCTCAGATCCCCTCGAGCGTCACCCGGAACTGCATCACCTGATACGGCCAGCCCCGCGCGGTGTTCCACTGCGACACCACCAACCCCACGCCGCCGCGCACGCCCAGACGGCTGCCGGGCAGCACGTAGCCGCCGTACAGCTGGGCGACCCGGCATTCGTCGTGATCCTCATCGGTCCACTCGCAACCCCGCACCGGACGCTGCACCGGCACGTGGCCGAGATCGTCGGTCAGCGAAGCCAGGGTCCGGTAGCCGAGCGCATAGGACGACGACAGGAATCCGCCGAGAACCCAAGTGCCGCAATCGAGGCGACGCAGCGAAAGCTCGCCCCAGGTCTCGTCGTCGGGGGTGATCACGGTCGCCTCCCTGCCCCACCGGCCGCCGTCCCAGGCGAGGTAGCGGGTGCGGTCGCCGATGTTCTCCGGCCGCACTCGGCGCAGGATCAGGCCTCTGTTCCGCTGGAAGCCGGTCGACACCACATAGACCCAGCCGTCGTCGGGGTCGTAATCCCACGACCAACACTGCGCGTATCCGCCGTAGTGGCCGGCGGGGAATTTCGCCGCATCGCCGAGATTGCGCCAGGACATCCCGTTGTCGTCCGAGCGCCAGATCTCAGTCCACAGCACGTTGCCGAGGCCACGGTTGACGATGGCGTGAAGGTACAACTGATCGCCGACCCGCAACAGGTCCGAGGGGATCACCGTGCTGATCCCTCGCCGCAACAGTCCGGGGCTACTGCGATGTCGGTAGTGCCACAATTGGCGCGCATAGCGGACGTCCCCGCCGCCAGCCTTGTGGTAAACGATTCCGTCAGTGGCGTTGCCGCTGCCGATCAGTATCACCGGGGAGCGCCAGTCCCCGGAACCGACCCGGGGACCGGAGAACGTGTCGCCGAATACCGACACCAGATTCCCGTCCGCGGATCGCACCGTTGCACCCAGGTCGGTGCCAGTCACACCGAGATGATCGGTAATACCGGGGCCGGTGAGGTCTTTGACCTTGCCGACGAATGCTCCCGCAGGACGTACAACCGCCATGGTGCTCAGTGCATCAGAAAGTCGCCCGGCACTGGTTGGCGGGTCCACGTCCAGAAGTCGACCAGGCGCCACGGACTCAGCGAGTGCACGACACCGTTGGCGTCTTTGTAGAAGCTGTGCTTGATACTCGGCTGCGCCCACACCATGGTCTTCAACTCGGCCTGGCAGCGGTCGTACCAATCGTCGTAGCGCTCGGGTACCGGCTCCATCGCGGCTTTACCTTCAGCCAGCAACAGGTCGATGCAGCCGGTGATGTACCGCATCTCGCACTCGGAGTGAAAGATCAGACTACCGCCGCTGGCGAGATTGGTGCCCGGTCCGTACATGCAGAAAAAGTTCGGGAAACCCGGGATGGTGATACCGAGGTAGGCGGCCGGCTTATGTCCCCACATCCGGTGTAGGTCCAGGCCGCCCCGACCTGTGACAGCAAGAGATGACAGGAAGTCGTTGACCCGAAAACCTGTGGCGTACACCAGGATATCGGCCGGATACCGCACCCCGTCCGCGTCGACCACCGCGTCGGCCTCGATGTGGTCGATACCGCATCGCACCAGTTCTACATTGTCGCGCCGCAAGGTGCGCAGCCAGCTGCCGTTGTCCTGCAGCGTGCGTTTGCCGGTCGCCGGATAGTCCGGAATCACCTTGGCCGCCAACTCCTCGTCGCCGTCGAGTTGGCTGGTGATCCATTCGGTGAACATCATCCGCGCCATGTCGTTGGCGGCGCTCACCGCGCGCTGTTGGTCCGGCCATTCGGGGTCGACGATCGCCGCGGCCAAACCGGTGTCGCAACCGGGCCAAAAGATCAGGAACCGGTACCAGCGGCCATAGAAGGGCAGATGCCGCAGTGCCCACTTGACGCCGGGGCCGACCTTGGCGTGGTAGTCCGGGTTGGGGAACATCCACTGCGCGGTGCGCTGGAAGATCGTCAACTGTCCGACGTCCTCGGCAATGGCCGGAGCGACCTGGAATCCGGTGGCGCCGGCGCCGATCATCACGACGTTCTTGCCCGTGAGGTCGATCGAGTGGTCCCAGCGGGCGGTGTGGAAGGAATCTCCGGCGAAGCTTTCCGCACCGGGAAGGTCGGGAACGAATGGCTGGTTGAGTTGGCCCACCGCGCTGATCACCGCTCGGGCCCGCAGCACCTCGTTGCCGCCGTCGGAATCACGAACGGTGACCGCCCAATCGCCAGAGTCATCGTTCCAAGTCGCAGAGACGACCTCAGTGTTGAACCGGACATGTTCGGCGACACCGTGGCGGTTCATTACCTCGGCGAAGTAGTTCTGCAACTCGGGTTGACGCGCGAAGAACTCCGTCCAATGGTCGGACGGCTCGAAGCTGTAGCAGTAGAAGTGGTTCCCGACATCCACCCGGGCGCCGGGATAGCTGTTCTCCCACCAGGTTCCGCCAACTCCGGGGTTCTTCTCGATCACCGTGTAGGGAACCCCGGCCTGCTCGAGTCGGATCGCAGCCAGCAGCCCGGACTGCCCGGCGCCGATCACGATCACCGGAAACTTCGCGCGAGCCCCGGGGGAGGACCGGAATTCGGCCTCGCGCGCATCGCGGCCGTCGAGACCCATCTCCTCCAGCATCATCGGCACGTACTCGTCACCGACGTCGCCGGCGACCAGCCAGGTCATCATCTGCTTGAGGCGGGCTCGATCGATCGGCGCCGGTTCGGGACAGCCGCGATCGCGATAGTCACCGAT
>CAMDFY010000101.1 GCA_945897705.1 Bifidobacterium breve | reverse complement strand
ACGCAACCTTGGCGACACCCGCCGATGGGACCGTGACGGTGTGCGAGTTGCGATCGTCGCCGAATCGTTTCTGCCCAATGTCAACGGCGTCTCCAACTCGGTGCTGCGGGTGCTTGAGCATCTGCGTCGCACCGGACACGAGGCCTTAGTCATCGCTCCCGACAACCCCCGCGGTGAGGCATCCGCCTCCCGTATCCATGACGGCATCCGGGTGCACCGGGTGCCGGCGCGGATGTTTCCGAAAGTCACCTCACTGCCCCTGGGCGTGCCGAACCCGCGGATCCTGCGTGTCTTGCGCGGGTTCGACCCGCACGTGGTGCACCTGGCCTCGCCGGCACTGCTGGGCTACGGCGGACTGCTGGCCGCCCGGCGGCTCGGGGTTCCCACGGTGGCGGTGTATCAGACCGACGTCGCCGGGTTCGCTGAGAGCTACGGCGTGGGTTTCGCGTCACGGGCGGCCTGGGCGTGGACTCGGCATCTGCACTCGATGGCCGACCGCACCCTCGCGCCGTCGACCGCAGCGATCGACAGCCTGCGCTCCCGCGGTATTCCGCGGGTGCATCATTGGGCGCGGGGCGTGGATATCACCGGGTTCGCACCCTCGGCCCGCGATGACGAGCTACGCCGACGGTGGTCACCGGACGGCAAGGCGATCATCGGATTCGTCGGCCGGCTGGCGCCGGAGAAGCATGTCGAGCGGTTGGCGGTGCTGGCCCGTCGCGGTGATCTGCAACTGGTCATCGTCGGCGACGGAGTCGACCGTGACAAGCTCCAAACCCTCATGCCCGCAGCGGTGTTCACCGGAGCGCTCTACGGCCCGGAGCTCTCCGCGGCCTACGCCAGCATGGACGTTTTCGTCCACCCCGGCGAGCACGAGACGTTCTGCCAAGCCGTGCAGGAAGCGCAGGCATCGGGCCTTCCGGTCATCGCGCCCGACGCGGGCGGCCCGCGAGACCTGGTCGCGCCCTACCGCACCGGACTGCTCCTGCCGGTGGCCGAGTTCGAGTCCCGACTGGAATTGGCGGTCGATCATCTGCTTGACGAACGGCCTCGCTACAGCGTCGCGGCGCGTCGCAGCGTGCTGGGCCGAACGTGGCCGTCGATCTGCGAGGAACTCCTCGGGCACTACCGGGCCGTGCACGTCCCGTGGCGGGACCGTCAGAGCGTCGCACGACGGGCCTGAGGGACCCGGCCGGCTAGTCCGATGGGCGATGCCAGGACTGCAGATGGCGCAGCAGTGAACTGTTCTTGTACTCCAATGCGGCCATCCGGCCGAGGATGTCATCGAGGGCGAGCATCGCATCGCCGATGTAGGGCCCCTTATTGAGCATCACGCACTCGGCGCGTTCACTCATGGCGGCATCGGTGATCTCCGCCCGGGACGGCTGGCCGGTCTTGGCGAGTTGTTCGAGTACCTGGGTGGCCCAGATCACCGGCAGGTGCGCGGCCTCTGAATCGATGCCGGGTGGTCGGCTACCACTCGCCGGGGATCACTGAGGAAAGCAACCTCGTCGGAATGGCCCTCGTCATGGATGTGCTCTGCCCCGACGACGATTAGTAAGCCTCGAGTATGCTCAGAACACGAAATTCGGCCGATCCGAAAGGACTTTCATGTCCGCTCTGACTCGACGCTCGGTGAGCGCACTGTGTTTCGCAGCAACGGCGGCGCTAACGCTCGCTCCGCTGGCCGTGGCCGACCCGCCGGATCTGCCTAACGCCGGCGACGAATCCGCCGCATCAACGGTGGGGGCCTACGACGACGCCAACTACGACGTTCAACTCCAGTATGAGAACGGGGTACCCGACGTCCCGCTGTCGCAGTGCACCGTCACCAACATTGACACGTCAGGAACAGCGGGCGATCAGCCGTTGGCCTACATCACCATCAACTGCGCCTCCACCAACGGCTAAAGCCGTCTCAATTAGGCGGACTGCTCGGCAGTTGCGTTGGGGGCGGAGGGATTTCCTCGGGCGGTGGCAGGAACTGTACGAGTCCCGGGGGGATTACGGCGTCCGGCGGAGGGGCGGTGCCCGCCAGCGGCAGGCCGAGTTCTTCGCGGGGCATCCGGCCCAGCGCGCCATGGAGCAGGGCCCGAACTCCCTGAAACGCGTCGACTCGGGCGAACGGACCCGGCGCGACGCCTTGGGCCAGCGCATAGGGGTTTGCCAGTTCGTCGCTCGGCATCCCGAAGTTCTGCGGCATGAGTAGTGAGACCGATTCGAGCATGTCCGCGCTTGGCGCCTGGAAGGGCGCGGCACCCGGCAAAGCCGGCGTCGCCGACTGCGCCAGCAGCGGGTTCTGGTTTGCGCCGGCGATGAGGTCTGTGAAAACGCCGGCCGGGTTATTCCGCGTCTCCTCGGCGGCGACGTAGGGGGAATACGGAACCGGGGGTACGGGCGGGACGTCGACGGCCGGCGGGGGGGTCGGGAACGGGGGGGCCGGGTCCGCTGCGGCCGGGTCCGCTCCGGCCGGAGCCGCCGCCGCGATCGCTGCGGCCCCGGCAACAAGGCCCGCGGCCAGGGCCGCTCGCCGCCATCGCAGGGATCTCTGTCGTCGGTCCATCGTTCTAGAACACCTTGGTAACGCCGTAGTAAGCCACGACGTCGTCCTCGTCGGCAGTGGAAGAAGTCAGCAGCGCGTACGAACGCAGTGATGACGCACCGACGCAGTTGTCCACCTTGATGCTGATGTCCTTGAGGGTGATTCGCCCCGCCGTGCCCTTGAACGACTTCTTGTCGATCAGGACGTTGGTGACGGTACCGGGCCGCGGTTCAACCTCGACTTGGCCCTTGATGGGGAAGGAAATCGTGCCGGGTGCGTTGAAGCCGCCGATTCCGAGGGTGCTGTTGCCGAACGTACCGCCGAGTGACCCGTTCAGTTTCACCTTGTCCATTTCGATCGCGCAGCCGATCTGGTAGCCGACTTCCAGGGTTCCGCCTTCGACGGCGCCGGTTGTCTCTCCGGTGAAGGTGCCGCCGACCATATAGGCTCGCGAGGACAGCGATGTCGTCAGCGGTGCGACCGGCAACTGGGTTTCATTCTTGGCGGCGACCGTGAGGGTTCGTCCGTCCGGGACGTTGGCGATCCCGGGGGCTTCCGATGCCACCGCGCCGGTGTCTAGGGGCGGGGCCGCGGCAGGAACCGGATCGGTGGCCGCGGCGGTGGCCAGGGGTGCGGCCTCCGCGGCGCCCGGCGGAATCGGAATGGGCGCGGGTTCGGTCACCGGGTCCGCGATGGCCATTGCTGCGGTACTCAGCCCGGCGAGGGTGAATCCCACCGCGAGTGCCACTGTGCGCCTCAAGACCGTAACCATGAGATGAGACATGGTGCTAGCCCCTTTCTTTTCAGGTCGGGTATCGCGATTGAAGCTTGGGTTAGACGGCTTTGGTGACACCGAGATACGTCACCACATCGTCGCTGTTATCGGTTGACGCGGTGAAGGTGGCGTAGGACCGGATGAAGGACTGTCCGGCGCACCCGTCGATCTTGACCCGCAGGCCGTTGACGGATACCCGGGATTTGCTGCCTTTGAAGGACTTCTTCCCCACCGGAACGATGTTGACCACGCCCGGCTTGAGGTCGATCTTGATCTGCTGTTCAGCTGTCAGGCCGAGGAATACCGGAAAGATGGTCCCCGAGATGAACGGGATTCCCAGGCCGGGGGTAAGACCCAGAGTCGAGATCGACTCGATGTCGTCTTGGATGATCCCGCAACCGATCTGATAGCCCGCATCGAGTTGACCGCCCGCGAGTTTGGTTTTCCCCGACCCTGTGATCGTGCCCACGAACGTGCCATCGACGATGTACTCGCGCGACCACGGTGAGTTGGTCAGCGGGGCGACCGGTTCGATGGATTCATTCGTCGCCGAGACTGACAGCACCCAACCGTCCGGCGAGGTCAGGGTTCCCGGGGCAGCGGACGGCATCGGGGCAACCGGCACCGCGGGCGCCGGGTTGGCCACCGGTGCGATCACCGGATCCGGCGGGGGGACAGCCGGTTCAGCGGCGGCCTGGGGGATGGCCGCGGCAATGATCAGCAGGCTGGCTCCGGCCAAGGCGGTCAAGCGCAGCAGCATCTCGCGGGCACCTTCCGTTACGCACTTGTGACTGACTGTGACATCGTTGGTCTTCAAGTTGTCCAATAGGTAAACAGGCCGCGAACGCCGTAAAGCCACAGGACAGCTAGCCGGAATCATGGTGGCGGAGCTGTTTTCAGGTCCGGATATCGCGGTAGTCTCGTGCCGGTCGACGGGCGTCAATGGTGTTGGGGAGTCAAATGATTGCGCTGCGGACTCGAATTCGAGTGAGTGTCGGTGCGGTGGTCGTAACACTGCCGTTGCTGGCCGGCGTACCGGTGGCGCCTGCCGATCCAACTGAGACTGGATCGGTGGAACCCACTGACGCAGAGTCGGTTTCGTCCACGACGCCGGATGGCGAGCAGATGGTTCCGTACGACGTTGCGGCTGTCGCCGAGACCGACGCACCGATGTCGGAGGCGTGCACGCGCTTCACCGCCGCCCTGAATCTGGCTGCCGTGAATTACGAGGAATTCGCCTACGCGACTGCCGGGGCGGGCAACAGCGTGGACTACCGCGATCCGAATGTGTGGCAGTCCAATGTCATTGGCCGCACGGCTCTGCGCGAGGCGGCCCGCGAAGCGCTCGACGCGTCCCGAACACCGGGCACTCCGCCGGAGATCTCAGGCCCGATGCGGTCTTGGTCGCTGGGCGCCACCAAGCTCCTGGTGATTATGGGCCTGCGAGGGGGCGGCGATTCGCTGAACGCGGCCGCCACGGCCCTCAACGCGGACGCGCAGAGCACCCAGATGGCGTGCGCGCTCGACGCCAATCGCCCTTGACGGCCCTGGGCGCCAATCGCTTATCGCCCGGCGGTTCGGATCAGCCGGTCGCCTTGCCCCCGGATCCGCCCGCGCCGCCGGCACCGCCCCGGCCGGGTCCGGTGCCGCTGGCGCCCAGCTTGCCGTCCGCCCCGGCGGTGGCCCCGCCGTTGCCCCGGCCGCCGTTGCCGCCGTTGCCGCCGTTGGCACTGACCAGGACGGCCGCTCCGCCGTTTCCACCGGAACCGCCGTTCCCGCCGACCGCACCGCTGCCACCCTGACCGCCGCCGCCGCCGATGCCCCCGACGCCACCCTGGAAGGGGCCGAAGGCGCCGTTGCCGGCATTTCCACCGGCGCCGCCGGCGCCGCTGCCCTTACCACCGACGCCGCCCGCACCACCGGCGCCACCGATGTTGCCCAGGGATAGACCCCCGGAACCGCCGTTGCCTCCGCTTGCGCCCGCACCTGCCGTGGACTCACCGCCGTTGCCGCCGACACCGCCCTTGCCGCCTCTCGAGCCGAGTAGCCCCGCAAGGCCGCCGTTGCCGCCGTTGCCGCCGGCAGTGCCGACCGGAGCCTTGCCGCCGGCACCACCGGCCCCGCCGGCCGTGCCGTTACCGGCCACGTAGCTGCCCCGCCCACCGTTACCTCCGTTGCCCGCGGTGCCGGCGGTGGTGGTTCCGTTGCCCGCGTTACCGCCGATGCCGCCGAGGCCGCCCGGCTCGGCACCCCACAGGCCGCCGTCCCCGCCGTTGCCGCCGTTGCCGCCGTTGCCGCCGACCGCGCCGAGGCCGTAGCCGTTGCCGCCGTTGCCGCCGCCGTGGGTCGCGCCGCTGCCGTCACCGCCGTACAGCAGGGGGAACAGCGACTCGTTGCCGCCGTTGCCGCCGTTGCCGCCGTTGGGATTCGCGGCCGTTCCGTCGCCGCCGTTGCCGCCCTTGCCGCCGTTGCCCCCGACGGCGATACCGAAGAATCCGGCGCTGCCGCCGTTGCCGCCGTTGCCGCCATTGATTCCGTTGCCGCCAGTGCCGCCGCCGCCGTAGAAGAAGTTGCCGGCCAGGTCGGTGCCGCCGAGGAAGCCACTGTTGCCGCCGTTGCCGCCGAAGTTGTCTTCGCCGGGTATTCCGAAGTCGACGGCGTTGCCGCCGTTGCCGCCCCGACCGTAGAGATAGGCGTTGCCGCCGCTGCCGCCGTCGAAGCCGTTGCCGCCCTTGCCGAACAGCAGTCCGGCGTTGCCGCCGTTGCAGGGTTTACTCGCCACGCAGAAGGGTGTCTGGTCGACGTCGTCGGCGGTAAAGCTGTATCCGTCGCCGATCAGCAGGCCGGCGTTGGGACTATCGGGCGTGCCGTTGCCGACAAGGAAGGAGAAGATCCCGCCGGTCGCCGACGCTGACGGTGTGGCGACGGCAGCCAGGGTGCTGCCAGAACCCGCGGAGCCGATCAAAGCCGCGGGGTTCGCGCACAGCGCATCGCCGATTGAGCACTCGACCGACGCGAGCCGCACCTCGGGACGCGTCTGTTCCGGCGGCCCGGCCGGGAGCATCCCGCCACTGAGCAACGCCATGCCGGCCACGCTGGTCCCAGCGAGGGGAAACAGTGCCAGGCCGGTGCGTACGCGGTGTTTGGACATGGTGGTGGAGGTCCCTTCAGGTTGTGACTGTCGGCATTGAGCTAGGCGCAATTCAATCGCTCGCCCGTTGCGACCCACCATGCTGCAGATGGCCGCAGAGCGAAGATCGGGCCAACGGCAGCTGAACCCTCAGAGCGTCGCTTTGTAGGCGATCGCGTAGGCCAGCTTCCCGGGTTTCTCGGAGTCGATGGGCGCCGTCAGCGCGTCAAAAGCCCTCTGCCCGAACGACTCCAGTTTGCCCAGGGCCTTGGCGTCGAGGCCGTTGGCGATCTCGGTGGTGTCGCTGAGGGCGACCATCGCCGCGCCGATGTTGCCGACGAGTGCGTGGTAGGACGCCATGTCGGTGAGCGTGAAGTCCGCCGGGCGCAGATTCGGGTCGGTCTGGTTGCGCAGCCACTGACCCCAGTAGAACTCCTGGAACGCCGGGCTGGTGTCGTCCTGGCTGTAGCCGACGTCTCGGACGAAGACCAGCGCGCCCCGGTACTGGTCGTTGGCGAACGACTTAAGACCGAGGCTGTCCGGGAGTTGTTCGGGCGTAATGGGTTTACCGTCGGCATCGTTGAGCCACGTCCAACCCTGTGACTGCATCTCGGCCCAGAACGCCTCCGGTGTGGCGTCTTTGAGATTTCCCGTGATCCGCAGCCGGACGCGGGTGTCGGGGCCGGCGCCGGGCGCCTCCCAGAACGACGTCAGGGTGTGGTGGCCGTCGGTGAGATACGGCTGACCACCCGGGCCGATCACGGCGGTCTTCATCGGGACCTTCGACTCGTCTGTTTCCGACCCGACCGCCAGCGCGCAGGTGAACGATGCCGGGTCGATGACCGTGGCGCCGGGCGTCGCCGACTCCAGACCCTCCTGGCCGTTGGTCGCGCACCACTGGTCGAGCAGTTGGTCTGCCGCCCCGGCGCCCAGGGTGTAGCGGCCCAACCGGTAGTACACCTCGTCGTAGCCCAGCGAGGGCTGGGTGGGCTTGAGTTCGTCGAGTCGGATGTCCAGCAGGTCGCCGACGCCTGCCGCGCAGAAGCGTTCGTTAGCCTGCGGGCAGGCCGGCGCCGCCGCCGGTGCGGGCTTGTCCTCGGTGCGTGTCGCACAGCCCGTCACCGCCAGCAGTGTCATCGCGGTGGCAGCGACTATCCGCGTTGTGCGCATGAGTCGAGGATTCCTCTCGGTCAGCAGGTGACGAACGATCCGAGCCGACCGGTGCCCTCGAGGGTCGCCAGCGACTTGTCGGTGCTGGCCGTGATGTCGGCGTTGCCGGCGGTCTTGTCGGCCATGGCGCACTTGGTCTCCAGGAAGCCGACGGGCGCGGAGTTGATGGTGGGTTGCAGCATCCAGTTAGCATCCGGGGCCTTGGCGATCTCGGCGGCGAAGCCCTCGGCTAGATCCGGTTTGTTCATCCGGCTGATCACCAGCCGGTTGGGCGCCCGGTTGAGCATCTCGACGTCGCCCATCGAGTCACCAGCGACCATGAACAGCTCTCCGCGGCTGATGATGTTGTCGATCGCGCCCGCCTTACCGCCCCGCCACGACGACAACCCGTCCGGGATGGCGGTGATCTCCAACTGCGCCATTCGGGCCGGTTCGAGATTGATGTAGGCGTCATCGGGACTTTGGTGAGTCAGCTGGTAGTCCGAGAGCAGCGTGCCGCTCGCTCGATCTTTGAGCAGCGTGGTGATTGCGACGACGTGATCCATCGGCAGGGCCGCGTCGGGC
>CAMDFY010000100.1 GCA_945897705.1 Bifidobacterium breve | reverse complement strand
TCTGGAAAACTTTCTGGGACATGATCTGCCGCAAGCGTTCTCGGCGGCCCCCTGGGATACCGAGCCCGGGATCATCAACCTTCCCGCCGTCTTCCTGGTGATGCTGTGCGCTCTGCTTCTGATCAGGGGCGCCAGCGAATCGGCCGCGGTGAACGCCGTGATGGTGATCATCAAACTCGGTGTGCTGGTGATGTTCGCCGTGATCGCGTTCACCGCCTTCAACGCCGACCGTTTCGCAAACTTCGCGCCGTTCGGTGCGGCCGGCATCAGTGCGGCCGCAGGCACGATCTTCTTCTCCTATATCGGTCTCGACGCGATCTCGACCGCCGGCGATGAGGTCAAGGATCCGCAGCGGACGATGCCGCGAGCGATTCTGGCCGCACTGTTGACCGTCACCGTGGTCTACATCGTGGTCACTCTCGCCGCCATCGGCGCCCAGGACTGGGCCGATTTCAAGGGTCAGAAGGCCGGCCTGGCCGCCATCCTCGACAACGTCACCGGCGCGAACTACTGGGGAACGGTGCTGGCCGCGGGCGCTGTCATCTCGATTTTCTCAGTCACCCTGGTGACGCTGTACGGATCGACCCGAATCCTGTTCGCCATCGGCCGCGACGGACTGCTGCCCTCGATGTTCGCCAAGGTCAGCCCGCGCACCATGACGCCGATCAACAACACGATCGTGGTGGCCGTCGTGGTCGGCCTACTGGCCGGCCTGGTGCCCCTGGACAAGTTGGCCGACATGGTCTCGATCGGCACCCTGGTGGCGTTCATCACCGTCTCGGTGGCGGTGATCATCCTGCGCCGCCGTGAACCCGACCTGCCGCGCGGGTTCAAGGTTCCCGGCTATCCGGTCACCCCGGTGCTCTCGGTGTTTGCCTGCCTCTACATCCTGGCCAGCCTGCATTGGTACACCTGGCTGGCGTTCGCCGCCTGGGTCGGCGTGGTGTTGGCGTTCTACTTCCTCTGGGGGCGCCACCACAGTGCGCTCAACCCCCGCAGCGCCGACTCGATCGCCGACGGTGGTGCCACGCCATGACGGTCGTCGTCGGCTACCTGGCCGGAAAAAGTGGCACCGCACCGCTGAACCTCGCGGTCGGCGCGGCGCGGACCCTGGGCACCTCACTGACCGTGGTGACCATCGTGCCCAAGCCGTGGACGACGCCGTCGCCGGCCCGCGTCGACGCCGAGTACGCCGCGTGGGCCGACCAACTGGCGGCCGATTCCGCCAAGGAGGCCGGCCGCTACCTGGATGCGATGCCACACCGGCCGGAAGTGCGGTATCACAGCCACGCACACCGTTCGGTGTCCGGCGGACTGGTGGAAGTGGTGGGCGAAGTCGACGCCCAGGCGTTGGTTCTCGGTTCCTCGGCGAACGGCCAACTGGGTCAGGTCGTGGTCGGGTCGACCGCCGACCGCCTGCTGCACTCCTCGCCGGTGGCGGTGGCGATCGCCCCGCGCGGATACCGCGAACCCCGGGGCGGGGTACTGACCCGCATCACCTGTGGCTACCCCGGCACACCGAGTTCAGCCGACGTGGTGGCGCGAACCTATGCGCTTGCCAAACTCCTCAAGGTTCCACTGCGGGTGATCTCCTTCGCGGTCCGCGGCCGCACGATGTATCCACCCGAGGTCGGCCTGCACGCCGAAGACTCGATCCTCGCGGCCTGGGAAGAACAGGCGAGGTCCATGCTGGCCGCGTTGCGCACCGGCGGCGTGGTCGGCGACGAGGTCGAGTTGGCGGTGGTCAGCGGCAACGGCTGGGATCAGGCACTCGACGACGCGGAGTGGCTCGACGGCGAAGTACTGGCTCTGGGCACCTCCCCGCGCGGCGAGGTCGCACGGGTGTTCCTCGGCTCGCGCGGGGCGAAGATCCTGCGACACAGTCCGGTTCCGGTGCTGGTGCTGCCGGGCTAAGCCTCGACGCCCTGATCCACCACTGCACACGGCTGGTCACCCCGCACCGAGTGTCTAGCCCCCGGGACCACGATCACTCTCGACGACAATAAGGGCCGCAACCTCGTTGATAGACACCGGCTGCAGGCCCCACGCATCAACCCCGACGTGGACGGACCGGGAGCCGACCCGGCGGTCGCTGTGAATGTGCCCGTGCACAAGCCACGCCCCACGCGAGGGCATCCGCCACTGCTCAAACCTACTGTGAACATCATCGTCCTCGGCGGACTCCAAGTAGGGGAAATGCGACATCAACAGGTCGTTCCCGGCTAAGCGCCGCCGAGCCGACTGCTGCACCGAGGCGAACACCTCCAGGTACGCCGGCATCATCTTGTGCGCGTCAGGATTCATTGGGTGGACGCCATCGTGGTTGCCGGCGACAAGGTGTTTAGTGCCAGGGCGGGCGGCAATCCAGTTCAGGGCCCGCTGTTGACTGCCGCGACCCCCGCCGGAGATGTCACCGAGCAACCACACCGTGTCACCGGGGTCAACCGTCGAATCCCAACGCATCGCCAGCATGTCGTCGTGGTCGACAGGATCGGAGAACCCTCTCTTCTCGGCGATAAGCCGGTGCCCGATGTGCAGGTCGGCGGTAAACCACGTCTCAGAACGCATTTCACCCCTCCGGTCGCCGCCGCCAGTAAGCCGATCGCGAATCACCGATGTTATCGGCGACCTCCGACGCTCTTTCTTAGGACGACAAACGCTCAGTACTTCATAACGCCGCGGTCGATCGAAATCTGCGAACCCGACAACACACTCGAGTTATCCCCCGCGAGCCACACCACAACCTCGGCGGCTTCCTCAGCGGACATGAAGTCATTGCGCTTGGCGCGTGAGCCCTTCGTCGGCGGCTGATACGGCATCGCCGCAAAGCTGTTGAGGTAACTCGGGTGCGCCGACAGGATCGACATCATGGCGTCGTTGGTGATCATCGGCGTGGCGATCGAGTACGGGTGGATGGAGTTCACCCGGATGCTGTACTCCCCCAACTCCAGTGCCAGGGTGTTGGTCAATGAAGTCAGTCCGTGCTTGGACGCCGCGTAGTGGCCGTTACCCGGGGTGGCCTTTAGCCCGCCCGAGGAACTGACGATGATGATCGAGCCTCCGTTGCCGGCCTCGATCATCGCCGGGATGACCGCGCGCAAAGTGCGCCAGGTGCCGGTGAGGTTGACGTCGATGACGCTGTTCCATTGCTCGTCGGTCAGTTCCCAGAGCCTGCCCCAACTGAGCACACCGGCGTTAGCGACCAGGATATCGAGGCGGCCGAATTGCTCGACGCCGTCGGCGACCAGTGCGTGCACCGCGACGTCGTCGCGGATATCAACCTGACGCGCCAACACTTTCCGGCCCTCGGCCTCGACCAGGCGCACGGTCTCGGCCAGATCCTCCGGCGTGGCGGCGTCATAGGGAACCGTGTCCGAGACCGGGGCGCAGATGTCACTGACGATGACGTCGGCGCCCTCGCGTGCCAGTCGCACCGCGTAGGCGCGGCCCTGGCCGCGGGCGGCTCCGGTGACGAATGCGACTCGTCCCTCAAGATCGCCCATCAACAGTCCTCTCCTCAAGCCCCGCGTCAGGCTAGCAAGAAAACTGGAACGTGTTTCAGTGCCCCGGCATCCACCGGAAACCCGGCACGCTTAGAACGGCATTCCCAGCATCCGGGTGATGCTCGGTGGAGGAAAGAGCGTGCCAAGGATGGCCCCGCCCACTCCAATCGCAATGGCACCGCCCACAAGTCCGCCGACTACGTCCTCGGGCCGCGGCAGCGGTGGCACGCCCGGCGGCGGCGGTAGCCCAGGCAGCGCAATCGGCGGCAGGGCAGGCAGCGCACCGAGGGCGCTGAGCCCGGCCAAGCTTGTGGCGAACTGCTCCGGAGTCGGCAGCGGCGGCAGCGCAGGAGGTGCGGGCACACCGAGTGGCGGGGTGGCGGCGGCCGCGGCGAAAGCAGCAGACAATCCGCTCAAGTCGGGCAGGGCCGGCATCGGCGGCAGATTGGCCATCAGTGCGGTTCCGGCGGCGGCCGCACCGGGCGCTGCGAGTGTGTTCTGCAGGGCCGCGAGCAGAGGCTGCCCGTTGTTCGCGTAGGCCGCGAAAAGGATGAGGTCACCCAGCACTATCGCGGCAGAGTTCGCTAAGCCCACCACGCCGCCAATGATCGGTCCCGCCACATTGGCCGCCTGGGCGTTGGCTTGCGCCGCAACCAACGGCGCTAACAGAGCATTCCAGTCGAAGGCCGGACTTGCCGGAAACGCAGCCGCATCCGGAAGTTGCGCCGATGGCACTGTGGGCAGTGGCGGCAGTGCACTGGGTGCGCCCGGGGTGAACCCGAGTTGAGCGGTGCCGCTCGTGGTGTCTGCCGTGCTGCTCACCGGACTGCCACTGTCAGCCATGCTGCTCATCGCACCGTCGCCGAAACCGAACATTGACAGGTCCGTCTCCCCGGCTACCGATGGGGAAGGCTCCGATTCGATGGGGGCTGAGACAGTCGGTTGGAGTGGCTTCAGCGCGGTAGTGCTCTGCTGAGGTCCGTCGGAGAACAGCAGGGTCAGCGTCCCGCCGACCAGAGAAACCACCAGTGATGCCGCAGTACCGGCAGTGACCACCGCACGACGCCGCGACTTCGTCTCGTTAGATTGCACGGATCCGTCTCCTAGTAGCGGGCTAAAACCTGTGAGTACAGGTGCCGCGCCTTCGACGATTCTACCATGTCAGCAAACCACAGCGGCGCCCGTCTTATCGACGGACGCCGCTTCGTGGCTGCTCAGATCACTTGGTGATCTTGGTAACCCGTCCGGCGCCGACCGTACGGCCGCCCTCGCGGATCGCGAACCGCAGACCCTCGTCCATGGCCACGGGCTGGATGAGCTTCACCGAGATGTCGGTGTTGTCACCCGGCATGACCATTTCCGTGCCCTCCGGCAGCGTGACCACACCGGTCACGTCGGTGGTGCGGAAGTAGAACTGCGGACGGTAGTTATTGAAGAACGGCGTGTGCCGTCCGCCCTCGTCCTTGCTGAGGATGTAAACGCTGCCGTCGAACTCCGTGTGCGGAGTGGTGGTGCCGGGCTTGACAACCACCTGCCCGCGCTCGACGTCCTCGCGCTTGATGCCGCGCACCAGCAAACCGACGTTGTCGCCGGCCTGACCCTGGTCGAGCAGTTTGCGGAACATCTCCACACCGGTGACCGTGGTCTTGGTGGTGGTCGGCTTGATGCCGACGATCTCGACGTCCTCGTTGACGTTGATCACGCCACGCTCGACCCGGCCGGTCACCACGGTGCCGCGGCCGGTGATGGTGAAGACATCCTCGACGGGCATCAGGAACGGCTTGTCGGTCTCGCGAACCGGATCCGGCACGGACTCGTCGACGGCGTCCATCAGTTCCTCGACGCTCTTGACCCACTGCGGATCGCCCTCGAGGGCCTTCAGCGCCGACACCCGGATCACCGGTGCGTCCTCGTCGAACTCCTGGGCGGCCAGCAGCTCGCGGACCTCCAGCTCGACGAGCTCGAGCAGCTCCTCGTCGTCGACCATGTCGGCCTTGTTCAGTGCGACCAAGATGTAGGGCACGCCGACCTGACGCGCCAGCAGCACGTGCTCGCGAGTCTGGGGCATGGGCCCGTCGGTGGCGGCGACCACCAGGATCGCGCCGTCCATCTGGGCGGCGCCGGTGATCATGTTCTTGATGTAGTCCGCGTGACCGGGGGCGTCGACGTGCGCGTAGTGACGCTTCTCGGTCTGGTACTCCACATGCGAGATGTTGATGGTGATACCACGCTGACGCTCTTCGGGCGCATTGTCGATCTGGTCAAATGCACGCGACTCGTTCAAATCGGGGTACTTGTCGTGCAGAACCTTGGTGATAGCCGCGGTTAGCGTGGTTTTGCCGTGGTCAACGTGACCGATGGTCCCGATGTTGACGTGCGGCTTCGTCCGCTCGAACTTCGCCTTCGCCACTTCTGTGTCCTCCTGGACTCTTGGTGCTTTTGGTTAAAGCAGTGTGTGTTTTTTCAGTTGTGTTGCAACGATCGGGCTAGGCGCCCGTCGCCTTCGCGCTGCCCATTGCTCGACTCCGGGCCACTGAGCTGGCGCTCACTGCCCCGTCGCCTTCGCGATGATCTCCTTGGACACGTTAGCCGGAACCTCGGCATACGAGTCAAACACCATGGAGTAGTTGGCCCGGCCCTGGGTCTTCGACCGGAGGTCGCCGACGTAGCCGAACATTTCCGACAGCGGAACCTGCGCCCTGACGACGCGGGCACCGCTGCGCTCCTCCATAGCCTGGATCTGGCCACGGCGGGAGTTCAGGTCGCCGATCACTTCACCCATGTAGTCCTCGGGCGTCGTGACCTCGACGGCCATGATCGGTTCGAGAATGACCGGCTGCGCTTGTGCCGCAGCCTTTTTCAGCACCTGTGAGCCGGCGATCTTGAAGGCCATCTCCGAAGAGTCGACGTCGTGGTAGGCGCCGTCGAGCAGAATGACCTTCACGTTCACCAGCGGGTAGCCGGCCAGCACGCCGTACTGCATGGCGTCCTGGGCACCGGCGTCCACCGACGGGATGTACTCGCGCGGGATACGACCGCCGGAGACCTTGTTCTCGAACTCGTAGGTCGCGCCGTCCTCGCCGGTGAACGGCTCCAGGGCGATAAGCACCTTCGCGAACTGACCGGATCCACCGGTCTGCTTCTTGTGGGTGAACTCGCACTTCTCGACCGCGCGCTTGATGGTCTCCTTGTAGGCGACCTGCGGCTTACCGACGTTGGCCTCGACCTTGAACTCGCGGCGCATCCGGTCCACCAGGATGTCCAGGTGCAACTCGCCCATGCCGCCGATGATGGTCTGGCCGGTCTCGTGGTCCTGGTTGACCTTGAAGGTCGGGTCTTCCTCAGCGAGTTTCTGGATCGCCAGGGACAGTTTCTCCTGGTCGCTCTTGGTCTTGGGCTCGATCGCGACCTGGATGACCGGGTCCGGGAAGGACATCGACTCCAGCACGACCTGGCTGCTCGGATCGCACAGGGTGTCACCGGTGGTGGTGTCCTTGAGACCGATCACCGCGTAGATGTGGCCCGCCGAGGCCGTCTCCACCGGATTCTCCTTGTTGGAGTGCATCTGGAACAGCTTGCCCAGACGCTCCTTCTTGCCCTTGGTGGCGTTGACGACCTGGGCGCCGGAGTCGACCTTGCCCGAGTACACCCGGACGTAGGTGAGCTTGCCGAAGAACGGGTGGGTGGCGACCTTGAAAGCCAATCCGGAGAACGGTTCGTCGACCGAGGGCTTGCGGATGACCTCGACGTCGTCCTTGCCCGGCGCATGGCCCACGGCCGGCGGCACATCCAGCGGCGAGGGCAGGTAGTCGATGACCGCGTCGAGCATGGGCTGCACGCCCTTGTTCTTGAACGCCGATCCACACAGCACGAGGTAGGCCTCAGAGTTGATGGTCAGCTTGCGCAGCGCGCCCTTGACTTCGGCGATGGAGAGTTCCTCGCCACCGAAGTACTTCTCCAGCAGTGTCTCGTCGGTCTCGGCGACGGCCTCGAGCAGTTTGGTGCGGTACTCGGCGGCCTTGTCGGCCAACTCGGCCGGGATGTCGACGACGTCGTACTTCTCGCCGAGTTTGGTCTCGCCGCGCCAGACCTTGGCCTTCATCTCGACAAGGTCGACGATGCCTTCGAAGTCGCCCTCGGAGCCGATCGGCAACTGAATCGGGATCACCCGTGCGCCGAGGCGCTCCTCCATGGTGCGCACTGAAAAGTAGAAGTCGGCGCCGATCTTGTCCATCTTGTTGACGAAGCAGATGCGCGGCACGTCGTACTTGTCGGCCTGGCGCCAAACCTGCTCGGACTGGGGCTCCACGCCCTCCTTGCCGTCGAACACCGCAACGGCACCGTCGAGCACGCGCAGGCTGCGCTCCACCTCGACGGTGAAGTCGACGTGGCCGGGGGTGTCAATGATGTTGATCTGGTTGTCATTCCAGAAGCAGGTGGTGGCGGCGGAGGTGATGGTGATTCCGCGTTCCTGCTCCTGCTCCATCCAGTCCATCGTGGCAGCGCCGTCGTGCACCTCACCGATCTTGTAGCTCATACCGGTGTAGTAGAGGATGCGCTCGGTGGTCGTCGTCTTGCCGGCATCGATGTGCGCCATGATGCCGATGTTGCGGACCTTGTTGAGGTCAGTCAGCACGTCCTGTGCCACAGAAGTCTTCCCAATCTTTCGTAATGCCGTTGTCGATGGGTTTGGGTCTAGCGACCAGCTGTCACCAGCGGTAGTGCGCGAAGGCCCGGTTGGCCTCGGCCAT
>CAMDFY010000099.1 GCA_945897705.1 Bifidobacterium breve | reverse complement strand
TGCCGGCCACCGCGCCGCATTTGACCGCCGCGAGCATCGTCAGCACCACATCGGGGGAATTGCGCTCCATGATGCCGACAACGTCCCCGTGGCCCACACCGCGCTCAGCGAGCACCGCCGCGTATCGGTTGGCGGTCTCGTTGGCTTCGGAGTAGCTGATCTTCTCGTCGCCGTAGCGCAGGAAAGTCCTGTCGCCGTAGCGGGCGGCACGTTCGGCGAAGACTTTGCCGATCGACGCCCGCGAGTTCGGCTGGGCTAGCAGTCCGGTCCGTGCGCCGCGCAGGATCACCGGTGCGTCGATCAGGACCGCCGGCAACCGGGTGAGCAGGTCGAGCAGGCCCACGGCACGCGCCGCCTTATCAGTGCTCACCATCGAACTCCCTTCTGCGGGTCTCCCCGGCGCAGAGATCTAGGGCCGCATCGACCTCACCAACGACCACCAGTCGGTCGAGTGCGGCACGCGTGACGTAGCCGGTGTGCGCCAGGGATTCCAGCCAGCTGCGCAACCCGTCGTAGTGACCCGCAGGATCGAGCAGCACCACGGGTTTGTCGTGAATCCCGAGATACCCCGCGGTCCAGGTTTCAAACAGCTCCTCGCAGGTGCCGATCCCACCGGGCAATGTCAGGAAGGCGTCACTGCGGTCCTCCATCACCTGCTTTCGCTGCCGCATGGTGTCGGTGACGACCAACTCGTCGGCCTCGGTGTCGGCCAACTCGCGATGCAGCAGCGCCTTGGGGATCACGCCGACGGTATGCCCACCCGCCTCGCGCGCCCCGGCCGCAACTGCACCCATCGCCGAGATGTTCCCGCCCCCGGACACCAGGGTCCACCCACGACGAGCGATCGCCGCGCCGACCCGGCCGGCCAAATCCAGCAACTCGGGGTGCCGGGGTCCGGCCGAGCAGTAGACGCATACCGCCCAGGCGGTGTCGAAACCCGGCGGTGGCACACCGCAAAACCTAGACCAGAGCCCCCTCGCCGCCGAACTGTGCCGCGTTTTACGGCTACTGGTTTGCCACTATTGGTGTGCAGAGTGGGTCTGCGGCCATAAAGTCCGGCTATGTCGATCCCGTGGGCGGTAGCGCCGCGCCGACAGCTGGTGGACGAGATCGCCGAGTTGCTTGCCGAAAGCGACGCCGGCGGGATCGCCCTGCTCGGTGTCGATGGCGTCGGCAAAACAACGCTGGCCGCGCAGATCGCCGAACGGTGGGGACAGCGCAGTGGAGTGTGGGTGATCGGCACCGCGACCCAGTCTCAGATCCCGTTCGGAGCTTTCGGCACCCTGGTCACCATCTCCGAGGTCGGCAAACCTGCCGCACTTATCCACGCGGCACTGGATTCGCTTCTGGCCCAGGCAGATGACGCTCTCATCATCATCGACGACGCCCATCTTCTCGACCCGCTTTCCGCCACGTTGGTGTATCAACTCGCGCAACTCCTCGCGTCGGCGCAACCGAGCCGGGGTCGGATCATCGTCACGGCACGGTCGACGCCGCCGATCCCCACCGCAGTCGCGGCGCTGTGGGAGGACGGTCTGCTGCGGCGCGTCGACGTCGCACCACTCAGCGGCGCTGAGACCGCCGAGATCATCGCGGGCACGGACTCCGGCGCTGATGCCGCTGAGTTTTATCGCCGCAGCGCCGGTAACCCTCTGCATCTTCGGCTCATGGTGCTGACCGGCGACCCGGAGCGTTCGCTACCGGAACTCATCGACCGTTACCTTGCGGGTCTCCCTGCCGCGGCCCGGGCAGTGCTCGGCTTTCTCAGCGTGCGCGAACCCCTGGCACGTACCGATCTCGTCGCCCTGAGCGCAGCCGATGCCGTCGACACCGCCGAGGCGACCGGGGCCGTGCAGCGGATCGGCAATGAGGTGTACTGCGGACATCCGCTCTTCGCCGACCACATCGCCGCCGATGCGCCGGCACCGCACATGCGCCAGTTGCGGTCGGAGGTGGCCGCCCGGCTCGCGACCTACCCGCACCAACACCTCGGAGACCGGCTCGGGCGCTCGGTGCTCGCGATGGCCAGCGAAAACCCGGAACCGGTCGACGATGTCATCGCCGCCGCACAGGAGGCACTGCGCCTGGGCGATCTGGGCCTGAGCGAACGACTGGCCGCCGCCGCACTGGAACGCGAGGAGCGCTTCGATGGCCGGCTGGCCCTGAGCTACGCGCTGGCCTGGCAGGGCCGTGGCCGCGAAGCCGACCATGTCCTGGCCGGAGTGGATCTCGACACGCTGTCTGAGGATCAGGTCCTGGCCTGGGCGTTGCCCCGGGCTGCCAACCAGTTCTGGATGCTCTCGGAGCCGGAGCGGGCGACCGCCTTCCTGGGCACCATTCACCGCCGGGTGAGCGGGGCATCGGCGCGGCTCACCCTCGACGCACTGTCCGCGACGTTCGCGATGAATGCCGGGAACCTGACGCGCGCCCTCGACATCGCCACGGCGGTACTGGCCGCACCGGACGCGCCGGAGATGGCGGTCGCGTGGGCCGCGAGTGCCGCCGCGCTGAGTTCTGCCCGGATGGGACGGTTCACTGACGTCGGCAGGCTGGTGGATCGGGCGCTCGGCACCGAATATCCCGGACTGCTGCGCTTCACCGTGGGGCTTGCCCAGACCACGACATCGTTGATGGCCGGCCGAACCCAGGAGGCCTACGACACCGCCGCCGGCTTCACCGACGTCGCCGAGCTGGCACAGCCCGGCCGATCGATCGGGGAGTTGCTGTTGGCCGAGGTACTGATCGCCCGCGGCGAGCCGGCCGCCGCGGCCGCACTGCTCGGGCCCGCCTCAGCGACGCTGGAGCGCACCGGATACTCGTGGGGCCCGCTGTCGCTGACCTACCTTGCCACCGCGCTGGCCCAGCAGGGCGAGATCTCCGAGTCAGCCAAGGCGCTCAGCCGCGCAGAGTCCCGGCACGGAACCAAGTCAGCGTTATTCGCACCCGAACTGGCCGTGGCCCGCGCATGGCGACTGGCCACCGTCGGCGACCGGCACGGTGCGATCACCGCGGCCCGTGACGCCGCCCGGATGGCCGAACGCACCGGCCAGTACGCGATCGCAGTGCGCGCCTGGCACGACGCGGCCCGCCTCGGCGACGTGCGGGCCGCCGACGCGCTGACAAAGATCGCTGCTTCGGCCGATTGCGAGTTCACCCGAATGGCGTTGGAGCACGCCCGGGCGGTGGCGGGAGCCCCTTAGGTACCGATCACCACGGCGCGCTGAGGTAGCGCCGCAGGGTGGCGGCCACCGAGGAGATCCGGGCAACCGAGACCCGCTCATCCCGGCGATGCGCCACATTCGGGTCGCCGGGGCCGTAGTTGACCGCCGGAATGCCCAGCGCGGCGAACCGCGCGACATCGGTCCAGCCGTACTTTGCGCGCACCCCTCCGCCGGCCGCGGCGACCAGTGCCGCGGCTCCCGGATGATCCAGCCCCGGCAGCGCACCCCCGGCCACATCGGTCTGCCGAACCTCGACGTCAATATCGGCGAACATCTCGCGCAGATGCTCCAGCGCCGCCGCCGGGGAACGGTCGGGAGCGAACCGAAAGTTAACCGTCACCGAGGCGTCATCGGGGATGACGTTGCCGGCTATTCCGGCGCTGATCCCGACGGCGGACAGCCCCTCCCGGTAGGTGCAGCCATCGATGTCGACGGACCGGCTCTGGTACCCGGCCAGCCGGTCCAGCACCGGCGCAAGTTTGTGAATTGCGTTGTCCCCCAGCCATGGACGCGCCGAGTGTGCCCGGACTCCGGCTGCAGAGATCAGCGCGCGCAGGGTGCCCTGACAGCCCGCCTCGATGTCGCCGTCGGTCGGTTCGCCCAGGATCGCGACGTCGGCGCGAAGCCATTCAGGAAGTTCACGCTGAATACGGCCCAGGCCGTTAGCCGATGCCTCGATCTCCTCACAGTCGTAGAAGATGACCGTGACGTCGTGCGCAGGCTCGCCAACGGTGGCCGCCAGATGCAGGAACACCGCGTCACCGGACTTCATGTCGCTGGCGCCGCAGCCATAGATATCGTCGCCCACGTGGCGGGCCGGGACATTGTCGGCGATCGGGACGGTGTCGAGGTGGCCGGCCAGCAGCACCCGGGTCGGGCGGCCGAGGTCTGTGCGGGCCAGGACCGCGTTCCCGTTGCGGACGACGGTGTAGTCGGTCTGCTCCCGCAGTGCGCGTTCGACCTGATCGGCCAGCGGCCCCTCGTCCCGGGACACGCTGGGAATGTCGACGAGAGCGGCGGTCAGAACGGCCGGATCGGCGCGAAGGTCAAGCACAACTGATCAGGCTAGCGGGTCGCCCCTGCCGTGCGAGTAGACGCAAAAGTCCGCCCGCCCGCGGCGTGTCGCGGCACTTTGCGTCTGCTCACGCCGGAAGTACCGTGTCCCAGTGACTTCCGCCGCGGGTTTCGGACTCGCCACCATCGCCGACGATGGCACCGTGCTCGACGCCTGGTTCCCCGACCCCGAACTGGGCGCCTACAGCCCGTCCGGAACCACCCGACTCAGCGCCGGCGATGTGCCCGATGAACTGGCCGACCTCTGCGGCCCCGACACCGACCGCGGCGTGCAGGTCGTCGCGATCCGCACCGTCATCGCCGACCTCGATCTCGCGCCGACCGACACCTTCGACACCTATCTGCGCCTACACCTGCTCTCACACCGTCTGATCGAACCGCACGGCTGCAACCTCGACGGCGTCTTCGGCGCCCTGACGAACGTGGTCTGGACCAACTACGGGCCCTGTCGCATCGAAGGCTTCGAGTCGGTGCGTCTGCGATTGCGCCGACGCGGCCCGGTGACGGTCTACGGCGTGGACAAGTTCCCGCGGATGGTCGACTACGTGGTGCCCACCGGGGTACGGATCGCCGACGCCGACCGGGTTCGACTCGGAGCTCATCTGGCTGAGGGCACCACCGTGATGCACGAGGGCTTCGTGAACTTCAACGCCGGAACACTGGGCGCTTCGATGGTGGAGGGCCGCATCTCCGCGGGCGTGGTCATCGGCGACGGGTCCGACGTCGGTGGCGGTGCGTCGATCATGGGCACGTTGTCGGGCGGCGGCACCGAGCAGATCTCGGTCGGTAGACGCTGCCTGCTGGGCGCCAACTCCGGTTTGGGAATTTCGCTGGGCGACGACTGCGTCGTCGAGGCCGGGTTGTACGTGACCGCCGGCACCAAGGTCACGCTGTCCGACGGAGCAGCCAAGTCTGACGGTGCGACGGTGAAGGCCCGCGAACTATCCGGCGCGGACAATCTGCTGTTCCGGCGGAACTCGGTCACCGGGGCAGTCGAAGTGGTTTCCCGCGACGGTAGGGGTGTCACGCTCAACGAGGCGCTGCACGCGAACTAGCGTATTCCCCACTCACATCAACTCCTTCTTGAGCACCTTGCCCATCGCATTGCGCGGAAGCGCTTCCACAATCCGTACCTCCCGGGGCCGTTTATGCACCGAAAGCTGCTGCGCTACATAGGAAATTAGCTCCTCGGCCGCGGCATCACCGACGACGAATGCCACAATGCGCTGCCCTAGATCCGCGTCCGGAAGCCCGACGACGGCAACCTCGATCACGCCGGGGTGACTCAGCATCGCGGTCTCGATCTCGCCGGCGCCGATCCGATAGCCCCCGGACTTGATCAGGTCGACCGATTCGCGGCCGACGATGCGATGCATGCCCTGGGAGTCAATAACCGCGACGTCGCCGGTGCGATACCAACCGTCGGGTGAGAACGCGGACGCGGTGGCTTCCGGAGCATTGAGATAACCCTCGAACCGCGTCGGTGTGCGCACCTGAAGGTGCCCGATGGTTTCGCCGTCGTGCGCCACCGATGACCCGTCGTCATCGACCAGACGCGTCTGCATGCCCGCAAGCGGAAGGCCCACAGAGCCGGGACGGCGTTCACCGTCGGCACGAGTGCTGACCGTGATCAGGGTCTCGGTGCAGCCGTAACGCTCCACCGGTGCATGGCCGGTGAGTTCAGCCAACTGCCTGAAAACCGGCACCGGCAGCGCCGCGCTGCCCGACACCAGCAGTCGCGCCGAAGCCAACGCGCGCGCCGATTCCGGATCGGCGAGGATCCGGCTCCACACCGTGGGAACACCGAAGTACAGGGTTCCGCCGGCCGCCGCATAGGCCTGCGGTGTGGGCTTGCCGGTATGCACGAACCGATTTCCCACCCTCAGCGACCCCAGTAGCCCCAGTACCAACCCGTGCACGTGGAACAACGGGAGGCCGTGCACCAGGGTGTCCTCCGGCGTCCATTGCCAGGCAGCCGCCAGCGCGTCGAGGTCCGCTGCGACGGCCCCGCGGCTAATCACCGCCCCCTTGGGCGGACCGGTCGTTCCAGAGGTGTAGATCACCATCGCGGTGTCCGCCGCATCGGGTTCGCGGTAGCGATGCCACGACCGGGCGTGGCGTCGCACCGGGATGTGCGGCAGTCCGCACGGGTCATCGGGCAGATCGCCCAGCCACCCCTGGGCTCCGGAGTCGACCAGGATGTGGTTTTGTTCGGCGGTTCCGACATCGGCGGGCACCGGGACGAACGGCACGCCCGCGATCAGACAACCGGTCACCGCCAGCACTGTCGCCGCAGTGGGCGTCGCCAGGACGGCGATCCGCTGCGCTCCCCCGGCCCGCTCGGCCACCGAGGTCGCTGCGCCGATCAGATCGCTGCGCGACAGCGTGACTCCCCCGATCCGCACCGCGTCCGCGACGTCGGCTCCGGCAGCCTCCGCGGCGGGGTTCAGCGAGGCCAGCAGCACCTCGCGAGGCTACCGTGCCGTCCGGCGAGTCGTGGTGCAGATGCGACGGGTGGGGTTTATTACCGGTTAGGCTAAACGGATGTGGCCTGGTCAGACCCTGATCCCCGCGCTGGCCCCAGCGCGGTCGTCCGTGCTGACTCCAGTGGCGTGACGCGCTTCGCTCGGCTCCGTCGCGGCGTCCTTCTGCTGATCTCAGCCAGCCTCGCCGCAACCGTGCTCACCCCCGCGACAGCCGCCGCAGCGCCCCAGCCGTGGAACGGTCGCTACCAGTTGATCACCTACGCGTCGCAGAAGGCGGGCACCAGCCCGGCCAGCCGACAGGCCGAAGGCGACTTCGGGGCCGTCTTCACACTGTTCAGCCAGTGCGCGGGTAATCGATGCGTGGCCACGGTCACCGACGGCCCCCGGCCCGGCAACCCGACGGTTCCGCAGCCGACCCGTTATGCCTGGAATGGCTCAGAATGGATCTCGACTTACGACTGGCTATGGGACTGCCTGGGCGGCGGGGGCAATCAGAAGCAGTGGGCCAGGGCCACCTCGTGGACCTACTACCAACCCCAACCCGACGGGTCGCTGCGCGGCACCTGGCACACCGACATCGCCGAGGGCGCATGCCGGGGGACAGTGGTCATGCCGGTGGCAGCTTTCCCGGCCTGAAAGGCCCGGCGGACCGGCGTATGGGGGTTGCCGAGAAATTTCGGCACCGAACAGTAATACTATGACCGCTGACATCGATGGGGTGATCAGATGCCGACACCGGCCACCGAAGCGGTAAGGGAGATTATGAGGTCAATCAGTCGTGTGCTGGTCGCGATACTTGCGGCGTCGTCGGCTTTGTTTGTCGGGGCGGGGACCGCGCAGGCGGGCATGGACGATCAGATGAGCCTGGTGGACGGCAAGGGCCGCACCATGACGATCCAGCAGTGGGACACGGTGCTCAACGGGGTGTTCCCGTTGGACCGCAACCGGTTGACCCGGGAGTGGTTCCACTCCGGCCGGGTGATGTACAACGTGGCCGGCCCGGGTGCCGAGGAGTTCGCCGGTACCTTGGAATTGGGCTACCAGATTGGCTTTCCGTGGTCGCTGGGCGTGGGGCTGAACTTCAGCTACACCACCCCCAATATCTTTCTCGATGACGTCAGCATCTCTCCGCTGAACTTCAATCCGCTGGGATCGGTGATCACCCCGAACCTGTTCCCCGGTGCCTCGATCGGTGCCGATCTTGGTCAGGGTCCCGGCATCCAGGAGGTCGCGACGATGTCGGTGGACGTCGAGGGGCCCGAGGGCGCGGTGGCCATAGCCAACGCCCACGGCCAGATCACCGGCGCGGCCGGCGGGGTGCTGCTGCGCCCCTTCGCCCGACTGGTCTCCCAGGCCGGTGACCAGGTCACCACCTACGGCGAACCCTGGGACATGAACTAGCCCTGGGCTTTGAACTAGGCGCTTAAGCGCGCCGTTGCGGCAGCGATGCGCTCGTCGGTGGCAGTGAGCGCCATCCGGACGTAACGCGCCCCGCTCGTACCGTAGAAGTCGCCTGGCGCCACCAGGATGCCGCGCACGGCCAACCAGTCCACCGTGTC
>CAMDFY010000098.1 GCA_945897705.1 Bifidobacterium breve | reverse complement strand
GGGTGGCCCATCCAGTACAGGGACACCGCGACGATGTCGGTGAGCCGCCAGTCATACACCTGGGCCTCCACGAACAACGCCCCCTCGGGCGGTAGCGGAACCCGTAGACCGGCATCAGCGAACAGGAAAGCCAACTGGTTCTCCGAGCGACGTTGGTAAAACTGAGCCAGCGCGTGCAAGGGCTCGGCGCGGTGCGGAAACCGTTGGTAGGTCTGCAAATACTGGGTGATCATCTCCGCGTCGCGGCCGAGGCGTTCTAAGCATCCGCCAATGCGGTAGGACGAATAGAAGATTTCCTCCGCCCATCCGCCCATCTGCACGCGTTTGCCGTACCAGGTCATGGCTTCGGTTGGTTGTCCGGCGTCGAAGTAGGTGTTCGCCAGATAGAAGACGTAGCGCTCATTGTCGGGCTCGGCCTGTAGTCCTTGGGTGAGTAGTGTGATGTCGCGATCGAATTTGTCGGTGCGGTTCGCCCCGGTGGCGTGGTCGCGAAACCAGATCCCGTCGAAACCCACCCGGTCAGCCGGGGTCACGTCCAGATATTCGTGGGTGACACCGCGGTAGTGGGCCGGGCAATGTCGCGGCACCAATCGCAGGTTCTGGTAGTGAAGATCACTGCCGGCGCTGCGCTGGGCCACCAGATACGGCACGCCCGCTAGTTCTTCCCGGAATGCGGGGCGTTCGACGACCAGTTCCATGTCGGCGTCACACAGCAGCAGATAGTCGAACTCCAAGTCACTATCTCGTGCGGCGTCCAATGCGTAGTTTCGGGCCTGCTCGAAGTTGTGAAACGTGGTGTGGGTGATCACGCCGGGAATGTTGCGCGCCGCAAAGAAGGTTCGGATCTTCTCGACGGTGTCGTCGGTGGAACCGGTATCGCAGATGACGTAGCAGTCGATGTGCGCCGCTGCCGCCGCCAAACACCTTTCGATGAGCGCCGACTCGTTACGCACGATCATGTTCAGACAGATCGACGAGCGGGCCGCCAGCATGGGGACGATCTTAGGATCCAGAAATCAGCGGCACCGCGGTCACTGTGTTGGATCGCGATAACGACACTTGGACGGGCAGATGCCCCAATGAACTCTCCACATGCGGCGAGGCGATCGGGCTGACCGTGAACCCTAGGGGGCGACGGGGCTTAAGAGGGTGCTCGACAACTGCCCGCCGCTGGTAAACATCGCCGCTACCGAACCATCGTGTTCTTACAGATCGCCGGGCAACCCTGCCGCGCGGCCAACAACCCCGACCGGACTCACACCACAACGCTCAAATTCAGGTACCAATGCCCAGGCCGCTGCCAGCCGAGGCGGCGTAGACGGTGCTTCCGTCGGCGTACAGCCCGCTGACGTCATAAGCTTGAGTTGAGCCCAGTGGGGCCCCGGTCAAGTTGGTATACCTGGTGAACGGCAGCGTGCTGTTAGTGGAGACATTGAGGCCGTTGGTGGTGCCGACGAACAGGGAGCCCCCCAATGCGTACACGCTGCGCACGTCGTTGCTGCCCAGCCCGTCGGCCGTGGTGTAATTGATGAACGGGGTCCCGTCGCCGGTGAAGACACTCAGGCCACCACTGGTGGCGGCGTAGACGGTGTCGCTGTTGGCGTACACCCCTCTCACGGAGTTGCTGCCCAACCCGTCGGCGGTGGTCGAGTTGGACCACCTACGAACGCCGTCAAAGGAGAAACTCAGGCCGTTGGCGGTGGCGGCCCAAAAGCCACCCAAGCCGTAGGACACCCCGTTCACGATGTTGCTGCCCAACCCGTCGCGGGTGGTGGCGAGGAAGTAAGGCTGGATAAAGTCGCTGTAGCTAATGCAGTCTAAGCAGTAGGAGTAATTCAGGCCGCCGGAGGTGGCGACGAAGAAATCGATAACGCTGTTATTAAAGGACCCCACGGTATACACCCCGTTCACGACGTTGCTGTATAGCCCAGGAGAGTTGGCGGTGGTTTTGTTGATGAACGAGGTCCCGCCGTCGATGGAGATACTCAGGCCATTGCTGGTGGCAGCGAAGACAATGTTCCCCACGGCGGACACCCCGTTCACGGTGTTGCTGCCCAACCCGTCGGCGGTGGTTTTGTTGATGAACGAGGTCCCGCCGTTGGTGGAGACACTCAGGCCATTGCTGGTGGCGGCGTAGACGTTGGTCCCCACGGCGGACACCCCGTACACGATGTTGCTGCCCAACCCATTGGCGGTGGTTTTGTTGGTGAATCTGACGACCCCCGATGTGTTCGCTCCGGTCGGACCCGTCGGGCCTGCTGGCCCGGTCGCGCCGGTGGGTCCTGCGGGGCCGACTCCGCCGGTCGCTCCGGTTTGGCCGGTTGCTCCCGTATCTCCGGTCGCCCCTGTTGCCCCGGTCGGGCCTGCCGGTCCGACTCCACCGGTCGCTCCGGTCTGGCCGGTCGCTCCCGTATCCCCTGTCGCGCCGGTGGGTCCTGCGGGTCCGATTCCGCCGGTCGCCCCGGTTGCTCCCGTATCTCCTGTCGCGCCGGTGGGTCCTGCGGGTCCGACTCCACCGGTCGCCCCGGTCTGGCCGGTCGCTCCTGTATCTCCGGTCGCCCCGGTCGGCCCTGCGGGTCCGACTCCACCTGTCGCCCCGGTTGCTCCCGCATCTCCTGTCGCGCCGGTGGGTCCTGCGGGTCCGACTCCGCCGGTTGCGCCGGTCTGGCCGGTCGCTCCCGTATCTCCTGTCGCGCCGGTGGGTCCTGCGGGTCCGACTCCACCTGTCGCCCCTGCAGGCCCAGTTGCACCGGTCGCTCCCGCATCTCCGGTCGCGCCGGTGGGTCCTGCGGGTCCGACTCCGCCGGTCGCTCCGGTGGGTCCGGTCGCTCCCGCATCTCCGGTCGCGCCGGTGGGTCCTGCGGGTCCGACTCCGCCGGTCGGTCCTGCCTGGCCTGCATCACCGGTCGCCCCTGTGGCCCCGGTCGGTCCTGCGGGCCCGACTCCACCAGTCGCGCCGGTGGGTCCTGCCGGCCCGACTCCGCCGGTCGCGCCGGTGGGTCCTGCGGGTCCGACTCCGCCGGTCGCTCCGGTCTGGCCGGTCGCTCCCGCATCTCCGGTCGCGCCGGTCGCCCCGTTGGCCCCTGTTGCACCGGTGGGCCCTGCAGGTCCGACTCCGCCTGTCGCGCCGGTGGGTCCTGCGGGTCCGACTCCACCGGTCGCCCCGGTCTGGCCGGTCGGTCCGACTCCACCGGTCGCCCCGGTTGGGCCGGTTGCTCCTGTTGCCCCTGTTGCGCCGGTCGGGCCGACATCACCTGTTCCACCGGTCGCCCCGTTCGCCCCTGTCGCGCCGGTGGGTCCTGCGGGTCCGACTCCGCCGGTCGCCCCGGTGGGTCCTGCGGGTCCGACTCCACCGGTCGCGCCAGTTGCACCGGTGGGTCCTGCGGGTCCGATTCCGCCGGTCGCTCCGGTCTGACCGGTCGCACCGGTCGGTCCTGCCTGGCCCGTGGCTCCGGTTGGTCCGGTTCCGCCAATCGAGCCGCCAGGTCCTGTAGCTCCGGTTGCTCCTGTTGCTCCGGTTGCGCCGGTCGGTCCGACCCCACCGGTTGCGCCGGTTGCGCCGGTTGGTCCGGTTCCGCCCGTAGCCCCGGTCGGGCCTGCCGGTCCGATTCCACCGGTCGCCCCAGTCGGCCCGGTTGCTCCGGTTGGTCCTGTTGGTCCGGTCGGGCCCATGGCACCCGCGGGACCGGTCGGCCCAGTCGCTCCTACGCCGCCGCCGGCGCCGCCGGCTCCACCGGCTCCTGCGGCGGGGCCGTCTCCGGCCGCGCCACCGGGACCGCCTGGGCCCCCGCGCCCGGTCAGGCTCAACACGCCTTGTGAGCCGCCGGCGCCGCCGTTGCCGCCGGCAATGCCTACCGCGCCGATGCCACCGGCTCCACCGGATCCGCCGGCACCGCTGAACAATCCGCCCGCACCGCCGTTGCCGCCGTGGCCGCCGGCGATGATGGCGGCGCCGCCGTTGCCGCCGGTGCCGAACCAGCCCGCCGAACCGCCGTTGCCGCCGGCGAATCCGCCGCCGCCGTTACCGATCAGGCCGCCGTTGCCGCCGTTGCACGCACCGCTGAGGCAGGTGCCTTCGTATCCGGTGTAGGTGTAGCCGTCTCCGAGCAGGATGCCTGCGTTCGGGTTATCGGCGGTGCCGGCTCCGATGAAGAACCGAATAACACTGCCCGGCTGCCACGGTGCCATCACCGCCGCCGCCGCCGCCGACGGCGGCGCGGGCGGGGCGATGGCCGCTGCGACGGGAAGGCCCACCGGTGCAACGCCATTGCTGACTGACGCCGCGGGCGATGTGGTGCGGGGGACACCGCCGAGCGTGCGGCGGTTCGCGGCCGGGCCGTTCACCATGATCGGATCGGCCACCACGGGGTCGTTGTTGTCTCCGGAGTCCGGTCGCGACAGCGCACCGGTGTTCGGCTTGGTGGCGGCGATCGTTTGCCCGTTCAGGGTGCTGCGCCTTGGCAGCGTCGCTGTCACGTCGGCGGTGCGGGGACTGGAATTTGGCGGCGCCGAGATTGCGCCCGGAGTCGTCGAGGCGGCTCTGCGTGAACCCCGCTCCGCCATTCGTGTCGGCCCCGTCGGCCCCGGGGCATTTGAGGAACCGGTTGACCGTGACGTGTCCGTGGGCCCTGAGGCAGTTGAGGAATCGGTTGCCCCTGATGTACCCGCTGATCCTGAGGTGTCGGCGAACGCCGACGGTATCGCCGCGAGGAAAGAACCCACACCCAGGGCAATCGCGAGAGCGCCAACGCGCCCCACGTAACGGGCGTAGCTGGACACCACAGGCGCTACCGCGGGCGTCGACTGAAGTCCGTCATCACACGCCTCAACGCGACCCCTCGGGGAGCGGCGTCGACGTTCACTGGACCCAGACTCAAACATGGCAGAACCCGACACACCCACTCCTCGCACACGATTTGCATAGAACAGTAAGTCACCGTGGGGTGACCCTTGGAGCAAAGTTCGATTTAGTCATTCCGCGTCCCCGATACGCAGGGCCTCGTCGGTGATGACGTCATCCAGCGTCCGCGCCAGCAACGGCGGTTCTCGGACGGCGATGTGACACACACATGACACATTGGCGGTGAGTCGCCCGGCGGTTTACGGGTTGAAAACTGCAGTTCAGCGAGTTGACACGGTCGCAGGTGAGCTGGGAAAACGCTGTGCCCCGTGCTTCACACGCGGAAGGTCGCTGGTTCGATCCCAGCCGGGACCACTGCAAAACCGTAGCTAGAAGCTAGTTTTGCGGAGTTGCGACGCGGCGCCTCCGGGCTAAACCTGAACACGATCCAACACATCAGGTCGTGAATCGCGACAGGCGGAAACGCGGCCGGTGCCGAGCAGATATCGGCATAGATCGGATGTTGGCACTGCGCTGCGGGACGGTTCTCCATGCTGGAGAGTACCCAGAGTACATACTGTGAGCTTCTAGTTGCTGTGCACGGAGTCCCACCTCCCAGCCAAGGAGTTGTGTTGTCCCAACCCGACATCGAGCATGTGCCGCCGGCAGCTGACTACCTAGCGGTACAGGCCAGCCCCGAGTTTCAGGAATTACGCAGCCGCCTGCGCCGGTTCGTCTTCCCGACGACGGTGTTCTTTCTGATCTGGTACGCCAGTTACGTGCTGCTCGGCGCCTTCTCGCATGACTTCATGGCAACCAAGGTGTGGGGCAACATCAATGTCGGCCTGCTGCTCGGGCTCGCCCAGTTCCTGACGACCTTCCTCATCACGGGCCTCTACATCCGGTTCGCCAACCGGGAATTGGATCCACGCGCCGCGGCCATCCGCGCCGAGATGCACTGGACCGAGCAGTGAACCCGATCAGCATTGTGGCCGCTGGTCAACTGGGCAACCCCGCGGTCAACATCGGCATCTTTGTCGGCTTCGTCATCGTCACGCTTGCCATCGTGATCCGGGTCAGCCGCCGCAACACCACCGCCACCGAGTACTTCACCGGCGGACACGCATTCACCGGACGGCAAAACGGCATCGCGATCGCCGGCGATTACCTCTCTGCTGCGAGCTTCCTGGGTATCGCAGGCGCGATCGCCGTCTACGGCTACGACGGCTTCCTCTACTCGATCGGCTTCCTGGTCGCCTGGCTGGTCGCCCTGCTGCTGGTGGCCGAATTGCTGCGCAACACAGGCAAATTCACCATGGCCGACGTGCTGAGCTTCCGGCTCAAGCAGAAGCCGGTCCGGTTGGCGGCGGCCATCTCAACGATGACGGTGTCGCTGTTCTACCTGCTGGCTCAGATGGCCGGGGCAGGCGGACTGGTCGCACTGCTGCTCGACATCAACAGCCGTTTCGCTCAGTCGGTCGTCATCGCCATCGTGGGCGTTCTGATGATGGTCTACGTCCTGATCGGCGGAATGGCCGGCACCACCTGGGTGCAGATCATCAAGGCGGTGCTGCTGATCGCCGGTGCCGGTTTCATGACAGCGTTGGTGCTGGTCAAGTTCGGCATGAACATCTCCGAAGTCCTCGGCCGAGCCCAGGAGATGGTCACCCAGTCCACAACCAAGGGTGTTTCCGATCGTGACGTGCTGGCCCCCGGCGCGCAGTACGGAACCTCGACCACCTCCAAGATCAACCTGCTGTCGCTGGGCATCGCCCTGGTGCTGGGCACCGCCGGCTTGCCGCATGTGCTGATGCGGTTTTACACGGTCCCCACCGCCCGGGAAGCCCGTCGTTCCGTGGTCTGGGCGATCGGCCTCATCGGAGCCTTCTACCTGTTCACCTTGATCCTCGGCTACGGCGCCGCGGCTCTGGTCGGGCCGGACACGATCTTGAAGGCTCCCGGCGGACAAAACTCAGCCGCCCCCCTGTTGGCTTTCGAACTCGGCGGCACGATCCTGCTCGGTGTCATCTCAGCGGTGGCGTTCGCGACGATCCTGGCCGTGGTGGCCGGGCTGACCATCACCGCGTCGGCGTCTTTTGCCCATGACGTCTATGCCAGCGTCCTGAAGTCGCACAAGGTCACCGAGGACGAGCAGATGAGGGTTTCCCGCATCACCGCGGTGGTACTGGGCGTGTTCGCGATCGGGCTGGGCATCCTCGCCAACGGGCAGAACGTCGCATTCCTGGTGGCGCTGGCGTTCGCGGTGGCAGCCTCGGCGAACCTGCCGACCATCATCTACTCGTTGTACTGGCGACGGTTCAACACCCGCGGCGCACTCTGGAGCATGTACGGCGGACTGTTCAGCTGCATCGTGCTGATCGTGTTCTCCCCCGCGGTGTCCGGGGCCAAGACGTCGATGATTCCCGGATCTGACTTCGCCTGGTTCCCGCTGTCGAATCCGGGCATCGTTTCGATTCCATTGGGATTCCTGCTCGGCATCATCGGCACCCTGACCTCCCGCGACACCGGCGACCCGGCGCTCAATGCCGAGATGGAGGTGCGGTCACTGACCGGTGTGGGCGCGGAGAAAGCAACCCACCACTAGCCGCGATTATCGGGTCGGGCAGCAATTAGCCTCAGGAGGTTCGCAAGGTCGCTCAGGAGCACACCCGATGAAACGAAGGCCGGCGTCGATCGCAGGGCGGTGCCGCAAGATCCGGTAGTGGGCGAGGCGTCCGAGTCCGCGCGTGGTGATCAACGCCGCCCCCGGCCAGACTTCGGCGATCCGTTCGCTCGTCTCGTGGGGACTGTCGGGGTCGTCGGGGTCATGTATCAGCAGCAGTGGCAGCGGATGTTTGAGATCGCCGGCGACCCGGCCGATGTCGGTAGTGATAAGCGCAGTGCCGAGTCGGCGGTCCAGACGGTGTTGCAGACCGGCGCGGATCCGCGGTCCGAATCCATGACGGTCGGCGAACAGATCTAGGTACGGGGCGAAGTCGCCCATCGGCGCCAAAAACACCATGCGGTCAATCGAGGCTCCTCGCACAGCGGCCAGCGCCGCCGCCTTCGCACCCAGTGAGTGGGCCACGACCGCTCGCGCCGGCCCATGCTCCTGGACGACAGCCCTGAGGGCCTCGGCGCACTCGACCACCGTGGTCCGACCGGCCGCCAGTGCACCGGAGTCGGACTCGTTGTGGCCCGGAAGGTCGAACGCGATAACCCGATAGCCTTTGGCAACAAGCGGTTTGACGAAGACGGCCAGGTGCGCCCGGCATCCGCCCCAGCCATGCACCAGGTAGACCGGCGGCCCGTCACCCCACGCCTCGCCCGCGATCCGATGCCCATCCCAGAATGCTTCGACGGGCTCGCCCGCGGCGACACCGGGCGGCATCCGCAGACTCATGTCGACGGCCGGCGGCGTACACCACAGCTCGACGGCCCACCGTGACCCGATGGCCGGCGCGAGGCGCTCCAGCAATCCGAACGCCCGCCGAACGCGCGGGGAAACCAGAGGCACGATACCGGAATCGGTCACTGCGAGTCATGCGTCCCGTGACGAGCAGCACCTGACATGGCGGGAGGATACTACGAACCAGACTCGACAAGGAGCACCCATGTCAACACCGTTCGACGCTGTCACCTTCATCCACGGGCCGGCCATGCAGAACCGATTCATGGTGTCCCCGCTGACCAATCTGCAGAGCAATCCCGACGGGACGCTCTCCGATGACGAGGAGCGGTGGTTGACGATGCGCGCCGAAGGGGGCTTCGGTTTGACCATGACGTGCGCGAGCCACGTCGACCCTCGCGGTCAGGGCTTCCCGGGCCAGTTGGGTTGCTTCAGCGACGACCACCTCCCGGGCCTCACCCGGTTGGCGGCGGGGATCCGCGCGCAGGGAA
>CAMDFY010000097.1 GCA_945897705.1 Bifidobacterium breve | reverse complement strand
CGGCTGCGAACAACATCGCGCACCCCGCGCAGGTCGCTGCCCGGGGTGCCGGTGCCGTGCGTGGGCACCGAGACACAGCCGATGACGTAGTCGTAGCCGCAGCGATCCAGGTAGGCGAGGATGCCGGACCACATCATCAGCACCACCGCACCGTTGCGATGGTCACTGCGGACCACCGCGCGGCCCATCTCCACCATTGCCGGTCGCAGCGCGTCGAGGGCACTGACTTCGAACTCGGTGGCGGTGTAGAGACCGCCGGCGGCGATGGCGCCCGGCGGCGGCAGCATCCGGTAGCAGCCGACGATCGCACCGGCATCGTCATCGCGTACCAGGATGTGGTCGCAGTATTCGTCGAACCGGTCGGCGTCGACACCGGTGTCGTTGGTGAGGGCGAACCCCGGTTCGGTGGAGAAGACCTCGTAGCGCAGCCGTTGGGCGGCATCGATGTGAGCGGAATCGTTGGTCAGAAGCAACGTGTAACGCGGGCCGGCGGAGCGGCGGGTCTCGGCGTGGTCGGGGGCTATGAGTACAGATGCAGTGCTCATAGCGGTCACGGTCGCGGCGCCGTGTATCGAGATGCCTACGGGCGGGTGTTGTGTCGATGTACAGCGCGTGACGATTCAACGCAAAAGCCCCCGAAACACTTTCGTGTTCGGGGGCTTTTGGACGTTCGGGGCGCCCGGGGGTTAACCCTTACGGGCCTTGACAGCCTCGGCCAACTGCGGTGCCACGGCGAAAAGGTCGCCGACGATTCCGTAATCGGAGATCTCGAAGATCGGTGCCTCCTCGTCCTTGTTCACCGCGACGATGGTCTTGGAGGTCTGCATACCGGCCCGGTGCTGGATCGCCCCGGAGATACCGAGTGCGACATACAGCTGGGGTGACACCGTCTTGCCGGTCTGGCCCACCTGGAACTGCCCGGGGTAGTAGCCGGAATCGACCGCCGCACGCGAGGCGCCTACCGCACCGCCCATCGAGTCAGCGAGTTCCTCGACGACGCTGAACTTCTCGGCGCTGCCGACACCGCGCCCGCCGGCCACCACGATGGCGGCCTCCGTTAGTTCGGGGCGGTCGCCGGCGACCGCGGGCTGGCGCGAGATGACGCGGGTGGCATTCGCCGCCGGTTCGGGCACCGCCACGCTGACCTGTTCACCGGCGGCCGCAGCGGGTGCGGCCTCGATCGCACCGGGACGCACGGTGATCACCGGCGACGCGGTTTCCGATTTCGCCTCGACGGTGAACGCGCCACCGAAGATGGAATGGATGGCGGTGCCGTCGGGCTTGATCTCGACGACGTCGGCGAGCAGACCAGAGCCGATCCGGGCGGCGAGCAGACCCGCGATCTCCTTGCCGTCAGCGGTGGCGGGCACCAGAATTGCCGCCGGACTTGACGATTCGACGATCGATTCAAGTACGTCCACGAACGGGGTGATCAGATAGTTGTCCACCACATCGGATTCGGCGACATAGATCTTGGCGGCACCGGCCGCTTTGAGGTCCTCCACCAACGGTGCTGCGGTGCCGGGGCCGCCAATGACCACAGCGGACGGCTCACCGAGTGCGCGGGCGGCGGTGAGAAGTTCAGCGGTGACCTTCTTCATCGCGCCATCGGAGTGCTCGACGAGCACAAGTACTTCAGCCATAGCGGTTCACAATCTCCTGTCGAAGGGGTACTGGATGATCCGGGTACTAGATGATCGGGGTGGCTAGATGATTTTTTGCGCTACCAGATATTCGGCGATCTTGGTGCCGCCGTCGCCCTCGTCGCTGACCTTCTCGCCGGCGCTCTTGGCGGGCCGCGGCGCGGCCGAGCTGACCTTCGAGTTGGCGTTGGCCAGGCCGACGTCTTCGGCCAAGACACCGATGTCGTCGAGGGTGAGGGTACGAACCTCTTTCTTCTTGGCGGCCATGATGCCCTTGAAGGACGGGAAGCGCGGCTCGTTGATCTTCTCGTGAACGCTGACCACGGCCGGCAGGGTGGCCTCCAGGGTCTGCTGGCCCTCGTCAGTCTCGCGCAGTCCGGTGATGGTGCCGCCCTCGACGGTGAAGTCCCGCATGTGCGTCAGTTGAGGCACTCCGAGGTTCTGGGCAATGATCGCCGGAACGGTGCCACCGGTGCCGTCGGTGGCCTGATTGCCGGTGATCACCAGATCGGCCGGCGGCTCGACCTGTCCGATCGCGTGCGCGAGCACCCAGGCGGTCTGCACCATGTCCGAGCCGGCCACCCGGTCGTCGAGCACGTGTACCGCCTCGTCGGCGCCCATCGACAGCGCCTTGCGGATCGCTTCGCCGGCGCGCTCGGGCCCGAGCGTCAAGACGACGACCTTGCCGGCCCCGCCCTCGGCTTCTTCCTTCTCCTTGATCAACAACGCCGCTTCGACAGCGCGCTCGTTGATCTCGTCCAAGACGGCATCGGCGGCGTCCCGATCGAGGGTGAAGTCACCGTCGCTGAGCTTGCGCTCCGACCATGTATCCGGGACCTGTTTGATCAGAACCACGATGTTGGTCATGGCTAGTCCTCCTGGCGGGTGTAGCACGGCCGTGGCCGGGCGTAGTGGGTCACATTCGCTGACCACACCATGTTACCGACCAGTAACATTGGCTGTGGTGCACCCACACCATAGCGCCTCCGAGTTGGTGTTCCCGCAGGCCCGTCAATGCCCACCGGGTTCGCAATCCGGCCCGGCCGGGTTAGCCTGCCTTGCGATGAACGCGCAGCGAAGCGACGCGGCCGACGGCCCCCTGCCACTGACGGGCGAGCGGACCGTGCCCGGCCTGGCGGTGGAGAATTACTGGTTCCGTCGCCACGAGGTCGCCTACCTTCATTGCGTCGACATATGCGCAGGTCGCGACGTACTCGAAGCCGGCTGCGGAGAGGGTTACGGCGCCGACCTGATCGCCGCTGCGGCGCGGTCGGTGACGGCTGTCGATTACGACGCCGCCACCGTCGCGCACGTGCGCGCTCGATACCCCCGGGTGGAGGTGCTCGCGGCCAATCTCGCGTCGCTGCCGGCGGCGGATTCCTCGGTGGACGTGGTGGTGAACTTCCAGGTCATCGAGCATCTGTGGGATCAGCCACACTTCATTACCGAATGCTTACGAGTGCTGCGGCCGGGCGGGTCTCTGCTGATCTCGACCCCGAACCGGATCACCTTCACCCCGGGCAGCGACACCCCGGTCAACCCGTTCCACACCCGGGAGCTCAACGCCGCCGAGTTGCGCGAGCTGCTCACTGACGGCGGGTTCGTCGTGCAGTCGATGAGCGGAGTGTTCCACGGCCCGCGACTGATCGAGATGGACTCCCGACACGGCGGCTCGATCATCGACGCCCAGATCGCCCGGGTGGTCACCGACGCCCCGTGGCCCGACGGCCTGCTCGCCGACGTGGCCGCGGTGGAGTCCGCGGATTTCGACATCATCGACGATTCCCGCCGCGAGATCGACGCCAGCCTGGATCTGCTGGCGATCGCGGTGCGCCCGTGAGACTGTCGAGTTCGACCGGCCCGGTGCCCGGGCAGTTCAGCCTCGTCCTGCACACCCACCTGCCGTGGTTGGCCCACCACGGGCGTTGGCCCGTAGGCGAGGAATGGCTCTACCAGTCCTGGGCGGCGTCCTACCTTCCCCTGCTGCGCGTCCTGCGATCGCTGGCCGACGAAGATCGTCGCGGGCTGATCACCCTCGGGATGACACCGGTCGTCGCCGCCCAACTCGACGATCCCTACTGTCTCGACGGGATGCACCGCTGGCTTGCCAACTGGCAACTGCGGGCGCTGGAGGCCGCCAACCTGCACACCGGGACCGGCGCCGCGGCCGGAACCGCAAGCACACCGGAGGCGTTGCGGCGCTTCGGGATTCGCGAGTATGGCGAAGCCACCATGGCGCTGGAGGACTTCACCGTGAACTGGCGCCACGGGGCCAGTCCGCTGCTGCGCGACCTGATCGATTCCGGAGCCGTCGAGTTGCTCGGCGGGCCGTTGGCGCATCCGTTCCAGCCTCTGCTGAACCCGCGGCTTCGCGAGTTCGCGCTGCGCGAGGGGTTGGCCGACGCCGGGCAGCGACTCGGTCACACCCCAACCGGCATCTGGGCTCCGGAGTGCGCCTACGCCCCCGGCATGGAGCACCTTTACGCCGCCGCCGGGGTCGGACATTTCATGGTCGACGGACCGTCGCTGCACGGCGATACCGCACTGGGCCGTCCTGTCGCCGACACCGATGTGGTGGCCTTCGGCCGCGATCTGCAGGTCTCCTACCGGGTGTGGTCGCCGAAGTCCGGCTATCCCGGCAATGGGGCCTACCGCGACTTCCACACGTTCGACCATCAGACCGGTCTCAAACCGGCCCGGGTCACCGGGCGCGGGGTCGTCGCCGACGCCAAAGCGCCCTACGATCCGCAACGCGCCGATCATGTCATCGACACCCATGTCAGCGACTTCGTGGACACCGTGCGGCGCCGGTTGATCAGCGAGTCCGAGCGCATCGGCCGGCCCGCACACGTGGTGGCCGCCTTCGACACCGAGTTGTTCGGGCACTGGTGGTACGAGGGACCGATCTGGCTGGCGCGACTGCTGCGCGCGCTGCCCGAGGCCGGTATTCGCATTGGCACGCTCAGCGACGCGCTCGCGGGCGGATTCGTCGGGGCGGCCGTCGATCTGCCGCCGAGTTCGTGGGGGTCGGGCAAGGACTGGCAGGTCTGGTCCGGACCGCAGGTGGCCGATCTGGTGGCGCTGAACACGGAGGTGGTCGACACCGCACTCGCCAGCGTCGACAAGGCCCTGTCCCCCACCGATGCCGCACCGACCCGCGACCCGGTCGCCGATCAGATCTTGCGGGAGACGCTGTTGACGGTCTCCAGCGACTGGCCGTTTATGGTCAGCAAGGATTCGGCGGCCGATTACGCCCGCTACCGCGCCCACCTGCACGCCCATGCCACCCGTGAGATCGCCGACGCGCTCGCCGGCGGACATCGCACGGCCGCGGTGCGACTGGCGGAAAACTGGAACCGGGCCGACGGACTGTTCGGCGCGCTGGACGCCAGGCGACTTCCGCGATGAGCACCCCCACCCACGCCCACGCCCACGCCCGCTCCCACTCCCCGCGCCACGAGCGTGCGTGTCGGCGCACTGACACGCCGCTACGGCGCGCATTGTGCGCACGCTCGCACCAGGTGAGCGCATGAAAATCCTGATGGTGTCGTGGGAGTACCCACCGGTGATCATCGGCGGACTCGGCCGGCACGTCTATCAACTGGCCACTGCGCTTGCCGCCGATGGCCACGACGTGGTGGTGCTGTCCCGCCAGCACGCCGGCACCGATCCCGCCAGCGCCCCCACCACCGACGAACTGCGCGACGGCGTTCGCGTCATCGCGGCGGCCCACGACCCTCACGAGTTCGACTTCGGCACCGACATGATGGCCTGGACGCTGGCGATGGGCCACGCAATGATTCGGGCCGGGCTGCGTCTGCGCGGCAACTGGGTGCCCGACGTCGTGCACGCCCACGACTGGCTGGTGGCCCATCCCGCCGTCGCACTGGCCGAATTCTTCGACGTGCCTATGGTTTCCACCATTCACGCAACCGAGGCCGGCCGACATTCCGGCTGGGTGTCGGGGCCGATCAGCCGACAGGTGCACGCCGTGGAATCCTGGCTGGCGCGCGAATCCGACGCACTGATCGCCTGCTCGACGTCGATGTCCGACGAAGTCACCGAATTGTTCGGCCCCGGACTCGCCGAGATCTCGGTCATTCCCAACGGCATCGATTCGGGCCGTTGGCCGTTCGCGCAGCGCCGTCCCCATGACGGCCCGCCGGAACTTCTCTATTTCGGCCGACTGGAGTACGAAAAGGGTGTCCACGAGGCGATCGCCGCGTTGCCGCGGATTCGCCGCGCCCACCCGGGCACAACCCTGACCATTGCCGGCGATGGCACCCAGGAGCGCTGGCTGGTCGAGGTCGCCCGGAAGCACAAGGTGCTCAGGGCTGTTCGCTTCGCCGGCCGGGCCGACCATGACGGACTGCTGCGACTTCTTCATCGCGCGGATGTGGCCGTGCTGCCGAGCCACTATGAGCCGTTCGGCATCGTCGCACTGGAGGCCGCATCTGCCGGCATCCCCTTGGTGACCTCCAATGTCGGCGGGCTCGGCGAGGCGGTGATCGACGGCGAGACCGGGCTATCGGTTCCGCCGCGCGACGTCGCCGCCCTGGCCGCGGCGGTGTGCGCGGCCCTCGACGATCCCGCCGGTGCCCAACGCCGAGCACGTGCCGCACGCGAACGGCTCACGTCGGACTTCGACTGGCACACCGTGGCAGGGCGGACCGCTCAGGTGTATCTGGCCGCCAAACGCCGCGAGCGCGAGGCACTGGCCCGGCGGCCCATCGTCGAGCACGCCCTACCGGAGCGCTGAGTCCCCCGCAGAGCCACTTCCCCCCTCGCCGAGCGTGGCTCCAGCGCGACGTTCAGCGCCGAGCGTGGCTCCAGCGCGACGTTCAGCGAGGGCTACTTGGCGGCCTTCTTGCGCTCGATGTCAGCGAGGTGGGCGGCCAGTTCGGCCCGTTGGGCGGCGGAGGTTTCCCACGCCAGCTTGCGGTTCTTGACCACCTTGGCCGGCGACCCGACGGCGATGGAGAAGTCCGGGATGTCGCCCTTGACCACCGCGTGCGCACCGAGCACACAACCGCGACCGATGATCGTGCCGCGCAGGATGGTGACCTTGGTGGCGATCCAGGTGTCCGGTCCGATGCGGACCGGGCTTTTGACGATGCCCTGGTCCTTGATCGGCAATTCGATGTTGTCCATCTTGTGGTCGAAATCGCAGACGTAGCACCAGTCGGCCATCAATGCCGACTCGCCGAACTCGATGTCGATGTAGCAGTTGATGACATTGTCGCGGCCGAACACCACCTTGTCGCCGAGACGCAACGAGCCCTCATGGGCCCGGATGGTGTTCTTGTCACCGATGTGCACCCACCGGCCGATCTCCAATTGGGCCAACTCCGGTGTGGCGTGGATCTCGACGTTCTTGCCGAGGAACACCATGCCGCGGGTGATGACGTGCGGGTTGGCCAGCTTGAACTTGAGCAACCGGAAGTAGCGCACCAGATACCACGGCGTGTAGGCGCGGTTGGCGATCACCCACTTCAGCGAAGCCCGGGTCAGGAATCGGGCTTGTCGCGGGTCGCGCAGCCGCGATCCCCGCCAACGTTTGTGGATCGGCGCGCCCCACATGCTCGTCATGGCGGTCGAGCCTAACGGTTAGTCTCGCCTGGATGGTAAGGACACCGGTGCTGCGACGGATGCTCGCGTTGACGTCGGTGACGGCGTTGGTCGCCGCATGTGGCACCACCGACTCCTGGGTGGAATCCATCGCAGCCACTGGCTGGCCAGCCCAATACGCCACCGCCGAGAACAGCAGCCACACCCCGATCGCCGGCGCGGCGGCACTGGCCCCGCAATGGACCCGCGCGGTCAAGGGCGAACTGGGCGCTGCGGCAGCCCTCGGCGGGAACTATCTGGCCGTCAACGGACAGACCGCGGACGGTTGCTCACTGATGGTGTGGGAGAACGACAACAACGGTCGGCAGCGCTGGTGCACCCGCATGGTGCTCGGCGGCGGTTTTTCCAGCGCACTGTTCGACGGCTTCGACAATCTCTACATCGGGCAGCCGGGCCTGATGATCTCCTACCCCCCGACCCAGTGGGTGCGCTGGCGTACCAACGTGATCGGAATGCCCACCACCGCAAGGTTTCTCGCCGCTGGCCAGCTATTGGTGGTGACTCACTTGGGCCAGGTGTTGATCTTCGACTCCCACCGCGGCACCGTCGTGGGCACGCCGCTGGACCTGGTCGAGGGAATTGATCCCACCGACGCTGCCCGGGGACTGGGCGATTGTCAGCAGGCGCTGCCCGGTTGTCCGATCCCGTCAGCGCCGGCCTTCTCCCCGGCTACTCGAATCGCCGTCGTCGGGGTGTGGCAGCCGGGTGCACCGGCATCGGTACTGACCGCACTGCGGTATCAGCCCGGACAGTCCGCGCTGCTGTCGCGTGAGTGGACCAGCGACGCGGTCAGCGCCGGCGTGCTGGGCAGTCCGGTGATCTCCGAGGATGGCGAGACCGTCTACGTCAACGGCCGTGACCGCCGACTCTGGGCTCTAAGGAGCGCCGATGGAACGGCGAAATGGTCAATCCCGCTGGGGTTCCTTTCCCAGACTCCGCCCACGGTGGGCCCCGACGGGCTCATCATCGCCGGTGGCGGACCCGACACCAGGTTGGTGGGCCTGCGCGATGCCGGCGACCGTGCCGAGGTCCGTTGGCGACGTGACGATGTCACCCCGCTGACCACGTCAAGTCAGGCCGGCGGCGTGGCCTACGCCGTCGCGGCCGATTCCCCGGGACAGTCACTGCTGATCTTCGATCCCGCCGACGGGCGCACCCTGAACAGCTACCCGCTTCCCGACGCCGCCGGTTACCCGGTCGGGGTGTCGGTCGGCTCGGACCGCCGGGTGGTAGCGGCCACCAGTGCCGGACAGGTCTACGGATTCCGTCCTGCATGATTCGCCCGAGCAGAGTCCGTTTGTCCACAGTCTGTTGTTGATCCACAGGTGATTGTTCGGTAGCGGTTTTTGTCGGCGGGCTGTTTTATTATTCGAACATGTTTTCGAATGACGTGTCGGGGGCGGTCGCTCAGATCGAGGCGGCCCTGGACGTGTTGGCCGGGGTTGACCTGGCGGCGTTGAGTGCCACCGACCTG
>CAMDFY010000096.1 GCA_945897705.1 Bifidobacterium breve | reverse complement strand
GCCACGAACTGGCCACCGAGGGCTTCGCGGCCGGTCAGGTCGGATCCTCGGCGATGCCGCACAAGATGAACACCCGCAGTTGTGAACGGGTCAACGGTTTGCAGGTGGTGCTGCGCGGCTACGGGTCAATGGTCGCCGAACTTGCTGGGTCGCAATGGAATGAGGGCGATGTGTTCTGTTCGGTGGTGCGCCGGGTGGCGCTGCCGGATGCCTTCTTCGCCATCGACGGCCAGATCGAGACATTCCTGACGGTGCTGGAGGAGTTCGGTGCCTATCCCGCGGTGATTCAGCGTGAGCTGGATCGCTATCTGCCGTTCCTGGCCACCACCAAGGTTCTTATCGCCGCAGTGCGCGCGGGAATGGGCCGCGAAGCCGCCCACGAGGTGATCAAGGAGCACGCGGTGGCCGTCGCGCTCGCGATGCGGGAACGTGGTGCCGAACCGGATCTGGTCGAGCGGTTGGCTGCCGACCCGCGGTTGCCGTTGGACCGGGCCGCACTGGATGCGGCTCTGGCGGACACCGAGTCGTTCACCGGGGCGGCGGCAAACCAGGTCGATCGTGTCGCCGCGGCCGTCGGCGATTTGGTGGCTTCCTATCCGGAGGCGGCCAGGTACACCCCGGGTGGGATTCTGTAGTCGATGTCGCTGGATATCGACTTCACCGATCTGGGTCACTTCGCCGAGGGATTCCCGCACCCGCTGTTCGCGATCCATCGCCGCGAAGCACCCGTGTTCTGGCACGAGTCCACTGAGCACACCCCCGATGGCGAAGGTTTCTGGTCGGTGGCGACGTACGCCGAAACCCTTGCCGTCCTGCGGGATCCGCTGACCTACTCCTCGGTGACCGGAGGCCGGCGACCCTTCGGTGGCACTTTGTTGCAGGATCTTCCCATCGCCGGACAGGTGCTCAACATGATGGATGACCCGCGGCATGCGCTGATCCGGCGTCTCGTCAGTTCGGGACTGACACCGCGGATGATCCGTCGTGTCGAGGATGATCTCCGGGCCCGGTCGGCGAACCTGCTCGATGCGATCACGCCCGGTACACCGGTGGACTTTCTCATCGATGTGGCTGCCGAATTACCCATGCAGATGATTTGCATTCTGCTCGGAGTACCTGATTCGGAACGGCACTGGCTCTTTGCGGCCATCGAGCCGAGTTTTGATTTCGGCGGATCTCGCAAGGGAGAGGTCGGTCGGCTGTCGGTGGAGGATGCCGGTTCGCGAATGTATGCCTACGGAAGTCGGCTGATCGCCGAGAAACGTGCCGCACCCGAAGACGACATGCTGTCCATCGTGGCCAACGCCACAGTTGATGATCCCGATGCGCCGTCGATGTCCGATATCGAGCTGTACATGTTCTTCAGTCTGTTGTTCAGCGCCGGCGCGGAGACCACCCGCAACGCGGTCGCCGGCGGGCTACTCGCACTCGCCCAACACCCCGATCAGTTCCGTCGGCTGAGGGCGGATCCCGGTTTGCTTTCAGGCGCGGTCGAGGAGATGGTGCGATGGTCCACGCCGTCGCCATCGAAGCGACGCACCGCCACTGGTGACACCACTCTCGGTGGGCAGTCCATCACCGCCGGGCAGAAGGTGCTGGTGTGGGAGGGATCGGCCAACCGGGATGACTCAGTCTTCGACCATGCCGATGAGTTCGATGTCGGCCGTAAACCCAATCCACACCTGGGCTTCGGACAGGGTGTGCACTACTGCTTGGGTGCCAATCTGGCCCGACTCGAGCTCCGGGTGCTCTTCGAGGAGTTGCTGGCGCGATTTTCGGACGTGCGAATCGCTGGACCGGTGGAATGGACGCGAAGCAACCGGCACACCGGCATCCGGCATCTGTTCGTGGCGCTCGACCGCGGATAGTCCGGCGCGAGCGCCGGGCATTCACTAACGTGCCGATGTCACTCGCGCTACGCCGGCAGAGCGCAATTCCAGTGCCGCCAGCCCGCGAACCGCATCCGGCTCCTCGCGCCGCCAGGCACCGACCGGGTCGCCGCTGACCTCAGTGAGTCTGCGCAACGGCCGGTTCGCCAGCGCCCGCAGGGCGAGCAACTGCTCGCCTGCGGGCGTCTGCGCCAGGGTGATCACCGTCCACTTACGGCGGAAGAACCGGATGCGCAGGAACAGCCACGGCATACAGATCGCGAGGATGGGCGGGGCGGCCACCGCGATAGCCAGTAGCACCGCAAGCCAGGTCGCTGTCGTGTTGAGGTTCTGCCCGGCACCGGCCAGGTCGAGTGCGGCCTCGCTGGCGGCGCGCAGCGGTGTGGACACCGCGTCGCCCACCAGTGGGATCCGATCGGCACTATCGCCGGCGGAGTTGAGGTTCTCGGAGATTCCGGTAGCCCCGTCCTTGACCTGGGTGCCCACCCCCGCAATGGCCGCGATCGCCCGGTGCACGCCAAGGCCGACCAGCACCCACAGGGTGATCCATGCACCGACTAAGAGGTCGCTGACCACCTGGGCGGCGAGGCGTCCCGGCGTGGTGGCGTAGGGAATGAAGCGCGATTTCATGGCATTGATCCCAGCACAGCGGCCACCGCCGGTGGCCGATAGGCTGATCCGGTGCGTCCCGCCCTGACCGATTACCGTCACCTGGCCAGCGGCAAAGTCCGTGAGATCTACCGCATCGATGACGAAAACCTGCTGTTCGTCGCCTCCGACCGGATCTCGGCCTTTGATTACATTCTGGACACCCTCATCGGCGACAAAGGTCGCATCCTGACCGCCATGAGCGTGTTCTTCTTCGGTCTTATCGCCGACCACGGCGGTGCGCCCAACCATTTATCGGGTCCGCCGGACGATCCGCGGATCCCCGCCGAGGTACTCGGCCGAGCGCTGGTGGTCCGCCGCCTCGACATGGTGCCGGTGGAATGCGTCGCCCGCGGCTATCTGACCGGTTCGGGACTGCTGGACTACCAGCGCACCGGCGCAGTGTGTGGCATCGCGTTGCCGCCGGGACTGGTGGAGGCCAGCAAGTTCGACCAACCGCTGTTCACGCCGGCGACCAAGGCCGAGATCGGTGCCCACGACGAGAATGTTTCGTTCGACCGGGTCGCCGAGATGGTGGGTGCTGATCGTGCCGGACAGTTGCGGGATCTGACGTTGCAGACCTACAACATCGCCGCCGACCACGCACTGAGGAAGGGAATTATTATCGCCGACACCAAGTTTGAGTTCGGGGTTGACCGGAGTGGGAATCTGGTGCTCGCTGATGAGGTGTTCACTCCGGACTCATCGCGGTACTGGCCGGCGGATAGCTACACCGAGGGTTCGGTACAGCCCAGTTTCGACAAGCAGTTTGTCCGCAACTGGCTGACCGGCCCCGAATCTGGCTGGGACCGTAATAGCTCTTCACCGCCACCAGCGTTGCCGGATGCGGTCATCGACGCGACCCGCAAGCGCTATATCGAAGCCTACGAGCGCATTTCGGGTCTGACGTTCGCCGACTGGATCGGCGCCTGATGGCACACGCGCCCACTCCGAAGCGCCTTGATACCCGCCGCGTTCATCACGATGACGTCTTCATCGACCCGTATGAGTGGCTCCGAGACAAGTCCGACCCCGAGGTCATTGCCCACCTCGAAGCGGAGAATGCTCACGTTGAGGCACAGACGGCCTTTCAGGAACCATTGCGACAGAAAATTTTTGACGAGATCAAGTCCCGGACCAAGGAGACCGACCTGTCGGTGCCGGTCCGCCGCGGAGACTGGTGGTACTACGGACGCAGCTTCGAGGGCAAGCAATACGGCGTGCACTGCCGGTGCCCAGCGGCCGGACCCGAAGATTGGGAACCCCCGGTTCTGGACGAGAACACGCGCGTTCCCGGCGAGCAGATACTGCTCGATGAAAACGCCGAAGCAGACGGGCACGACTACTTTGCCTTGGGTGCCAGCAGTGTCAGCCCAGACGGCAACGTGTTGGCCTTCTCCGTCGACATCGTCGGCGACGAGCGATACACGCTGCACTTCAAAAACTTGACTGACGAAACCTTACGAGACGCGGCACTGTACCCGGACCGGATCACCGGCATCGGCCTCGGTGTCACCTGGGCTGCCGATAGCGCGATCGTGTACTACACCACTGTCGACGAGTCATGGCGTCCCGACACCGTGTGGCGGCACCGACTCGGCGAGACCGGGCCCGACGAACAGGTGTTCACCGAACCTGACGAACGGTTCTGGGTTGCTGTCGGCCGGACCCGCAGCAACGCCTACATCCTCATTGCGGCCGGATCATCGGTCACCTCGGAGGTCCGGTACGCAGACGCATGCGACCCGCAGGCCGAGTTCACCACGGTGCTGCCCCGCCGAGACGGTGTCGAGTACTCCGTTGAGCATGCCGTCATCGGCGGCCGGGATCGGTTCCTGATCCTGCACAACAACGACGCGCCGAACTTCACCCTGGTCGATGCCCCGGTCGACGCTCCCGGCGAACAGACGACACTGATCGCTGCCCGTGACGATGTCCGACTCGAGGGTGTCGACGCTTTTGCCCACCACATCGTCGTTCATTACCGTCGGGACGCATTGGCGCGCCTGCAGTTGTGGCCGATCGACGACGGTTACGGCACGCCGGAGGAGATCACCTTCGACTCCGAACTGATGGCCTCCGGGCTGGCCGGCAATCCGAACTGGGAATCGCCGAGACTTCGGATCGGGGCCACATCGTTCATCACGCCGATGCGGGTCTACGACATTGACCTTGCCACCGGTGAACGAATCCTGCTGCGCGAGCAACCGGTACTCGGGGATTTTTCCCGCGATGACTATGTCGAACGCCGAGACTGGGCGACCGCTGGAGACGGCACGCGGATCCCGATCTCGCTCATTCACCGAGTCGGCGTCGAAACCCCCGCACCGACCGTGCTCTACGGATACGGCGCCTACGAATCGTCGGAAGATCCACGATTTTCCGTCGCCCGCCTCTCGTTGCTGGACCGCGGCATGATTTTCGCGATCGCGCATGTCCGTGGCGGTGGCGAGATGGGTCGCCTTTGGTACGAGCGCGGGAAGCTGTTGGAGAAGAAGAACACCTTCACCGACTTCATCGCCGCCGCGCGCCATCTTGTCGACGCCGGCCTGACCCGGCCGCAGAATCTGGTCGCACTCGGCGGCAGCGCAGGCGGGCTGTTGATGGGGGCGGTGGCCAACATGGCGCCTGGGCAGTTCGCGGGCATCCTCGCTCAGGTGCCCTTCGTTGATCCGCTGACGACGATTCTGGATCCCTCGCTGCCGTTGACGGTGACTGAGTGGGATGAATGGGGCAACCCGTTGGCCGACGCTGACGTCTACTCCTACATGAAGTCCTACTCGCCGTACGAGAACGTCGAAGCCCAGGAGTATCCGGCGATCCTGGCGATGACGTCACTCAACGACACCCGGGTGTTTTACGTCGAACCGGCCAAGTGGGTGGCAGCACTGCGTCACGCGAAAACCGACCCGCATCCGGTACTGCTACGGACCCAGATGTCGGCCGGACACGCTGGAATCAGCGGCCGCTATGAGCGGTGGAAGGAAGTTGCCTTCCAATACGCCTGGTTATTGGCCACCGCGGACCCGGGGCGCTTCGGACCGCAGGCGCGGTAACCTCTCCGGCATGTCCCTGGCAGAAATTCCGCTCGCCACACTCGATGGAAAACCCACGTCGTTGGCCGACTACGCCGGACGTGCGCTACTGGTTGTCAACGTCGCCTCCAAGTGCGGCCTGACGCCGCAGTACGGCGCACTGGAGCAATTGGCCCGCGACTACGGCGATCGCGGCCTGACGGTGATCGGTGTTCCGTGCAATCAGTTCATGGGCCAAGAACCCGGGACGCCGGAGGAGATCGCGACGTTCTGTTCCACCACCTACGGCGTGAGCTTCCCACTGCTGGCCAAGGCCGACGTCAACGGCACCGATCGCCATCCGCTGTATGCCCGGCTCACCGAGACCACCGATGCCGCCGGTGAAGCCGGCGACGTGCAATGGAACTTCGAGAAGTTTTTGATCTCACCGGCGGGCGATGTGGTCAACCGGTTCCGGCCACGAACCGAGCCTGACGCTCCCGAGGTGATCGCCGCGATCGAGGCAGTGTTGCCGAACTAACATCCGGCCGTCTAGCGCGCAGTTCCGCTGGCGGTGGTGGCTATTCCACCGTCCACCGGAATCACGGCACCGTTGAGATAGGAGCCGGCCCGGCTGGCCAGGAAGATCGCGATCCCGGCCATATCGTCGTCGCGCCCGATGCGCCGAAGCGGGGCCGAAGCCGCGATCGCCTCGCCGAACGCCTCCAGAGTGGCGGCCATCATCTTGGACGGGAACGGACCCGGGGCCACCGCATTGACGGTGATGTGTTGCGGCCCCAATTCTTTGGCCAACACCCGGGTCAGTTGATGGATCGCCGCCTTACTCGTCGAATAGGAGTACGTCGTCATCGGGCTGACGTGGATACCGTCGATGCTGCCGATATTGATGATCCGCGCCGGATCGTCCTGGGTGCCGGCTTTGCGCAGTGCCGGCAGGAGCGCCTGGACCATCCAGAACGGTGATTTGACGTTCAGGTCGAGCACCCGATCCCAGGCCGCGGCGGGAAAGGTGTCCAGCGGCTCTCCCCAGGTGGCGCCGGCGTTATTAACCAGGATGTCCAGGGTGTCGGTCCGGCTGAGCACCTCGGCGGCCAGCCGTTGGCACTCGTCCTGGCGGGAGAGGTCGGCAGCCACCGCGCGGACTTCGCCGAACGCCGACAGTGCCGCAACGGCGTGCTCGCAGGCGTCGGCTTTACGCGAACTGAGCACGACGTGAGCGCCGGCCTGGAGCAGACCCCGCGCGATCATCATCCCGATACCGCGGGTACCGCCGGTGACCAGAGCGGTTTTGCCGCCAAGTCCGAAAAGTCTCTCGAGATCGGCTGTGCTCACCTGTGTTCCCTTCGTTTCATCAGAACCGTACCGAGGTCTCTTCGGTCAGGATCCGGAAGTCGGTGTCGGTCATCTCGGACAGCCGACCATAGAAGATGCCGCGGGCTTCGGGGGCGATGATGCCCTGGTGAATCGGAACGGCGTGCCGGGGCGCCACTGCGCGGAGATAGTCCACCGCCTCGGAGATCTTCATCCACGGCGCCGCGGCGGGGGTGGCGAGCACCTCGACCGGTTCATCGGGGACGAACAGCGCGTCGCCCGGATGCATGAGTCGCGCCCGGTGTTCGTCATCACCGATCAGGTAGGAGATGTTGTCGATCACCGGAATCTCCGGGTGGATGACCGCGTGTCGGCCGCCGACTCCACGGAGGGTCAGCCCGTCGATGGTGAAATCGTCGCCGACGTGGACCGCGCGCCAGTCGCCGCCGAGTTGGGCGGCGGTTTGGGGGTCGGCATAGAGCGCCGCATCGGGGTTGGCTTCGACCAGGGCCGGTAGGCGTTGCGGGTCGGCGTGGTCGGGATGCTGGTGAGTGATCAGGATCGCCGACAGACCGGTGATGCCTTCAAAACCATGGGAGAAGGTGCCCGGATCGAACAACAGTCGCGCGACACCGAACTCCGCGAGCAGGCATGAATGACCGAAATGCGTCAGTTCCATGCTTACGATTGTGCGCGCACGGGAGGCGGCGTATGCGATTGGTCCTCACATCGGTGTTGGCGGCCTCGCTGATCGCCGGCGCGCCACCCACGGCGGCCCAACCGTCCGGCAACTGTCCGCCGTCCTGTAATCGGATTCCCGGGACCGCATGGATCTCGCCGCTGTCGATCCCTTTGGACTCCCGCTATGACTGGCCTGAATTGTCGGGCGTGGCGGTGACCGCGCGGCCTTCGCGGTTCCGGTTCGAGGAACTCTGTGCCAGCCCGCCGGTCGCGCAGGATCCTCGCAGCTACGCGGTCGCGGAGCGGGCGGTGGTCAACAACGCCGACGGAGAGTGGCAACTCCAGGCACAGGTACTGCATTGGCCTGGTGAGACCTGGCGGGGCGGCGAACTTGCGCTGGACACCTTCTCCGCCGCGGTTGATGCGTTGCGGGCCTGTCAGCAGACCAACGCTGCTGCCTCGCCGTCGGTGACCACCGAGGAGCCCGGGCGGCTGGCCGCCACGGTGGGAGGTTCGGTGATCCTGCATCAGTATCTGCTCGCCGACCCGGTCAACAGCACCGTCACCGAACTTGCGCTGTGGTCGCAATCCCCGCCCCGGACGCCCTGGCCCGCGGTCATTGACGCGACCGTCCTCGACTCGCTCGGCGCGCCGTTGTGTGTTGCCTACATCGGCTCCTGCCCCTGACCCGCCGGTAGGATCACATCGCACCATCCACCGCGTCAGAGGAGTTCCAGTGCCCCGGGTTGTTGTTCACGTGATGCCCAAGGCCGAGATCCTCGACCCGCAGGGCCAGGCCATCTCCGGAGCGCTCGGTCGACTCGGTCACCTTGGCATCTCAGATGTTCGGCAAGGCAAGCGATTCGAGCTTGAAGTCGACGAGACGGTGACCGACGATCAACTGGCCGAGATCGCCGAGTCGCTACTGGCCAATACCGTGATCGAGGACTGGGCCGTCACCCGGGATCTCGCATGAACGCCCGGGTTGGGGTCATCACCTTCCCCGGGACCCTCGACGACGTCGACGCCGCACGTGCCGTTCGCCTGGCCGGTGCGGAAGCGGTGAGCCTCTGGCACGCCGACGCCGACCTCAAGGGTGTGGATGCCGTCGTCGTTCCCGGTGGCTTCTCCTACGGCGACTACCTGCGCTGCGGCGCGATCGCCAAGTTCGCCCCGGTGATGAGTGAGGTGGTGGCAGCGGCGGGTCGCGGTATGCCGGTGCTGGGTATCTGC
>CAMDFY010000095.1 GCA_945897705.1 Bifidobacterium breve | reverse complement strand
ACGCCCGGTTCGCGCCGATCCTGAACCTGTTCGGCGTGGACACCACCCTGCCGGCCGCCGGCGTCAACACCGGCACCGGGTTGAAGCTCAACACCGCCACCCTTGACGTGACGTGGGCCTACGACCTGTTTTCGGATTTCCCGGTCACCCTGAATCCGTTCTCGTTGGTCAACAGCCTGCTGACCTTCCTGCCGGTCAATTTGGCGGGTGGGGTGTCACTGAAGGGACTTGACGCCACCGCGGCGGGTGTCAACGTGGCTAGCGTGCTGGGCATCCTCAACCGGCTCTCCGGCGGGATCGCCGGCGTCGACGACGGCCGAGCATTCTACGGCACGCTGCTGCCCAATGACCTGCCGATCCTGGAACCGCTGCGACTGCCGTCGCGACTGATCAATGCGGTCTTCGGGACCGATCTGGGAACCCCCTTCGCTGACGCGCTGCAGCCGGCGTTCACGATCCTGGTGAATACCGGCTACTCCGACGTGGTGACGCCGGCCGATATCGAAGCCGACCCCGCCCTGGCGAACACCTACTCGCCCTACGACCGCACCTTCCTGACCTCGGCGACTCCGGAGCCGTTCCTGTCGGTGAATCCGCTGACCCCGGCGGAGTGGCTGCAGGTGCCCGGTGACGTGGTGCGTGCGCTGTTCACCGGCTTCAGTGACGTGTTCTTCCCGTCGGCCCCGGCGACCCCGCCGGCGTCGGTGCTGCCCAGCCTCGCGCCGCCGGTGTCGGCTGCGCGGACCCTGGCGGCCGCCGAGGCGCAATCCGCTGTCGTTGCCGATGACGTGGCGGCGCCGGACCCCGCTCCGGTGGCGGCACCACGGACCGAGGCGCCGACCGCGGTGGTCTCGGCCCGCAAGGCCCGCGGTACCGCGCTACGGGCACCGGCGGCGGTGAATGCCCCGGCAGAGGCCGCGGCCGTGGAGTCGGGCGACGACGCGGCCACGGCAACGGTCGGTCAGAGCCGGGACGCGGCGACGCCGACGCGGGCCGTGCGGTCTGTCGCTCGCGCAGCGGCGGCCGACTAGTCGCAGACCGCACCCTGGGCGGCTGAGCCCACCAGCTTGCAGTACTTGGCCAGCACGCCGCGGGCGTATCGCGGCGGCGGCGGAGTGAAACCGGCTCGGCGCAAATCGAATTCGGCGTCATCGACGAGGACGTCGAGGGTTTGGTTCGCCACGTCGAGACGAATGCGATCACCGTCGGCGACGAAGGCGATCGGTCCGGCGTCGACGGCCTCCGGAGCGACATGGCCCACGCACAAGCCGGTGGTGCCGCCGGAGAACCGGCCGTCGGTCAACAGCAGCACGTCCTTGCCCAGGCCGGCGCCCTTGATCGCACCGGTGATGGCCAGCATCTCGCGCATGCCCGGCCCACCCTTGGGGCCCTCATAGCGGATTACCACCACATCGCCTTTGGTGATCGTGCCGTCCTCGAGGGCGTCCATGGCCGCGCGCTCGCCATCGAAAACCCTTGCGGTGCCTTCGAACACGTCCGAGTCGAAGCCGGCTGACTTGACCACCGCGCCCTCAGGCGCCAGGGAGCCGTGCAGGATGGTGATGCCGCCGGTCGGGTGGATCGGGTTGGACATGGCCCGCAGTACCAGGCCGTCGGGATCCGGCGGATTGATGTTCGCCAGGTTCTCCGCCATGGTCTTTCCGGTCACCGTCAGCACGTCGCCGTGCAGCAGGCCCGCATCGAGCAGTGCCTTCATGACCACGGGCACGCCGCCGATCCGATCGACGTCGTTCATGACGTGGCTGCCGAACGGTTTGACGTCGGCCAGGTGCGGGACTTTCGCGCCGATCCGGGTGAAGTCGGCCAGCGACAGGTCGACCTCGGCCTCATGCGCGATGGCCAGCAGGTGCAGCACGGCGTTGGTGGAACCGCCGAACGCCATCACCACCGCGATGGCGTTTTCGAACGCCTCCTTGGTGAGGATGTCGCGGGTGGTGATACCGCGGCGCAGTAACTCGACGACGGCTTGTCCACTGCGCCGCGCAAACCCGTCGCGGCGGCGGTCGGTGGCGGGCGGGGCGGCGCTTCCCGGCAGGGAAAGTCCCAGGGCCTCACCCGCGCTGGCCATGGTGTTGGCGGTGTACATCCCGCCGCAGGCACCCTCGCCGGGACAGATCGCCCGTTCAATGGCATCGACGTCCTCGCGCGACATCAGGCCCCTCGCACAGGCGCCGACGGCTTCGAACGCGTCGATGATGGTGACCTCACGCTCGCTGCCGTCGCTCATCGTGGCCCACCCCGGCAGGATCGAACCGGCGTAGACGAACACCGCGGCCAGATCCAGGCGCGCAGCAGCCATCATCATGCCCGGCAGCGACTTGTCGCAGCCGGCCAGCATCACCATGGCGTCCATTCGCTCGGCCTGCATCACCGTTTCGACGCTGTCGGCGATGACCTCCCGCGACACCAGTGAGAAGTGCATACCCTCGTGGCCCATGGCGATGCCGTCCGAGACCGAGATGGTGCCGAACTTCATCGGGAAGCCGCCGGCCTCGAACACGCCCTCCTTGGCCGCGTTCGACAGCCGGTCCAGCGAGAGGTTGCACGGGGTGATCTCGTTCCACGACGAGGCCACTCCGATCTGTGGCTTGGCGAAGTCCTCGTCGCCCATACCCACCGCGCGAAGCATGCCGCGGGCGGCGGTCTTCTCCAGTCCGTCGGTGACGTCGCGGCTGCGGGGCTTGATGTCTGGAGTGTCGCTCACCCGGCCAGTATGTCGCGCAGGCGTCAGTGCGCCGCGGTCGGGGTCGCTGCCGCCACGCCGACTCCGATACCCCCAAGGGGTATCGGTTATGATCGTCTGATGACTACCGCCCGCACTCGCAGCATCGCTGTCCTGGCCGCGTTCGCCGCCGCCGTCACCCTGTCGTCCTGCAGCACGTCCACAACGGATCGCAGCGCCGATGTGTCGTCGGTGACCGACGCCGGAGAAGTGGCCGGGCACAACGCCGAGGATGTGATGTTTGCGCAGATGATGATTCCGCATCACGAACAGGCACTCGAACTCGCCGCACTGGTGCCCGACCGGTCCAGCAACCCCGAGGTGATCGCTCTCGCGGCGAAGATCTCCGCTGAGCAGCAGCCTGAGATCGGCGCCATGAAGGCGTTACTCCTGCAGTGGGAGGTCGACCCCAACACCTCCGCTCACGGCAGCGGCCACGATGGGATGGCCATGGAGGGCATGGTTGACGACGCCACGATGGTCACACTGGACACCCTCAAGGGCGCCGAATTCGACACGCTGTGGCTGCAGGCGATGATCAACCACCACCGCGGCGCCATCGCGATGGCCCAGTCCGAGATCGCCGACGGCCGCAACGCTGACATGATCACCATGGCCACCATCATGGTCGCCACCCAGCAGGCCGAAATCGACCAGATGACGCCGATCCTCGCGGGACTGGAGACCTAAATGGCGCCGGAGCAGCGCGGCTTTTCCGCCGACAAGGACAACTACGCCAAACGGCTGCGCCGCGTCGAGGGTCAGGTGCGGGGCATCGCCAAGATGATCGATGATGAGAAGTACTGCATCGACATCCTGACGCAGATCAGCGCCGTCAACAGCGCTCTGCAGTCAGTGGCACTGGGACTGCTCTCCGAACACCTCAACCACTGCGTGAGCCACGCCGTCGCCGAGGGCGGCGCGGAGGCGGACAAGAAACTGGCGGAGGCCTCCGCGGCGATTGCCCGGTTGGTCCGTTCCTGATCGCACCGCCGGTCGGTGCGTCTCGGCCTGGTCTCGAACCGGTGTAGCGGGGTGTCGGACGCTCCGGACCCGGTCGGGCTGTCGATACCGTGAGTCGTGCCCGCTCAGACCGCGACGGTCGATGTCTGTGCCCCGACGACCCACTCCGGGCCCTGGACGCCGCGAGTCATTCTCGCCCTCGCTGTGCTGGCGGCGGCGGCCTTCGTTTACGTGACCGCCGAGATCATGCCGGTCGGGGCCCTGCCGGTGATTGCCGATGACCTCGGCGTCAGCGAAGCCTCGGTAGGCCGACTGCTGGCCGGCTATGCGCTGGTGGCGGCTGTGGCCACGGTTCCCTTGGTGCGCTGGACAGCCGCCTGGCCTCGGCGCACGACCCTGCTGTTCACCCTGCTGAGCCTGGTGGTTTCCCAACTGATCTCGGCGCTGGCGCCAACTTTCACCGTCCTGGCTCTGGGGCGGGGACTGTGCGCGTTGACGCACGGATTGATGTGGGCGGTGATCGCACCGATCGGTGTTCGCCTGGTTCCACCGGCCTACGCCGGCCGCGCCACCACCGCCGTGTTCGCGGGCACCGGTCTGGCACTGGTCGTCGGCAGTCCTCTGACCGCGATGATGAGTCAGGTGTGGGGCTGGCGGGAGGCGGTGGCCGCGATCACCGCGGCAGCCCTGGCCGTGGCGGTGGCCGCCCGGTTCACCCTCCCGCTGATGTCGGTGGCCGCTCCCGCCGCCCGGTGGCCCTGGGGCCGCCGTAACCGCGGGCTGTCGACGATGAGCCTGCTGACGTTGGTCGGCGTGACCGGGCACTTCGTCTCCTACACGTTCATCGTGGTGATCATCCGCGACATCGTGGGCATCGCTGGGCTGAACCTGGCCTGGTTGCTGGCGGCCTACGGGGTTTCGGGCCTGACCGCGATGGGGTTGCTGGCCGGGCTGGGAGACCGGCGCCCGAGGGCTGCCGTGGTCGGGAGTCTGGCCGGCCTGTGCCTGGCGCTCGCGGTGTTGGCCGGGCTGGGTGTCGCGGGTAGCCACAGCCCGGTCACTGTGCTGATCGGCGTCGTGGCGGTGATGGTGTGGGGTGCGACGGCGACCGCGATGGCGCCACTGTTGCAATCGGCGGCCATGCGGCACTCACCGGACGACCCCGACGGAGCCTCCGGGCTGTACGTGGCCGCATTCCAGGTGGGAATCATGACCGGGTCTGTCCTCGGCGGCATGGTGTTCGAGGCTGCCGGTCTTTCGGCGATGCTGACCACGTCGGCACTGCTGATCGCAGTTGTCGGAGCGTGCGTCGCGGTAGGCCGTGATCTTCTCGCCGGGAAACCCGCCGGGATGTAACGCTGGTCACGGCCGCCGCGATGAACAGCACAGTTCAGCGTACTTTTCGAGGTCCCGGACCGGGTGCGTCGCCGATATCGGCGGTGATGGCTGGCACCGGGGTTATGTCACACTGGAACCAGTGAATCCCCTGGGGACAGCGAATATTGGAGGAGTCTGGTGAAGCCGGTGAAGGGCACCCTGGCCGCAGCGTTGTGCGTGTTGGGTGTGGTGGGTGCGGGTCTGGGGAGCGGTTCGGCGTTGGCCGATCCGGATCAGCCCCCGGTTGATCCACAGGTTGTCGACGCCGCGCCGATCCCGGTCGAGGCGCCGCCGGTCTTCTTCCCGCCGCCGCCACCTCCGCTGCCCGGTGATCTGGTGGCACCGGGTGAGTTCCCGCCGCCCCCGCCGCCGCCGGCCGATCCACTCCCGCCGCCCCCGCCGGTAGCCCCCGCCCCGGTAGCCCCCGCCCCGGTGGCTCCCGCCCCGCAGGCGACCACGATGGGCGCCGCCAGGGGCCAGAACGCCGCGCCTTTCACTGGCGATCCGGTGTTTGCCCCGCCCTCGTTCAACCCGGTCAACGGTGCCCTCGTCGGTGTCGCCAAACCGATCATCATCAACTTCCAGCGACCGATCGCCAATCGGCCATTGGCCGAGCAGGCAATCCGCATCTCCTCCTCGCCACCGGTCGCGGGTGCCTTCTACTGGACCACCGACACCCAGGTCCGCTGGCGGCCGTACAAGTTCTGGCCGGCCCGCACGATCGTGAATATCGACGCCAGTGGCGCGAAGTCGAGTTTCCGGGTTGGCGACTCGTTGGTCGCCACCATCGACGACGCGACGCACCAGATGACGGTCACCCGCAACGGCAAGGTCGAGAAGACCATGCCGATCTCGATGGGTATGGACAACGGCATCCATGAGACCAAGAATGGCACCTACTACGTGCTGGAGAAGTTCCCCGACCTGGTGATGGACTCCTCGACCTACGGAGTGCCGATCAATTCGGAGTACGGCTACAAGATCAAGGTGCCGTGGGCGGTGCGCATCGACAACAGCGGTGGCTTCGTGCACGGCGCATCGTGGTCGGTGGGCGATCAGGGCAAGCGCAACGTCAGCCATGGGTGCATCAACCTCAGCCCGGTGAACGCCAAGTGGTTCTACGACAACTTCGGCAGCGGCGACCCGATCGTGGTCAAGAACTCCGGCGGTGGGCTTTACACCACGCCCGACGGCGCCGACGATTGGCAGTGGACGCTGTACTAACCAGCACCACTGCTGGACGTCAACTCCAGATGCGGACCCGCTGCCGGGGTTCGAGGTAGAGAGCATCGTTCTCGCTCACGTCGAACGCCTCGTAGAAGGCGTCGATGTTGCGCACCACGCCGTTGCAGCGGAACTCTGGCGGTGAATGCGGGTCGACGGCTAGGCGCCGAATGGACTCTGCCGTGCGGGATTTGGTGCGCCACACCTGCGACCAGCCGAACAATACGCGCTGTATTCCGGTGAGTCCGTCGATCACCGGGGCCTGCGTATCGCCCAATGACAGTCGGTAGGCCAGCAGAGCGATTGATAGCCCACCCAGGTCGCCGATGTTCTCCCCGACGGTGAATGCGCCTTGGACGTGCGGAGCGTCGGCACCCTGGGCGAGGTCGCGCGGCACGTAGGTGTCGTACTGCTCGATCAGTGTGGTCGTGCGGGCGGTGAACTCGCGCCGGTCTTCGTCTGTCCACCAGTCGACGAGATGGCCGTCGCCGTCGTACTTGGAGCCCTGATCGTCGAAGCCGTGGCCGATCTCGTGGCCGATCACCGCTCCGATGCCGCCGTAGTTGGCGGCGTCGTCGGCGTCGGCATCGAAGAACGGTGGTTGCAGGATCGCCGCCGGGAAGACGATCTCGTTCATCCCCGGGTTGTAGTAGGCGTTGACCGTCTGCGGCGTCATGAACCATTCGTCACGGTCCACCGGACCGCCGAGTTTGGCCGCCTCGCGGCCGAAACCCACTTCGGCTCCGCGAATCACGTTGCCGTACAAATCATCTCGGGCAATGACGAGTGCGGAGTAATCGCGCCAGCGTTCGGGGTAGCCGATCTTGGCGGTGAATTTGTCCAGTTTCGCCAACGCTCGCTGCCGGGTCGCGGGGGTCATCCACTCCAGATCGGTGATGCTGATCCGGTAGGCCTCGCGCAGGTTGGCGACCAGGGTGTCCATCCGCGTCTTGGCTTGCGGCGGAAAGTGGTGTTGAACGTAGAGGCGACCGACGGCGTCACCCATTACGGCCTCGACCAGGGAGACCGCTCGCTTCCAGCGCTCACGGATCTGCTCGGTGCCGCTGAGGGTGCGGCCGTAGAAGGAGAAGTCCTCGTCGACGAGTGCGCGGGTGAGAACCGCCGCGCGGGCATGGATCAGCCGCCAGCGCGCCCAGTCCTGCCAGTCGGCAACTGCCTCGCCCGACCACACCCGGGCGAACGCGGTCAGGTAGTCCGGTTGACGCACGATGAGTTCGCCGATCGCGTCGGCGGGGATCCCGAGTCCGTCGATCCAACCGGTCCAGTCAAAGCCCGGCGCCGCGGCCGGAAGATCCGCGAAGGCCCGCAGGTTGTAGGTCAGGTCGGCGTCGCGACGGCGCACCACGTCCCAGTGCGCCGCTGCCAGTGCGGTCTCAAGGGCCACGATCCGCCCGGCCCGGTCGGCGTACTGCTCGGCCGTGCCGCCGTACACCAGTGCGAACATCGCCGAAATGTGTGCCGGGTAGGCGCCGAGGATCGCCGCGTGCTGCTCGTCGCGGTAGTAGGACTCATCGGGAAGTCCGAGGCCGGACTGACTGAGGTGGACGAGGTAGCGGCTGGAGTCCTTGGAGTCGGTGTCGATGTAGAGACCCACACCGCCGCCCACACCGGTGCGTTGCAGCCGGCCCAGAACCCGAGCCAGGGAATCTCGATCCTGGGCCGAGTCGATCTGCGCCAACTCCTCGAGCAGGGGTGTCAGGCCACGTCGCTCGACGGCCTCCTCGTCGAGGAAACTGGCGTACAACTCACCGATACGTTGCTCGTCGGTACGTTGCTCGTCGGTCGCGCTCTCGGCGGAGACTGAAGCGGCGCCGGTGATCAATTCCCGCACCTGTTCCTCGGCCCGGTCGTAGAGCACGCGGAAGGCTCCGTCGGTGGCCCGATCGGCGGGGATGGCGTAATCGCGGAGCCAACGGCCGTTGACATGACCGAACAGGTCGTCCTGCGGGCGGACCGTGGCGTCGATGTGGGACAGGTCGATGCCGGATCGTGCAGTCTGTACCGTCACGCCGTCATCCTTACCATGCGCGGGTAGCCTGCCCCCATGCCCGGGTTCGACGAGGTGATTGAGCCCGACGAGGCGAGTGGTCCTACCGGCCGGCGTTCCGGGACGTTTTCCGGCTTTGGTGTCGCGTCCGCGGTTCTCGCCGTGGTGGCGCTGTCGGTCGCGGTGCTGATCTCGGTGATGTGGTCGGATCACCGGGCCGCCGCCGCCGAGCGCAGTTTCCAGGCCCGCAGTATGCAGGCTGCGGCTGAGTGGACCGGTGTGCTGATCAATATGAATGCCGACAATGTGGAGGAAAACCTTCAACGACTGCGGGACGGGACAGTCGGCGAACTCAACTCCGGTTTCGACGCGTCGATCGCCCCCTATCGCGACGTCGTCACGACGCTGCGCTCCCGCACCACCGGTGAAGTCGAGTCGGTCTCGATTGAGCAGATTCATCGCGATCCGGTCGGCCGGCCCGCCGCGCCGGCCGTACCAGACCTCGCGACCGCTCTGGCCGC
>CAMDFY010000094.1 GCA_945897705.1 Bifidobacterium breve | reverse complement strand
ATCCAGGTCGCTGACGAGACGTTCGTCGCCGCCGATCCGGTGGCGGTCGGCAGGGCGGTGGGGGACCGGGCCAACTGGCGTCGCTGGTTCACCGACCTCTACCTCGAGGTGGTCGAAGACCGGGCCGAGCGGGGCGTGCGATGGACCGTCACCGGCGCCCTCACCGGAACCATGGAGGTCTGGTTGGAACCGGTGCTCGACGGGGTCGTCCTGCACTACTTCCTGCACGCGGAGCCCACCGGCGGTTCGGCTCCGACGAATCCGGCCACGCTCAATCATCGGCGTCGGGTGGCGGGCAAACGGATGGCGTTCGAGATCAAGAACACCCTGGAGGCGACACGACCGGTGGGCACACCGCCGAGGCCCTGATAGCCGGTTCGGGTCGAGGTGCGAGAGGGTACGGTGGGTTCCCATGTTGACGGGACGAACGCGACGGTCCCGCCGTCTTGGGAAGCTCTGACGGTGGCGGATAAGACAGCGCAGACTATCTACATCGACGCCGAACCGAGCGCGGTCATGGATGTCATCGCCGATATCGCCTCCTACCCTCAGTGGGTGTCGGAGTACACCGAGGCCGAGGTTCTCCAGACCGACGCCAAGGGCAATCCCGCGGTGGCTCGCCTGGTGCTGGAAGCGGTCGTGCTCAAGGACACGATGGTCCTCGCCTACGAATGGCCTGCCGATCGTCGGTCGGTGCGCTGGTCGCTGGTGTCGAGCACATTGCTCAAATCCCTCGATGGCGTCTACCTGCTCACCCCCCGGGGCTCCGGAACCGATGTGACCTACGAACTCGCGGTTGATCTGATGGTTCCGATGATTGGTCTGCTCAAGCGCAAGGCCGAGCGCCGGCTCACCGATACCGCGTTGAAGGACCTCAAGAAGCGGGTCGAGGGCTGAGTGGAATCCGCTGACGCCGCCGCCGATGCGGGCCCGCCCCGGCAGGCCCCGATTGCCTTCTTCGCCGGTGATGCTCGGATCGCCTCCTTCGTCGGCAAGGCCCGGATTGCCTTCTTTGTCGGCAAGGGTGGTGTTGGCAAGTCGACGTTGGCGGCGGCGACGGCGGTGGCGGCGGCGCTGAGCGGCGATCGGGTGCTGGTGGTCTCGACCGATCAGGCCCATTCGCTCGGCGATGTCCTCGGCGAACCGGTGCAGCCCGGTGACGGCCGTGACCCGGTGCGGATCCTGACGGAGGAACGCGCCGGCACCGGTGGTGGATTCCTCGATGCGATGGCGCTGGACACGCTGGCACTGCTGGAGGCGGCGTGGCGCCCGACGGCCCCGGTGCTGGCCGCGCGGTTTCCGGATTCGGAACTCGACGACGTGGCGCCCGAGGAACTGTGCGCGATGCCCGGCATCCAGGAGATGCTGGGCCTGCAGGCGGTGGCGGACTTGGCGTCCTCGGGTCGGTGGGACTACGTGGTGGTGGACTGCGCCTCCACCGCCGACGCCGTACGAATGCTGACCCTGCCTGCCACCTTCGCCCTGTACGCGGAGCGCTTCTGGCCACGTCACCGTCGACTCAGTGCCGCCGTCGCCGATGCCCGCTCGGCCGCCACGGCGTCGATGGTGGAGGTTGCCACCGCGCGGTTGGAGTCGTTGTCCACCCTGCTGAGCGACCAGGACCGAGTGAGCGCACATCTGGTACTCACCCCGGAGCGGGTGGTGGCCGCCGAAGCTGTTCGAACCCTCGGTTCGCTGGCCCTGATGGGGTTACGGGTAGCCGAGCTGATCGTCAATCAGGTTCTCTTCCAAGACGATTCCTATGAGTACCGCAACCTTCCGGATCATCCTGCCTTTGACTGGTACGCGGCGCGGATCGCCGAACAGCACGCGGTCCTGGAGGATCTTGCCGACACCATCGGCGCGGTGCGGCTAGTGCTGACGCCCCACCTGCCCGGCGAACCCATCGGCCCCAAGGCGCTGGCCCAACTTCTCGACGAGGCGCGCAGCAGGGACGGAGTTGCGCCGCCGGGTCCGTTGCGACCGGTCGTCGATCGCGAGTCCGGGTCTGGCCTGGATTCGGTGTACCGGATGCGACTGGAGTTGCCTCGGCTCGATTGCGACGCGCTTCGTCTCGGTCGGGCCGGTGATGACCTGATCATCGGCGTGGCCGACGTTCGCCGTCGCGTGCGGCTGGCTCCGGTGCTGCGCCGCTGCGTCGTGATCGGAGCTGTTCGGCGCGGTACGGAGCTGACGATCACGTTCCGGCCCGATCCGTCGGTGTGGCCGGTGTCCGGATCCGCTGGCGAGGGTGACCGGTGATGGGTACGCCGCACCCCGACATCGGACCCGAGTTGCGCCGACTCGCCCAGCTGATCCTCGATCGCCTTGACCCTGCGGTCCGGGCCGCCGCGACGATGGCCACCGAGGGCCTAGGCGGTGCGGGGCGCTGCCAGCAGGTGTGGTGCCCGGTATGTGCGCTGGCGGCGGTCGCCAACGGCGAACAGCATCCCCTGCTCACGGTGATCGCCGACCACAGCGTGGCGCTGCTGGCGGTGATCCGCGGCATGGTGACGGATCCCGATGTGTCCGAGCCCGATGTGACAGGTACCGGCGCGCCAGATCCCGATGTGACGGATCCCGGTGCGACTGGGCCCGGTGCGACTGGGCCCGGGGTGACTGGGCCCGGGGTGACTGGGCCCGGTGCGACTGGGCCCGGCGTGTCCGACGGGCGCTATCACGGCATCCCGATCATCGTCGAGCCCGTGACTGTCGAGGATTGAAGCCGCCTGAGGATTGACCGTGAACAGCGCGCGCCAGGTGGTTCGGGGCTGCTGGTCTCGGTAGAGTCGTGCCCAGGAACTCACTGGTGTGCGCCGGAGAGGAGGGGTTATGTGGTACTGGCTTTTCAAGTACGTCTTCATGGGCCCCTTGCTCTCGTTCATGACCCGGCCGAAAGTCGAAGGCCTGGAACATGTTCCGCGGTCCGGGCCAGCAATCCTGGCCAGCAACCACCTGGCGGTGGTGGACAGCTTCTTCCTGCCCCTCGTCGTCCGCCGACGGATCACCTTCCTGGCAAAGTCGGAGTATTTCACCGGCACGGGGGTGAAAGGGGCGTTCAAGAGGTGGTTCATGACGGTGGCCGGCCAGGTCCCGATCGACCGGAGCGACGCCGACGCCGCGCAGGCGGCCCTTGACACCGCACGACGACTGCTCAATGAGGGCAAATTACTCGGGATGTACCCGGAAGGAACCCGTTCGCCGGACGGTCGCCTCTACAAGGGTAAGAGCGGGCTGGCGAGGTTGGCACTCGAGACGGGCGTGCCGGTGATCCCGGTAGCGATGATCGGAACCGATGGTGTCAACCCGCCCGGGTCGCGGATGTGGCGGTTCGGCAGGGTCACGGTGCGCTTCGGCGAGCCGATGGACTTTTCCCGCTTCGAGGGCCTCGCCGGCAACCGGTTCATCGAACGGGCCGTCATCGACGAGGTCATGTATGAACTGATGAACCTCTCGGGCCAGGAGTACGTCGATATCTACGCGGCAACATTCAAGGGCCGTTCCGTTGGCGCCGCCGATCGCGACGCCCCGGTCGCGCCGTCGGCGCGGATGCCCGAGACGGCGGTGGGCTAACGGTTGGGCGTAAGTTTCCTAGCCGTGCCCCCCGCCGTCCGCCCAAGTTTCTCCCCGGATAGTCCCCTGAGCCTGCACTTCGACGTGATCGCTCCGGGTCGGGTACCACTGATGTGGTGCCTGATCGCGTTCATCCTGACGTTCTTCGTGACCCGGACGATCACCCGCTACATCCGAGCGACCGCCGGCCGCACCGGTCCGCGCAAGTGGTGGCAGCCGCACAACATCTCGGTCTCGTCCGCGGACGGCGGCAGCGGCGGCGGGGTGCACATCCACCACGCCGTGTTCGGGGTGATCCTCTCGTTGGCCTCCGGTGTGGCGATGGTGACCATGGCCCAGGAGGGCACCCGACATCAATTCACTGCGGCCGGGATCATCTTCGGGATCGGAGCGGCCCTGGTGCTCGACGAGTTTGCGTTGATCCTGCACCTCGAGGACGTGTATTGGTCCGAAGACGGGCGCACCTCCGTCGACGCGGTCTTCGTGGCGACCGCCGTCGCCGGCCTGCTGGTCCTCGGGTTCAACCCACTGTCGTTCTTCGACATCGGGATCTGGCGGGACAACACCTCGATTCTGGCCCGCGTCTCCGTGGTGGCCTTGGCGCTGTTCACGCTGGTGCTTGCGGTAGTGGTGCTATTGAAGGGCAAGTTGTGGACCGGACTGGTGGGCATGTTCATCACGCCACTGCTGTTCGTCGGCGCAATTCGGCTTTCTCGTCCGCACGCTCCCTGGGCCCGCTGGTACTACCAGGACAAGCCCCGCAAGATGCACCACAGCATGGAGCGCGAACGCTACCTGCGTCGGCCGTTCGTGCAGGCCAACCTCTGGTTGCAGCACGTGATCGCCGGGGAGCCGCGTTTTCCGGCCGATGCCGAGGTCAATGCCGAACTCGACCGTGAGATCCGCGCCGCACCGGCGCCCGCGCGCCGGGGCGCCCCAATAGCGGGATCCCCAGCAGTGGGACGACCGCTAGCCGAATCTCCGGTAGCTGAAACCCAGGCCGGCGGATAGGGACTCGCCGTGCGGTACTTCTACGACACCGAGTTCATCGACAACGGCCGCCATATCGACCTCATCTCGATCGGGGTCGTCGCCGACAACGGCGCCGAGTACTACGCGGTGTCCACCGAGTTCGACCCGGAGTCGGCCGGCCGGTGGGTGCGCACCAACGTGCTGCCGAGGCTGCCCTCGCCGGCCTCGCAGGTGTGGCGGTCCCGTCGGCAGATCCGGGAGGGTCTCGAGGAGTTCCTCGGCGTCGACGGCGAGGAGCCGATCGAACTGTGGGCCTGGGTGGGCGCCTACGACCACGTCGCGCTGTGCCAGCTGTGGGGTCCGATGACCAGCTTGCCGCCGCTGATTCCGCGCTTTACCCGGGAGCTTCGCCAGTTGTGGGAGGACCGCGGCTGCCCGCAAATGCCGCCGCGGCCGTCCGACACCCACGACGCGCTGGTCGACGCCCGGCACAATTGGCGACGCTTCGAGCTGATGACCACGGGCCGCGATCCGGGCGCCGGGCCCGCGGCGCAGTTCGGCGGGATCGCCGAGGGTGAGGTTGCGGGGTAGGGCACGGTTAGGATGATGCGGTGAACTGGACCGTCGACGTACCGATCGACCAGCTGCCGGCGTTACCGCCGCTTCCGGCCGGACTGCGCGAGCGGCTGGACGCGGCACTTGCCAAACCGGCCGCCCAGCAGCCGAGTTGGGACGCCGAGCAGGCCACAGCGATGCGGACGGTGCTGGAGAGCGTGCCCCCGGTCACCGTGGCCTCCGAGATCGAGAAACTCTCCCGCCAACTCGCCGAGGTGGCCCGCGGCGAGGCCTTCCTGCTCCAGGGCGGCGACTGTGCCGAGACCTTCACCGACAACACCGAACCTCACATCCGCGCCAATATCCGGACCCTGCTGCAGATGGCGGTGGTCCTGACCTACGGGGCCAGCATGCCGGTGGTCAAGGTGGCCAGGATCGCCGGGCAGTACGCCAAGCCGCGCTCCTCAGACATCGACGCCCTCGGCCTGAAGTCCTACCGCGGTGACATGATCAATGGCTTCGCACCGGATCCGGCCGTGCGCGACCACGACCCATCCCGGTTGGTCCGGGCCTACGCCAACGCCAGCGCAACGATGAACCTGGTCCGCGCCCTGACCTCGTCGGGGCTGGCATCGCTGCATCTGGTGCACGACTGGAACCGGGAGTTCGTCCGGACCTCGCCGGCCGGGGCGCGCTACGAGGCGTTGGCGGGCGAGATTGATCGTGGCATGCGGTTCATGGCGGCCTGCGGCGTCACTGACCGCAACCTTGACACCGCGGAGATCTACGCCAGTCACGAGGCGCTGGTGCTCGACTACGAGCGCGCCATGCTGCGTCTGGCCGACGACTCCGGCGAACCCCGGCTCTACGACCTCTCGGCGCACTATCTGTGGGTGGGGGAGCGCACCCGCCAACTCGACGGCGCGCATATCGCCTTCGCGGAGGTGATCGCCAACCCGATCGGGGTGAAGATCGGCCCCACCATGACGCCGGAACTGGCCGTCGAATACGTCGAACGCCTCGACCCGCAGAACACGCCGGGACGGCTGACGCTGGTGACCCGTCTGGGCAACCACAAGGTGCGCGATCTGCTGCCACCGATCATCGAGAAGGTCCAGGCCACCGGGCATCAGGTGATCTGGCAGTGCGACCCGATGCACGGCAACACCCATGAGTCGTCCACCGGGTACAAGACCCGCCACTTCGACCGCATCGTCGACGAGGTGCAGGGATTCTTCGAGGTGCACCGGGGGCTGGGCACCCACCCGGGCGGCATCCACGTAGAGATCACCGGCGAGAACGTCACCGAATGCCTCGGCGGCGCCCAGGACATCTCCGACACCGACCTGTCCGGGCGCTACGAAACCGCGTGCGACCCGAGGCTGAACACCCAGCAGAGCTTGGAATTGGCGTTCCTGGTCGCGGAGATGCTCCGCGAATAGGCATCAGCGGAGATGCTCCGCGAATAGGCATCAGCGGAGATGCTCCGCGAATAGCCCACCCCTTTGCTGTCGTCGTCTGCTCGGCGGGTATCAGCGGCCGATCAGGGCATTGAAATTGAGGCCGAGTGTCCACCCCGCCATGGCCACCATGCCGGTGAGCACAAACACGGTCAGCACCCAGAACGTCAGCACGCGCCGGGAGCGTTGCCGAGCGAGGGCGAATTCGTCGATATCGATTCCCGCGAATTGCCTTGGCGGGGCGACGTATTCATCGGGTTCGTCGGGTTCGTCGGTCTCGTCATTGCGAACCACCTCGGTCTCAGCATCATCGCCGGATGCCGCGACGGGCGGCCAGTCTTCCGGCCCCCGGGTCAGTTGTCGAGTTGGGCGTCGAACCGGCGGGCCGGCGGGCGGGTGTTGCGCCGAGCTCTTCGGCGCCGGCACCCGGAATTGCGGCAGGGCCAATTCTTCGGCGATCGCGTCCAACTCGGCGCCCATCGCGGCGGCGTCGCTGAAGCGGGCATCCGCCTCGCGGGCCGTTGCCCGGGCGATGAACTCGTCGAACTGGCCGGGCACCCCGTCGATCACCGAACTGGGCGCAGGTACATCCCGGTCGAGGCGTTGATTGGCAACGGTGATTGCGCTGTCGCCCTTGAAAGGGGTTGTGCCGGTGAGCAACTCGAAGGCCATGATGCCCGCGGCGTACACGTCGCTGCGCGGTCCGGTCTCGGCGCCGAGGACTTGTTCAGGTGAGAGGTAAGCGGCCGTGCCGAGGATGACACTGGTGGAGGTGATGCCCGCCTCGGCGGTGGCCCGCACCAGACCGAAATCGACCAGCTTTACCTCGCCGTCGCGGGAGATCAGCACGTTCTCCGGTTTGACGTCGCGATGCACCAACCCGGCCCGATGCGCCACCCCCAACCCGCCGAGCAGCGGCCGCAACACCGCGGCAACGGCGTGCGGTGGCATCGGACCGCGCTCGCGAAGGAGTTCGCGCAGTGTCCCGCCGTCGACGAGTTCCATCACGAGGAACGGGTGGGCGGCGTCGTTGCCCTGGTCGTAGAGGGCCACCAGACCCGGACTCTTCAAGCGTGCGATAGCGCGCGCTTCGCGCTGAAAGCGGGTGAGAAACTCCCGATCGTCGGCGTAGCGGGAGTCCATCACCTTCAGGGCGACCTTTCGGTCCAAGCGCACATCGTGTCCGCGATAGACCGTCGACATTCCACCGGCCGCGATCTTGGCCTCGACGCGGTACCTGCCGTCGAGCAACACACCGACGAGCGGATCAGTCATCACCGGAAACATCCTAGGTTGGCGGGTGTCATCCGGCGCCTAACCATGGGGCGGGCGCTCTGCGGTCTTAGGATGCTTCGGTGAGCACCATTCCGTCCGGTGACGACGTCCTCGACCCCGACGAACCAACCTACGACCTGCCGACGGTGGCCGAGTTGCTGCGGATACCGGTGACCAAGGTCCATCAGCGACTCCGGGACGGCCAGTTGGTGGCGGTGCGACGCGACGGCATCCCGGTGGTGCCGCGACTGTTCTTCACCGTCGGCGGGGAAGTGACCAAGCCGCTCCCGGGACTTCTCGCGGTGCTGCGCGACGGTGGTTTCACCGATACCGAGATCATGCGGTGGTTGTTCACCGCGGACCCGTCACTCACTATCACTCGCGATGGCGTGCGCGAGGCAACGTCGAACGCGCGTCCGATCGATGCCCTGCATGCTCACCAGGCCCGCGAGGTACTGCGTCGGGCCCAGGCGATGGCGTACTGATCCGGCCTCAGGTCAATGCTGTCGGGCGGCGTAACGCGTTCCAGGCCGCCACGGCGCACGCGGTGGCCAACAGCACATGCAGCCACGAATACATGCCATGGGCGCCGTCGGGCTTGAAGATCACCATGATCCAGGTTGAGAAACCCGCGATGAAGGCGATCGCCGGGCGTGATTGCGCCAGGCCCGACGCCACGGCAAGCGGCCAGGTGTAGTACCAGGGCAGTGCGGCAGGTGCGAACAGCACGACGACGACCATCGCCCACGCGATGCCCTGTAGCGCCTCGCGATCGGTGTGCCGGAAGCGCCACCACAGCAGTGGCAGCGCGACCCCGATGACTGCCATGCCGATCATCCGGGTGACTTCGAGGACGCCGTAGAAGTTGACCGTCGTGAATGCCCCGCCGATCGCGTTGGCGAGATTGGCCACCGCGGTCGGAATCGTCAGCCAGTTGATGACTCGCGCCGAGCCGGCCAGGGCGGTCAACCAGCCCAACCCGACGCCGGCCGCACCGGACAGCACCGCGAACACCGCGCCGAAGGTTGCCACCGACGCCGCGGAGGCGATCAGGAACGCGCGTAGGCGGTTTCCGGTCAGATGACGCATCCAGACCCACACCATGAATGGAAGCGCAA
>CAMDFY010000093.1 GCA_945897705.1 Bifidobacterium breve | reverse complement strand
TTCCCATCGGTATAGGGCCGAGGCTAACGTGAGGAGTCGGCGCACCGTCTAGGAGGCAGCATGTATGACTTGACGATCACCGGGGGCATGGTGGTGGACGGCACCGGCGGGAAACCGTTCCGGGCCGATCTGGGAATCAAGGACGGGGTAATCGTCGATGTACGTCGGCGATCCGGCGACGACTCCGGTCTCGACGGGGAGACGGCGCAGAACCTTGACGCCACCGGCCGGATCGTCACGCCGGGGTTCGTCGATATCCACACCCACTATGACGGTCAGGTCAGCTGGGACGGTTTGCTTGAGCCCTCGAGCATGCACGGAGTGACCACGGTGGTCAGCGGAAACTGCGGAGTCGGTTTCGCACCGGTAGCGCCGGGGCGTGAGCAATGGCTCATCGAACTGATGGAAGGCGTCGAGGACATCCCCGGCTCGGCACTGGCCGAGGGCATTACCTGGGAGTGGGAGAGCTTCCCCGAATACCTCGATGCAGTTGAAAAGCAAAGGCTGGCAGTCGATTACGGAACTCAGGTGGCGCACGGCCCGGTTCGCGGCTACGTCATGGGTGAACGGGGGGCGCGCAACGAGGCAGCCACCGCCGACGATATCGCCGGAATGGCGCGCATCGTTCAGGAGGCCATCGAGGCCGGCGCGCTGGGCTTCTCGACCTCGCGCACCGAAGCGCACCGGGCCATCGACGGTGAACCCGTCCCGGGCACCTATGCCGCCGAGGACGAGCTGTTCGCACTCGGGCGAGCGATGGCTGCCGGCGGCCAGGCGGTCTTCGAGGTGGCGCCGGACGGCACGGCGGGGGAGAACGTCGACGGTCCGATGCGCGAACTCGACTGGATGGTCCGCCTTGCCGCCGAGATCGACAGGCCGGTCTCGTTCGCGATGGTGCAGACCCAATCGGCGCCCGACCTCTGGCGTAAGCAACTCGATATCGCCGGCAGGGCATTCGACGATGGGATCCGCGTGCACCCGCAGTTCGCCGCCCGGCCGTTCGGCATGCTGTTCGGCTTTGAGGGCTATCACGCGTTCACCCACCGCCCGACGTTCCGCAAGCTCAAGGCTGAACTCGCCCCGGCCGACCTTCGCGAGCGGCTCGCCGATCCGGCGGTGCGCGCTGCGATCTTGGCCGAGACCGATCTGCCGGCCCAGCCCAAACCGCTGTTCGACTCGTTGTTCGCGTTCATTCAGCACAGTGCCGCCACCATGTACGCGATCGGTGACCCGCCGGATTACGAGCCCACCCCGGACCGCACCGTCGCCGGTATCGCGGCCGCCCGCGGCGCAGACCCGTTGGCCACCATGTATGACCTGATGCTGGAGTCGGGCGGCACCGCCATGCTGATGCTGCCGTTCTTCAACTACGTCGAGGGCAACCACGACGCCATCCACGAAATGCTGTCGCACCCGGCCGCCATTTCGGGACTGTCCGACGGTGGCGCGCACTGCGGGCTGATCTGCGACGCCTCGCTGCCGACATTCCTGCTTAGCCACTGGGCGCGGGACCGCCACCGCGGCCCGAAGTTCGCCCTGGAGTACCTAGTGCGCAAGCAGACCCTCGACACCGCGACGCTGTTCGGGCTCACCGACCGCGGCGTGCTGGCGGTCGGTAAGAAGGCCGACGTGAACGTGATCGACTTCGACGCGCTGGGCCTGGGCGTCCCGAAGATGGCCTACGACCTGCCGGCCGGTGGCCGCCGACTCATCCAGGGCGCATCGGGTTACGACGCGACGGTCGTCAGCGGCGTGGTGACCCGACGCTTCGGCGCCGACACCGGTGCGCGGCCGGGGAAGTTACTGCGCGGCGTGCGCTGACGCGCGGTTAGGTACTCTCGCCAACACCATGAGCTTTCCGCACCCCCGCCAGACTCCGACCGGGACGCCCGGCTGCTATCGCCATCCCGAGCGGCAGACCCTGGTCAGCTGCAACCGCTGCGGGCGGCCGACCTGCCCGGAATGTATGCGTAGCGCGGCGGTCGGTCACCAGTGCGTGGACTGCGTGCAGGCCGCCGCCCAGAATGCGCCGACGGCGGTCACGGTATCCGGCGGGGTCCGCCGGGCCGGGGCACCGGTGCTCACCTATGCGCTGATCGCCGTCAACGTGGCAGTGTTCGTGCTGCAGGCCGTCACACCCGGTTTGCAGGGCAAGCTGGCGCTGTGGGCCCCCGCCGTCGCCGGCGGTGAGTTGTACCGGTTGGGGACATCGGCGTTCATCCACTACGGGTTGCTGCACCTCCTGTTCAACATGGGCGCCCTGTACGTGGTGGGGCCGCCCCTCGAGCGGCACCTGGGTCGGCTTCGATTTGCCGCCCTGTACGCGCTCAGCGCCCTCGGCGGTTCGGTGGTCGTCTATCTGTTCTCGCCGCTCAACTCTGCCACCGGCGGTGCCTCGGGTGCCGTCTTCGGTCTGTTCGGTGCCACCTTCGTGCTGGCGAAGCGGCTGAACCTTGACGTTCGCGGCGTCGTCACGCTGATTGCGATCAACATGGCCATCACCTTCACCATTCCGGGCATCAGCTGGCAGGGCCATGTCGGTGGGCTCGTCACCGGCGGCCTGATCGCGGCCGCCTACCTGTACGCACCCCGGTCCGGGCGCAACCTGGTGCAGGGCGGTGCCACGATCGGCCTGCTGGCATTGTTCATCGGCCTGATCGCCTGGCGCACAGGCGTTCTGGTCGGCTGACCTACAGCCGCGTCAGGTTGAACGGATAGGTGAACGTTCCCCCCGGGGCGTTGTTGCAGCCCACGGCGAACGAGGACTGCAGGGTACCGGCCAGGGTCACCGCATCCCAGGTGTAGACATCGCGGGTCGCGATGATCGGGCCGTAGTAGACGTCCCCACAGCGCAAACCATCCGGCACGTCAACGGTCATGGTGTACGAGTCGCCCACTCGCTGGGCTTGGCCGTACCACTCGTACGCCTTGGCGATCGGCATCGGGATCGCCGAGACCACCGCGCACTGGTCCACACCGTCGGGGGGATTGCAGGAGGCGATCGTGAAGATCCAGGTGTGGAAGTCGTAGCGGCCCTCGATGTTGAGGTTGTAGTGGCCGATCGTCATCGCGGCGTTGGCTGTCGGGGCCAGTGCCACCGCCGTCGGTGCCAGCATCGCGCCGAGCAGTGCCGCCCGCAGTGTGCGCAGCGTCCGCATCAGGCCTCCTTCGTGTCCTTTGAGGAGAATCTAGGCGCTGGCGGCCCGAGTGGACGGCGGAATGGGCGATAGCATTCTGTCGGTCCAGCGAACCTCGCCACCGGAAGGCCCTGTGAGCACAGATACGGCGGCGGCCCCACATCCGCCTGTTCAGCCACTCCGCGGGGGACTGCGCGCGGGCCTGGTGGTCGGTGCTCTCGGTGTGGTGTTCGGCGACATCGGCACCAGCCCGATCTACACCCTGCAAACGGTGTTCAACCCCGATGGTCCACACCCGGTGCCGATCAACACCAACAACGTCTATGGCGTGGTGTCGCTGATCTTTTGGTCGGTGATGGTCATCGTCACGCTGACTTACGTCACGTTGATCATGCGGGCCGACAATGACGGCGAGGGCGGTGTGATGGCCCTGATCACGTTGGTTCGCCGACTCGGCGACAAATCCGGCGGCCGCCTGGCCGGCATGCTCGTCACCCTCGGAATCCTTGGCGCAGCATTGTTTTTCGGAGACAGCATGATCACCCCGGCCATCTCGGTGCTGTCCGCGGTCGAGGGCCTCAAAGTCGTCGACCCACACCTGCACGACTTCGTGATCCCGATCACCGTTGCCATCATCATCGCGCTGTTCGCCGTTCAGCGGCACGGCACCGCCACCGTCGGTCGGTTCTTCGGCCCGGTGATGATTCTGTGGTTCGTCGTGATCGGAATCTGCGGAGTGCGCGGAATCGCCGGCCATCCGCGGATCCTTCGGGCGCTCTCCCCGACGTACGCGATTGAGTTCATGGCCGGCCACTTCCACATCGCCTTCTTCGCATTGGCTGCCGTCGTGCTGGCGGTCACCGGCGCGGAGGCGCTGTACGCCGATATGGGCCACTTCGGCCGGTTGCCGATCGTGCTGGCCTGGGTGGGGTTGGCACTGCCCGCGCTGGTGCTCAACTACTTCGGCCAGGGCGCCTTGCTGCTCGGCGAGGAGAACGTGGTCGGTGCCCCGTTCTTCATGCTGGTTCCGGGCTGGGGCCAGATCCCGATGGTTGTGCTGGCCACCGCCGCGACGGTGATCGCCTCGCAGGCGGTGATCACCGGCGCCTACTCGGTGGCGACTCAGGCCGCCCGGCTCGGCTACCTGCCGCGACTACGGGTGGCGCACACCTCAGAGGCTTCGATCGGGCAGGTTTACGTTCCGTGGATCAACGGCATGCTGCTGGCCGGGGTGCTCATTCTGGTGCTGGCCTTTCGCAGTTCGGCGGCACTGGGCTATGCCTACGGTATGGCGGTCACCGGGACCATCGCCATCTCCACGCTGCTGTTCCTCTATGTCGCCCATTTCCGGTGGCGGGTGCCGTTGTGGGCGTTGGTCATCGGGGGCGGGGCACTTCTGTCAGTTGACCTGTTGTTCCTGGCGGCCAATCTGACCAAACTGCTGCACGGGGCGTGGCTGCCGCTCCTGGTTGGCCTCGTCGGCTTCACGGCGATGACTACCTGGCAGCGGGGCCAGCAGATCGCTGCAGCGGCCCGGGACACCGCAGAGGGACCGTTGGGCGATTTCATCGCCGACATCGACAATCGCCAGCCGCCGCTACCGCGCATCCCCGGCACGGGGATCTTCCTGAGTCGAGGCGACGCGACTGCCCCGCTGGCACTGCGCGCCACCGTTCATCACAATCGTGCGCTGCCACAGAATGTGATCATCATGACGGTGGAGACGCCGCCGAAACCCCGCGTCGCCGATCCCGAGCGAATCGCACGTGTCGATAGTCTCGGCGATCGTCACGACGGAATCTTCTTCGTCGCGGCGCAGTTCGGCTACATGGAGCGACCGCACATCGCCGATGCGCTGCGACTGGTCGACCCGGCCCTCACCGAGGGTGCCATCGACGTCGACAACGCCTCGTACTTTCTGTCCAGACTCGATGTGGCGGCGGGATCCGCACCGACCATGGCACCCTGGCGAAAACGGCTGTACATCGGCATATCTCATGTCGCCGCCGACAGTGGCTACTTCGGAATCCCGTTGGATCAGACAGTGATCATCGGCTCGAGGATCGAGATCTAGCACCATCGAACTAGGGTGGTTCTATGGGCGAGTCGACCACCTGCGTGATTGCCGGCGGCGGACCCGCAGGCATGGTGCTCGGTCTGCTGTTGGCCAGGGCCGGCGTCGAGGTCACCCTGCTGGAGAAGCACGCCGACTTCCTTCGCGACTTCCGCGGCGACACCGTGCATCCCAGCACGTTGCGACTGCTCGATGATCTTGGCCTGTGGGGTGAGTTTTCTCGGGTGCCGCAGAGCCGAATCGATCACTTGGGCTTCGACGCCAGCGGCCGGGAGGTGACGCTGGTCGACTTTCGCCGTCTGCATCTGCCGCACCCGTATATCGCCATGGTGCCGCAATGGGATCTGCTGAACCTGCTGGCCGAGGCGGCCCGGGCCGAACCCACCTTCACCCTGAAGATGGAGCATGAGGTCACCGGCCTGCTGCGCTCGGGCACTCGGGTCAGCGGGGTGCGGTTCCGCAGTCCCGCCGGTGAGGGTGAACTGACCGCCGATCTCACGGTGGCCTGTGACGGCCGAACCTCGACGGTACGCAGCGATTCTGGGCTGCCGGTCCGGGAGTGGCCGGTGCCGTTCGACGTGTGGTGGTTCCGGCTGCCCCGCGATGCCGACGCCGAGTACTCGCTCGTCCCGCGCACCGCACCCGGCCAGGTGTTGATCATGATTCCGCGCGAGGGTTACTTCCAGATGGCTTATCTGATCCCCAAGGGCAGCGATGTACGACTGCGGGCCCGCGGCATTGAGGCCTTCCGGGCCGAGGTCGCCGCGCTGGCCCCAGAGGCCCAGACCTCGCACCTGGGATCGTTCGATGACGTGAAACTCCTTGACGTCAAACTCAACCGGCTCAAGCGCTGGCATACCGCGGGCCTGCTGTGTATCGGCGATGCCGCACATGCCATGTCGCCGATGGGCGGGGTCGGGATCAATATCGCGGTGCAGGACGCCGTCGGCGCGGCTACGCTCTTGGCCGAACCGTTGCGCCGCCGGAATGTGACGGAGGCCGACCTGGTGGCGGTGCATCGCCGCCGACTCCCGCCGGCCGCGATCACCCAGGCTCTACAGCGGATCCTGCACCGCCGGTTGGTGGTCCCGGTTTTTGCCGGCGCCGACGGGAATCCGCCCGCGGCATTCGTCGCAGTGTTGGAGAAGCTGCCCTGGCTGGCCGCGATCCCGGCGCGGGTCATCGGGGTCGGCATCCGACCCGAGCGCGCACCGGCATTCGCGCGGCGCTGACCAGCCAGGTGTCCGAGATCACTGCCACCGCGCCGCGCCACCGACGCCAACCTACGGTATCGTAGGTTACTGACCGGTAACCCAAGGAGGGCTGGTTCCATGACGGAATTGAAGTATCTAGTGCTCAACGGCGACCGAGTCGCCTATCAGGATTTGGGCCACGGGTCGGCGCTGTTGCTCATCCACGGGATGGGCGGCAGCTCGCAGACCTGGCGTGAGGTCATGCCGCACCTGGCGACGCGGCACCGGGTGATCGCGCCGGATCTGCTCGGCCACGGCCAGTCCGATAAGCCACGAACCGATTACTCGCTCGGTGCGTTCGCGGTGTGGCTGCGCGATCTTCTCGATCAACTCGGCATCTCACGCGTGACCCTGATTGGGCACTCGCTCGGCGGCGGCATCGCCATGCAATTCGCCCACCAGCATCCCGAGTACATCGAACGGCTCGTTCTGATCAGCAGCGGCGGCCTGGGGTCCGAACTGGGTCACACCCTGCGGCTGATGTCAGCGCCCGGAGCCGAATTCGTGCTGCCTGTTATTGCTCCGCAGAAGGTCGTTGCCGCCGGCGAACGACTGCGCGGATGGCTCGCCTCGCTGGGAGTGCGTAGCGCGCAGGCGGACGAAACCTGGAACGCTTACGTTTCGCTCGCCGATCCCAACACCCGCGTCGCGTTCCTGCGAACCCTGCGTTCGGTGGTCGACTATCGCGGCCAGGCCGTCAGCGCCTTCAACAAAATGCACTTCACCTCGGGCCTGCCCACCCTGCTGCTCTGGGGTGAGCAGGACCGACTGATCCCGGTGTCGCATGGACGCGATGCCCATGAGGCGCTGCCCGGCAGCAGGCTGGTGACGCTGCCGGGGGTCGGGCACTTCCCCCACGTCGAGGCGCCACTGGCGGTAACGGACACGGTGGACGAATTCATCGCCGCCACCGCGGCTTGGCACTGGCATCGCCCGGCGCCGATCGACGACATTGCCGGCCTGACCCGCTGCTGAGATCAGCGCGTGCCGCTGACGGTGAAACCGGCCAGCCAATCCTCGTGCATCTCGCCGCCGATCGAAACCCGCCATTGGTAACGCTCGCCGGCTGTGAGGTCCAATGGCGGGATCGTCGCGATGAACGGGATGGTGACCGGGGTGCCCTCGGGATGTACCGGGCTCCGCTGGGCGTTGATGATGCTCTTTTCGGTCTGGGTTACCCGCACGCCGTCGCTGTCGATCAGTTCGGCCTGAATCGGGAATTCACGGCCGATCTCCGACCACTCCACCTCCGCGAAGACGATCAGTACGTGCTGTGCGGTCGGGGTTTCGGTGGCATTCCAGCCCAGGCCAAGCGCACTAACGATGCCGCCCTTGTCGAGGTGACCGCTTTGCGCCAACAACACGATCGCCCTCATGCGTACTCCACCGCCCGACCCGTCTTTTCGACGTCAATCACATGCGGCGCGGCGTGGTCGGTATCGGCGGCGAGCCGATCGGCGATCTCTCGCGCGCGAGCGGTGTCAGCCACCACCTCGAACAGACACGACGCGTCAACGATGAGCATCGGGCCACTCGCCGCGCCACTCGTCGAGAGTGGCGAGGACATCCGCCGTCGACACCGATGAGGGGCGACGACCGATGCGCGACAGCCAGGCGGTCATCGATGGCCGAGATGCCAACCGGGCAGCCTCACGGCGCAGGAGTTCCGGCACGCTGATGCGCTCCTCCGCCGCGCGGCGAACTAGGCCGACGTAGACCTCATCGTCGAGGTCGCGGATCTGTACCGTCTTAGGCATACTTGCACCGTATCGTGCAATAACGCATCACTGCACGTTGAACGATTACGACCGGCGATTCCCGGCCTTCTGGGACTACCTCCGACGTAGGGTGTGCGCGTGCCTGACATTCCTCCCGCGATCACCGACACCGGCCACATCCATGAGGTCGCGATCATCGGCGCCGGACCGGGCGGTATCACCGCGGCGCACCTGCTGCGGCGCAACGGGATCGAGGACTTCCTCATCCTGGAACGAGCCGGGGACGTCGGCGGGACCTGGCGCGACAACCACTATCCCGGTCTGGCCGTCGACATCCCGTCGCTGTGGTACCAGTTCCCGTTCGCCCGCGACCCCAACTGGTCGCGACTGTTCGCCTCCGGCCCGGAGATCCACCGGTACCTGCGCGATGTCGCTGACCGGGAAGGCGTCTATCCGCATCTGCAGACCGACACCGAGGTGGTGCGCCAGGTGTGGGACGACGACCACGCCCTGTGGCGCCTCGAGACCGCCGACGGCCGCGTGGTCCGAGCGCGGTTCCTGATCAGTGCGGTCGGCGGCTATGTCAACGCCAAACCCGATGTGCCGATCGACGGGATCGACGACTTCGGTGGCCGGGTCATGCGCCCGAACGACTGGGACGACTCCTATGACGTCGGTGGCAAACGAGTCGCGCTCATCGGAACGGGATCCAGCGGAGTGCAGATCGCCGGCGCGCTCGCCGGGGTCGCCGGCCACCTCGACGTGTATCAGCGCACCCCGGCCTGGGTGCTGCCGAAGATCGACTTCGAGATGAGTCCCCGGATGCGAACGGTGCTGAAAGTGCCGGGTGTGCTG
>CAMDFY010000092.1 GCA_945897705.1 Bifidobacterium breve | reverse complement strand
GTCAGTCTAGGACCGTCGGGGGACGGCACCGGGCGTGTCGGCGCACGTGTCGGCGGCGGCGCCGGCGCGGATCTGGGGCGAACCCCGGGTTTGGCTGGTCAGCGCTTTTCGCCGAGCATCTTGGCGATCTCCTTGGCCTGTTCAGGGGTCAGTTCGCCGGAGAGCTGGAGCACCTGACCCTCGATCGGCCCGCCGATTTTGGGACCCCACACCACCGTCGTGCCCCTGACAAACGCGACTTGCTGGCCGACCCGGGCGGCGGTGAACTCGGCGAACTTCTCCGAGGACTCCTGGGTCATCGTCATCTGCACCAGCTGGACACCGGTCAACGGATTGAGGAACGAGTCGACGTCGGTCAGATCCAGACGCAGACCCTCGGGGCCGAGTTCATAGACCGCCGTCTTGTTGATGTCGCAGATCCGGGTGGGCTGATCCGGCGGGGGCGGGGGCGGTGTCGGGCATTGCTCGGGCGTGGTCACGAAGGCGCTGACCACCGGCCGCACCGGAAGCGCCTTGATGGTCAGCGGCGGCGCGGTGGTCGTCGGGGGCGCCGGCAGATCGGCCTGCCGGCTGGCCTCGCGGGCCGTCAGCAGGCCCAGACCCATCGGCACGATCGCGGCGGCGGCGGCGATCGTGCCGATCAGCGCCATCATGATCCGGCGGTTGCGTTGCTTGGCCGTGGGTTTGCTCATAATGGAAGCTAAGGTACCGCCCGGCTCCGATAGTTGCGGACCATGGTGTCGGCACTAAAGACCGCCAGGGCCGTCCAGATCAACCCGAAACCGATCCACCGTGCGGCCGGCATGGGCTCGTGCGCCACCACGACCCCCAGGATCATCTGCATCGACGGCGTCAGATACTGCAGCAGCCCCAAAGTGACCAGGGGCAGACGCTGGGCAGCGGCCGCGAAACACAGCAGTGGAATCGCGGTGATCGGGCCGGTCAACACCATCAGCACCACATGCCCAGGGCCGTGGTTCCCGACAGCACCGCCGCCGGTCACTGCCAACACGGCAATGACACCAATCGCGAAAGGTGCGGCGATCACCGCCTCGAGGCCGACGCTGACCCCCGGTTCGACCGGCACCACCTTCTTGACGGCCCCGTAGAGGGCGAAGGAGAACGCCAGGACAAGCCCGATCACCGGAACCGTGCCGGCCGTAACGGACATCACGACCACGGCGGACGCCGCGATCAGAACCGCGACCACCTGAGCCCTACTGAGCCGCTCACCGAAGATGACGACCCCGAACAGCACGCTGACCAGTGGATTGATGAAGTAGCCGAGGGCGGCATCAACGACGTGGCTATTGCTGACGGCATAGACGTAGACGCCCCAGTTCACACAAATCAGCGCCGACGCCGCCACCAGCAGTAGCCAGGTGCGCCGGGTGATCGACCGTAGATCCGGCAATCGCCGCAGCACGACCAACACGACGGCCATCAGCAGCATGGTCCAGACGATGCGGTGTGCCAGTACCTCCAGCGCACCCGCCGGCTTAAGCAGCGGAAAGTACGCCGGATACAGCCCCCAGGAACCGTAGGCGATAAGGCCGTAGAACAGGCCGCCCCGCCGGCTATTAAGGCCGGACTCCCCAGTGAAAGCCAATCGCAACGGGGCCGCCGTCACGCCTCGGCGCGAAGCACGTCGAGTGCATGCTGCAGATCGTCCGGATATGCGAATGCCACCGGAAGCGTCATATAGGCAACGGGGCGAGGAAGGCCGGGACGATGCCCACCGGCACCAGGGCCAGGGCAATGACGGCCACGATGAAGGCCCGCGTCGATCGGCGGGTGGGAGGGCTGTCGACTTCGGGTTGCCGACTGACATAGAGCAAGTAGACGAGCCCGATGTCGAGGGAGATCGACACCCACCATCGAACCCAGTCGACACCGGTCATAAACACCGGAACCGTCATGCAGAACCCAAGAGCTACGGCGAGCCACCGCTGCCGCAACATCGGCAGCAGACGACGCGGGGATACGCCCGATACCAAACCGATTACCAGAATCGCGATGGCGACAACGCCTACGCCGAAGACGGTGTTGACGATCATCCCCGCCACCCCGAGTCTGCCGACATAACGGATACCGTCGACAAGGTCCCGGTTGTAGAACGGAGTGATATTCCGGCACGCCCAGTCGTGGTAGTCGTCGTAGTATCGGAAGCCGCTGAGCAGCTGACCGAGGGTCGGCTTTCCGGCCAGTGGATTGCTCACCTGAGCATGAGGAATCAGAGCGCACAGCTCGTCGGCTACCCCATGCCTGCCAAAGACCGCCACCACCACAACGGTCACCAGACCTGGTCCGAGCGCCAGGGCACAGCTGGCCCAAAAAGCCTTCTGTTCAAGCTGATTCGCCAACACCGCCAAAACCGCGATGACACCTAGACCGAAGAGCAACGGAATCGCCTCATGAATCAGGACGAGAACGATGGACACAGCTCCGAAGATCGCGCTGGTGACGAGCACCGAGCGATCCGACTTAGCTCTCGCAACGGAGACGCCAAATAAGATGAGTGCGGTGCCGCCGAAGAGAGTGGACCCTGCCTGCAACAGCCCGAACGCGAACCCGAAGGGCAGAACCACAAGTAGCAAAGCCAACTGCAGTCGACGCTCCGATCGCCCAGATCTCACAGCTATCCACCAAGCCAGGATGGCGAGCGCAACGAAGAATGCCCCACTCGAGACCCAGCGACCCACCCGATGCTCGAAAAACTGGTCCTCGCCGGGCAGCAGACCCACGAGTTCGCCCGCAAGCCCGCGCCGCAGGAAACCCACTGTGTAGTCAACAGCGTAGTAGGAGTACCAGTACGTGTCGGGGATCAGCGTCAGATTCAAGGCCAACAGTGCCGCAGCCCACATCGCTAAAAGCACCGCGACGACAGTGTAAAGACGTTTGCGACGCTGGCCTACTACCTGGCTGACCATCCGACCTCCGATCGCAGAGACTGCGTAGCCACCGTGCCGCCCGGGACGGCATCCCCGCGAACATAGCAACCGGTCGCCATTGGCGACGCTCAATACTCCGACCGCAACACTTCAAGTGCATGCTGCAGATCGGCCGGATACGGACTGGTGATCTCGATACGCCGTCCGTCAGTCGGATGGGCGAACGCCAGGGAGCGCGCGTGCAGCCATTGCCTTTGCAGGCCCAGTCGCTTGGCCAGGACCGGGTCGGCCCCGTAGGTGGGGTCACCGACGCAGGGGTGATGCAGCGCCGCGAAGTGCACTCGAATCTGATGGGTGCGGCCGGTTTCCAAATGAATGTCGAGCAGACTTGCCGCCCGGAACATCTCGCAGGTGTCGTAGTGGGTGATGCTGTGTCGGCCACCTTCGACGACGGCAAATTTCCAGTCGCCGCCCCGGTGCCGGCCGATCGGGGCATCGATCGTTCCACTGGATGGATCTGGATGTCCCTGTACTACCGCGTGATACCGCTTGTCGACGGTGCGCTCCTTGAACGCGCGCTTGAGCACCGTGTACGCACGTTCGGACAGCGCCACCACCATCACGCCCGAGGTTCCGGCGTCGAGCCGTTGGACGATGCCCTGTCGCTCATGGATGCCGGAGGTGCTGACCCGAAATCCGGCTGCGGCAAGTCCACCGAGCACGGTGGGTCCATGCCAGCCCACACCCGCATGCGCAGCGACTCCGGGCGGCTTATCGACGGCCACGATGTCGTCATCGGCATACAAAATGGCCATATCTGCCACCTCAACCGGCGTATTCTGCACCGGCGCAGGCGATTCCGGCAGTTGCACGCTCAGCCAGGAACCGGTCTGTAGGCGATCCGATTTACCGGCCCTAACTCCGTCGATCTCGACACCGCCGCCCTCGGCAACAGCCGCCGCCGCCGTGCGGGACAGGCCGAGCAGCCTGGCCACACCGGCATCGACGCGCATTCCGGCCAGGCCCTCGGGCACCGGCATCGACCGCTCGGTCATGAGGGGGATTCAGCGGGGTCGGCCGTCGCCGGGGGCTGGGTGTCTGACGTGCGCGGGGTGTCTGCCTTGTGCCGGACCGGGCTGTCGAAGTCATAGCCGAGCACCGAGAGCAGTACCAGCAGAATCGCCCCGCCGACCACCGCCGCATCGGCCACGTTGAACACCGGCCACCACCCGATGGACAGAAAGTCGACGACGTGGCCGCGCAGTGGCCCGGGTGACCGGAAGAAGCGATCCATCAGGTTGCCAAGGGCACCGCCGAGGATCATGCCCAGGCCCAACGCCCACCACGGCGACACCAGGCGGCGACCCATCCAGATGATCCCGACCACCACCCCGGAAGCGACCAGGGTCAGCAGCCAGGTATAGCCGGTAGCCATCGAAAATGCGGCCCCGGAGTTGCGCACCAGAGTCCAGGTGACGGTGTCGCCGATGAGCGGCACCGGCTGACCCGGGGCCAACAGGCGGACCGCAAGAACCTTCGTGACCAGGTCGAGGGTCAGCACGACGGCCGCGACGGCCAGCAGCAGGCGCAGCCGACGACGCAGCACCACAGGTTCCCCGGGATCGGCACTCACGCTTCCATCATTCACCAGTGTCCATCATCCACGTGCTCGCAGATCCCCGGTCATTCCCGCGTTCGGAAGGCCTGGAGTCCGAACGCGGCCACATCACTGGTTGATGGAATGATCACCGCATGCCGCGAATCGTCGTGATCACCACCGGTGGAACGATCGCGACGAGCGCAGACCCCGCGGGGGTGCTGCGGCCATCGCTTAGCGGCGCCGACCTCGTCGAAGGGCTCGGAACCGACGTCGTCGACCTTCTCGCCCTGGACAGCTCCGAACTCACCCCCCTCGATTGGCTGCTGATCGGGTCCGCCGTCAGCGCCGCCGCCACCGATGGCGCCGACGGGATCGTGGTCACCCACGGCACCGACACCATGGAGGAGACTGCCCTGTGGCTTGACCTCACCTACGGCGGCGACGCGCCGGTGGTACTCACCGGATCCTCGCGGGCCGCCGACGCGGCCGACGCCGACGGCCCGGTAAATCTGCATGACGCACTGACGGTGGCGGCCAGCCCACACGCGCGGGAACTCGGCGTTCTGATGAGCTTCGCCGGCGCGGTGCTGGCACCCCTGGGTACCACCAAGCTCGGCGGCGCACTGGTATTCAGTGCCGCCGCTCAGGTCGGCACGGTTTCGCAGGGGACGTTCGAGATCACCACGCCGAAGGAACGCCCTTATCTAGGGCAGGTCACCTCTGCGCCCCGGGTGGATATCGCGGCCGCGTATCCCGGCGCAGATGGCACCGCGATCGACAGCTTCACCGCCGCAGGCGCCCGCGGCGTGGTGATCGAGGCGATGGGCTCGGGTAACGCCGGCGCATCCCTGATCGACGCGGTGGCCCGAGCCTGCCGGCGCGGGGTCGCGGTAGCGATCACCAGTCGGGTGCCGGGCGGACACGCCCGCCCGACCTACGGACCCGGTGCCGATCTGGTGGCGGCGGGGGCGGTGATGGTGCCGCGTTTGCGGGCCGGCCAGGCGAGGGTCCTGCTGATGGCCGCACTCGGGGCGGGACTACCCGTGGAGTCCACCGTCTCGCGGTGGGGCTGACTGGTCGGAGTCGTCAAACGCATCGGGCCAGTCGAGACTGTCGACCGGGTTCGCGGTGGTGAGTTCGGCGGTGTCGATGCTGAAAGTGCGCATTACCCCGGGGCCGCTGGTGCGGGTCTCGAACCGGACGCTGACCACGCCATGCCCGGCGCCTTGCACCCACCCGTGGCCGAACTCGGGGTGTTTGAGGTCGTCGCCGACTCGCCAACTGGAGTTCTCGCTGGCCGGCTCGGGAAGCGCGGTATCGGTCGATTCGACGTCGTGGTGGTCAAGCTCCGGAAACAGCGATTCCTGACGCACGTCACTGAGGCCGGAGAACCCAACGCCCACCAGCCGAATCGGGCCGACATCGCTGGGGTCAAGCAGCAGGCGGCGCGCCATCGCGGTGAGCGTGCCTGCGTCTGCGGTGGCGTACGGCAGTGTGGTCGATCGCGTCAGCGTCGACATGTCCGACTTCTTGATTTTGACCGTTACCGTGCGAGCGCCGCGTCCATCGCGCTCAAGGCGCCGATGGGCGTGCTCGGCGATCGACATCGACGCCTGCAGGAGGTGCTCGAGGGTGGTCAGGTCGGCGTCGAAGGTGGATTCGGCACTGATCTGTTTGGCCTCGGCCCGCTCAACCACCGGCCGGTCATCAATTCCCCTGGCCAGCGACCGCAACGCCGGTCCGGCGGCCCCGCCGAGGATACTGGCCGCCTCCGCGTCGGACAGTGCCGCGAGTGCGCCCACCGTTTCGACACCCAAGCGGCGCAGTCTTTCCTCGGCCACGGGTCCGATCCCCCACAGCCGACGTACCGGAAGGCCGGCGAGCAGTCGATGCTCCTCGTCGCGCCGGATCACCCGCACCCCGTCGGGCTTGGCCAGTTCGGAGGCGATCTTCGCGATCTGCTTGCCCGACCCGGCACCGACCGAGGTGACCAGGCCGGTTCGTTCCCGGACCCGCACCCTCAATCGGATGCAAAACCGTTCAACCGTCTCGGCGTCAGCGCCGACCAACTCGGCCGGCTCGCCGAAGGCCTCGTCGAAGGAGAGTTGCTCAAGCACCGGAACCAATGTCCGGACGGTGTCCATCACCCGTCTGCTCGCGACGTGATAGACCGCGCCGCGCGGCGGTAGCACCACGGCCGCCGGCCCTATCAGTCGGCGGGCCTGATGCACGGGCATCGCCGAGCGTGCGCCGAAAGCGCGCGCCTCGTAACTAGCCCCCGCGACGACGCCGCGGCCACTGCGGCCACCGACCAGAACCGGTCGGCCACACAATGTCGGCCGCGTCAACTGCTCGACGGACGCGAAGAAAGCATCCATGTCGAAGTGCAGCACCCAGCGCACCGAGCCACTCATGCCTTTTCGATCGCCACCCGAACACCGTCGCCGATGTCGACCGCCGAACCCTCGGCGGGCTCAACGAAATCGAAGCTCGTCGCCAGGATCTCACCGGCAATAAGGTCGCGGTGGGTTCGGGCCCACTGCGCGCGTTCGGCCGGCACCGCCATCTGCACGGCGATCCTGTCGCTCACGTCCAAGCCGGTCGACTTTCGCAGATCCTGTAGTTCGCGGATCCGGTCCTTGGCCCAGCCCTCGGCTTCCAGTTCCTCGGTAAGGGTTCCATCCAGGACTACCAGGCCCGCACCGCCAGGCAACGCGGCGGTGTACTCCTCGTCGGCGGCAACCAGTCGGGAGTTGTACTCGTCGGCGGTCAGCACGATTTCGTCGGCGGTGAGTGTGCCGTCGGGGTTGAGTACACCGCGACCGGACTTGACCGCCTTGATCGCGTCCTGCACGGCCTTGCCCAGCCGCGGACCCGCGACCCGGGCGTTGACCGCCAGTTCGAAGCGGCCGTAGGCGTCGATGTCGTCCGTCAAGTCTACGGCTCGGACGTTGAGTTCATCGGCGATCAGATCGGTGAATGGTCGCAACTTCTCTGAATCAGCCACCGCCACCGTCAGTTTGGAGAGCGGAAGCCTAACCCGAAGTTTCTTGGCCTTGCGCACCGAAGATGCCGCCGAGCACACCTCACGCACCTGGTCCATAGCGTCGACCAGATCCGAATCCGTGGGCAGGTCTGAGGCTTGAGGCCAATTGGTCAGGTGCACCGAACGTTCACCGGTGATACTGCGCCAGATCAACTCGGTGGTCATCGGAAGCAGGGGCGCCGCCAGTCGGGTGGTGACCTCGAGGACGGTATGCAGGGTGTCGATCGCCTCGCGATCCTCATTCCAGAAGCGCGCACGCGACCGCCGGACGTACCAGTTCGTCAGCGCCTCGGTGAACTGCCGCAACAACTCACAAGCCCCGGAGATGTCGCAGACATCCATGGCACCGGTGAGGTCGTCACGCAGCGCAGCAAGTTTTGCCAGGATGTAACGGTCCAGCACGTGAGTGGAATCGGTGCGCCACCGCCCGACCTGCGGGGCGTACAACGCAAGGAAACTGTAGGCGTTCCACAGCGGAAGCTGGACTTGACGGACTCCTTCGCGAATCCCGTGCTCGGTGACGATCAGGTTGCCGCCGCGGAGGATCGGCGACGCCATCAGGAACCAGCGCATGGCATCAGACCCGTCCCGGTCGAACACCTCATTGACATCGGGATAGTTGCGCAGCGACTTGCTCATCTTCGCACCGTCATTGCCGAGCACAATCCCGTGTGCAACGCAGGTTTTGAACGCCGGGCGGTCAAACAATGCCGTTGCGAGCACATGCAGCGTGTAGAACCAGCCTCTGGTCTGACCGATGTACTCGACGATGAAGTCGCCGGGGAAATGGCCTTCGACCTGCTTGTCAGGGTCGGCGGAATCGACGCCGTGGAACCACTCTTTATTCGCGAACGGATAGTGCACCTGCGCGTACGGCATCGACCCCGAGTCGAACCACACGTCGAAGACGTCTTCTATCCGACGCATCGTCGCCGTCCCAGTCGGATCATCCGGATTCGGCCGTGTCAATTCGTCGATGTAGGGCCGATGCAGGTTATCCGGCCGCACCCCGAAGTCACGCTCGAGTTCGTCGAGGCTGCCGTAGACGTCGATGCGCGGGTAAGCCGGGTCATCGGAGATCCACACCGGAATCGGTGTGCCCCAGTATCGGTTTCGTGAGATCGACCAGTCGCGTGCGCCGGAGAGCCACTTTCCGAACTGGCCGTCTTTGACATGCTCCGGATACCAGGTGATCTGTTGGTTGAGCTCAACCATTCGGTCCCGAAAATCCGTCACCTTCACGAACCAGGATGACACTGCGCGGTAGATCAGAGGGTTGCGGCACCGCCAGCAGTGTGGGTAGGGGTGATCGTAGGTTTCATGCCGGACCAGTACCGGCGCGTTGACCGCCGCCGGTCCGGTCCCGTTCTTGAGGTCCTTGATGATCAGCGGGTTGGCGTCGAAAACCAGCATGCCCTGGTAGTCGGGCACGGTCGCATCGAACCGGCCCCGTGAGTCGACCGGAGTGACCGGAATGATGCCGACGGTGTCGGTGGTGGCTTTGTCGTCCTCGCCGTAGGCCGGCGCCATGTGCACGATCCCCGTGCCGTCCTCGGTGGTGACAAAATCTCCGCGCAACACCTGAAAGGAATTCGCCGAGTCGGCAAAATACGCGAACGGCGGTGAATACCGCAGGCCAAGCAACTGCTCGCCGGTGTAGGTGGCGAGGATCTCGGGCTCCTCCCCCAGTTCCCGGGCATAGGCGGCCAGTCGGGCCGTGGCAAGGACATACCGGTTTCCTTCCGAGGCGATCAGCGCATACTCCACACCGGGGT